>NZ_JBHIRH010000004.1:0-144953 GCF_042196945.1 Bartonella sp. AA81SXKL | reverse complement strand
TCTTCCCATGATCAACGTGACCAATCGTACCAATATTAACATGCGGTTTTGTTCGTTCAAACTTGCTCTTCGCCATTTGAGCTCTCCATTTTCCGTCCAAGCCAAGGACTAAGTTAAAAATTAATTACCAACCTGAAATTACGCGTATTTCTTTTGAATCTCCAAAGCAACAGCTGAAGGCACAGGCTCGTAATGATCAAACTGCATTGTATACTGCGCACGCCCCTGACTCATAGAGCGAAGAGTATTCACATAACCAAACATATTTGCCAAAGGAACCATTGCATTCACAACCGTTGCAATGCCGCGCGCTTCAGTTCCTGAAATCTGTCCCCGACGAGAATTGAGATCACCAATAACATCACCAACATAATCATCTGGTGTAACAACTTCCACCTTCATGATCGGTTCAAGAAGCTGTGCACCAGCCTTCTTTGCCCCATCACGAAAAGCCGCACGAGCAGCAATCTCAAAAGCCAAAACCGAAGAATCAACATCGTGATAGCCACCATCAATGAGAGTCGCTTTTACACCAAGCATAGGAAAGCCCGCAAGAGGACCTGACCCCATAACACTCTCAATCCCTTTTTGGACACCGGGAATATATTCTTTAGGAACAGCACCACCAACAATCTTTGACTCAAAAATAAAGTCATCACCATCATGAGGCTCAAAAACAATTTTCACACGAGCAAATTGACCTGCACCACCCGATTGTTTCTTATGCGTATAATCAATTTCCGCCATTTTAGTAATTGACTCACGATAAGCAACTTGAGGCTGCCCAACATTTGCTTCAACCTTAAACTCACGCCGCATACGATCAACAATAATATCAAGATGAAGCTCACCCATTCCAGCTATAATAGTCTGACCAGATTCCTCATCCGATTTAACACGAAATGAAGGATCTTCGGCTGCTAGACGGTTAAGAGCAATACCCATTTTTTCTTGATCTGCTTTTGTCTTCGGTTCAATTGCAATCTCAATAACAGGCTCTGGAAATTCCATCCTCTCCAAAATAACAGGCTTCAAAGGATCACAAAGAGTATCCCCTGTTGTCGTCTCCTTAAGTCCTGCAAGAGCAACAATATCACCAGCAAATGCTTCTTCAATATCCTCACGAGAATTTGAATGCATTTGAAGCATACGCCCCAAACGCTCTTTTTTCTTTTTCACAGTATTCTCAAGAGAAATACCTTTCTGAACTTTACCTGAGTAAATACGACAGAACGTCAATGAACCAACAAAAGGATCATTCATAATTTTAAAAGCAAGCATAGATAACGGAGCATCATCAGAAGATTCGCGTGTCGTCTCAGCCTCATTCTTTACATCAACACCCTTAATCGCCGGAATATCAATTGGAGAAGGAAGATAGGAAACAACAGCATCCAAAAGTGGCTGCACCCCCTTGTTTTTAAAAGCCGTACCACAAAGAACCGGATGAAACTGAACTTCTACTGTCCCCCTACGAATGAGAGAAACAAGCTGCTCGTTGGTTGGCATAACACCTTCCAAATAAGCCTCTGTCGCAGCTTCATCAACCTCCACAGCCATCTCAATCAATTTCTCGCGATATTCTTCAGCTTTCTCCTTTAACTCAGAGGGAATTTCACTTATCACTGCCGAGGCACCAATAGAACCATCCCACTTTAAAGCCTTCATTTCTACAAGATCAACAACTCCTTCAAAGTCATTTTCAGCACCAATCGGCAACTGCAAAACAAGCGCTTTAGCACCTAACCGAGAACCAACCATCTCCACACTACGATAGAAGTCAGCTCCTATTTTGTCCATTTTATTAACAAAAACCATACGAGGCACGCGATACTTCTCAGCTTGCCGCCAAACAGTTTCCGTTTGAGGCTCCACACCAGCATTTGCATCCAACAAGGCTATTGCACCATCAAGAACACGCAAAGAGCGCTCAACTTCAATCGTAAAATCAACGTGCCCTGGCGTATCAATAATATTAAAGCGACGCTTCCGACCGTCTTGCCCTTCCCAAAATGTCGTTGTCGCAGCAGACGTAATCGTAATACCACGCTCCTGCTCCTGCTCCATCCAATCCATTGTAGAAGCCCCATCATGGGTCTCGCCAATTTTATGATTCTTACCGGTATAGAACAGAATACGTTCAGTCATCGTAGTTTTACCAGCATCAATATGCGCCATAATACCAAAATTACGATAATCTTCAATTTTATATTCGCGAGCCATTATATTTGCCTTAGTTTAAAACTTCTACCAGCGATAGTGAGAAAAAGCACGATTAGCTTCAGCCATACGATGAACATCTTCACGCTTCTTCACGGCAGAACCACGATTATTAGCCGCATCCATCAATTCACCAGATAAACGCTCAACCATCGTCGTTTCATTTCGACCACGTGCCGCCGCAATCAACCAACGAATAGCAAGAGCCTGACGACGATCAGGACGAACATCAATCGGAACTTGATAAGTAGCGCCACCAACACGGCGTGAACGAACCTCAATATGAGGAGCAATATTCTCTAAAGCTCGATGAAATAGAGCCACAGGATCTGTTTTTACTCTTTTTTCCACAGAATCGAGCGCACCATAAACAATACGCTCTGCAACTGATTTTTTACCATCAAACATAATGGCATTCATAAATTTCATAATAACCAAATCACCAAATTTGGGATCTGGATTAATCTCACGCTTTTCTGCTCTATGACGACGGGACATTAGCTTTGTCTCTCAATATTATTTTGGACGCTTTGCGCCATACTTTGAACGACGCTGTTTACGATTCTTGACACCCTGCGTATCAAGTAAACCACGAATAATGTGATAACGAACTCCTGGCAAATCTTTCACACGACCACCACGAATCATTACAACAGAGTGCTCTTGAAGATTATGTCCCTCTCCAGGAATATAACCAATTACCTCAAATCCATTCGTCAAGCGAATTTTAGCAACTTTACGAAGAGCAGAATTAGGTTTCTTCGGTGTTGTTGTATAAACACGCGTACAGACACCACGCTTCTGCGGATTCGACTGCAGAGCAGGAACCTTATTACGTTTAACTGGCGCCACACGCGGCTTGCGAATCAACTGGTTTACGGTAGGCATGCAACCTTCCTCTTTTCGATCTACATTCGTCTCACCCAATCGGGCTTTTCTATTTTTATTTCTATCCACCCCAACAGAATCGGAACAGATATCTAAGTCTATACACAAAATCGGGCACACCTGCAAAAAACAGTTTACCCGACCATAAGCAGAGAAGGCAATAGCCTTTTGCACTAGCATTTGCTTTTAATCTTCTTAACACCTGTGAATGATCCGGTTCATATCCAAAACACCTGATTACATTCACATCGGTTATATCCATCTCTAATAGCGAGAACACGTACATTCGTCAAGAACTAAACAGCAGAAAGTTTTTAAAAATGAAAATAAATTAAATTTTAAAACTTTAAATTTGCTTTTACCGCTACTCTTGATAAATCAATTTACCATAGTAATATCCCCTATAAACAAAAAAACAGCGATGTGACTGTAGTAAAACATACATGCAGTAAATTGAATTGCATATTGGATATCTAATGATGAGCGCCATGAAAATAGCAACGTGGAATATTGCCGGGATAAAAGCACGACATGAAACATTATGTCAATGGCTGCAGCAAAGCCAGCCGGACATAGTCTGTTTACAGGAAATTAAAAGTATCGATGAAAATTTTCCACGCGATGCAATTGAAAGTTTAGGTTACCATATAGAAACACACGGACAAAAAAGTTTTAATGGCGTTGCGATTCTCTCTAAAAAAACACCAGATGAAGTGATCCGTCGATTACCAGGCAATGATAATGATAAACAAACACGTTACATTGAAGCTGTTTATTCAACAAACAAAGGTGTTGTTCGTGTTGCATCTCTCTATTTGCCAAATGGGAATCCTATTGAGAGTGAAAAATATTCCTATAAGATAGAATGGATGGAAAGATTATATACACATGCAAAATCATTGCTTGCGTATGAAGAACCTCTTATTCTAGCAGGTGATTATAATGTCATCCCCACTCCATTAGATGCAAAAAAACCTCAAGAATGGTATCAAGATGCCTTATTTCTTCAAGAAACAAGAAAAGCATTCCAACGTATTCTCCATTTAGGTTTTTATGATGCTATCCGGAATGTCACCGATACTCCCTCCTTCAGTTTTTGGGATTTTCAGGCAGGTGCTTGGCCTAAGAATAATGGGATTCGCATTGATCATTTATTATTATCACCAGAAGCTGTTGATCAATTAATTTGCGCTCATAGCCAAACAGAAGTAAGGGGATATCAAAAACCATCCGACCACGTTCCTGTTTGGATTAACCTTAATATCAATTAAGAAAGTAAAATCCTCATTTCATGAGACAACAAAAAAAATTCCACTCAAAAATAATAACTATGCTACAGCATATAAACAGTATATCTTAAGCAAATAAAATAAAAATAAATGAATGGAGGACATAAATGAAGAAATCATTATTAATGCTTATTGCAGCAACGTCCATTGGATTCTCAAGTTTCGCGCATGCTGAACATGATACTCTTGAAAAAATAAAACGAACAGGTGAAATTACTTTAGGTGTCCGTGAATCATCTGGTTTAGCCTACGCCCTTGGTAATAATAAATATGTAGGCTTTCATACAGAAATGGCAGAACGGATCATTGATGATATCTCAAAAAAAATTGGTAAACCAATTAAAATTCATTATCTTCCCATCACTTCTCAAAATAGAATTCCTCTCTTAAAAAATAAAACCTATGATTTTGAGTGCGGCTCAACAACACATGATATTGCCCGCAGTAAAGAAGCAGCATTTGCTTATACGACATACATTGAAGAGGTTCGGATTGCTGTAAAGAAAAACTCTAACATTAAATCTCTTGAGGATTTAAATGGAAAAACAGTTGCAACGACCACCGGTACAACATCTGTTCAACTTATTCGTAAAAATAAACGTGCAAAAAACATTCAGTTTAAAGTTTTAAAGGGAAAAGATCACGGAGATAGTTTTTTATTATTAGAATCTGGTAAGGCAGATGCTTTTGTCATGGACGCTTCAATTCTTGCTGGACATATTGCTAAATCAAAGAATCCATCTGATTATGTCATTCTTGATACTGTACTTTCAGTCGAACCTATTGCCTGTATGCTCAGATTAAATGACAAAAAATTTGAACAAACAATCAACGATAGTATCGTACGTCAGATTAAAGATGAATCACTGGAAAAGCTTTATAATAAGTGGTTTATGAAACCGATCCCACCTGCTAACACTGTTATGAACCTTCCCTTGTCAAAACAAACAAGATATGCTTGGGATCACCCAAATAATAAGCCTCGAGAAAGCTACGCGGAAAAAGATTTATAGAATTTAATAAAGAAGAACCACACTCTTTTGAAATTGAGTGTGGTTTATATTTTAATTCACTTTTTAATAAATTTGGCCTATGTAGATGCGCTTGGTTTATTGCCCTATTTGTGAATGACTAATTTGAGGGAATATCAATTAATGGACTTTTCTTTCCTTTGTAGAGATGACCTTACTCAAACATTGGTAACAGGATGCTTGGGAACTCCCGGTGTGAGCCATACCTATTTAGATACACTTCTCGATGGCTTTAAAAATACGGTTATATTGTCTATCACTTCACTTATATTAGCTGTATTGTGTGGTGTTATTATAGGAACAATGCGCACTTTACCCAAAACATCCATAATCAATTATATATTTCGCACTATCGGTACTATTTGGGTAGAGATTATGCGTAATATTCCCCTCCTTGTACAAGTGTTTTTGTGGTATTTTGTTGTTCCGAAGATTTATCCACCAGCGATGAAATTTTCCCCCATTCTCTTAATAACATGCGCATTGGGATTCTTTACATCTGCACGCATTGCTGAACAGGTTCGTTCAGGCATTGAAGCGATTCCTTCTGGACAACGCTATGCTGCTATGGCAATGGGGTTTACAACTTATCAAAGTTATCGCTATATTATACTACCACGTGCTATACGTGCAATTATGCCACCTCTTACTTCAGAAGCAATGGGGATTGTGAAAAATTCGTCTATAGCATTCGCCGTTTCAATAAATGAGCTCATGCAATTTCAATACCAAGCAATTGAAGAGGTAAGCCATGTTTACGAAAATTATTTACTTGTTACGATCCTTTATATTCTAATAGCCTTATTCGTATTCATTGTGATGACAGTCATTGAACAAATACTCAAAATTCCTAATTTTCAAATAAAGGGAAATTGAATATGATGAATTTCATAAGCTCTCAGTTTGGACTTTATTTTCCTTTCAATTTTTCCGACTTTGATTTTTCCTTTTTTACCTTTGATGTATTTCGTTCTTACATTTTATCAGGTTTACTCTTTAGCGTTTTTCTAACTCTTTTTGCAACGGTATTGGGGTTTGTTTTCGGTACGCTTTTAGCAATGATGCGCCTTTCTTCCATAAAACTTCTTTCTTGGTTTGCAATCAGTTACATAACAGCTATGCGTTCAATACCACTTGTGATGGTTATCTTATGGTTTTTCGTGCTTCTGCCTTTTTTAACCGGTATATCCATTGGTGCAAATAAATCAGCACTCATTACCTTTACCGCATTTGAAACGGCTTATTTTGCTGAGATTATGCGTGCTGGAATCAATTCAGTTCCGCAAGGACAAAAATATGCAGGACAAGCTCTTGGAATGACATATTGGCAAAGTATGTACATTGTCATTCTTCCTCAAGCCTTTAGAGATATGCTTCCAGTCTTTTTAACACAAGTTATTATCCTTTTTCAGGATACAACCCTTGTTTATGCCATCAGTGGTCATAGCCTTTTGAATGGTTTTGATATTGCTGCTAATAATTTTGGTGTAAAGCAAGAAGCTTATATCTTAGCAGCTATTTTCTATTTTGTTATCTGTTTTACACTGTCACAAATAGTTTTGTATTTACAAAAAAAAGTATCCATTATTCGCTAACAGGAAAAAAAATGTCTACTCATATGATCGAAATAAAAAATGTTTCTAATTGGTATGGCGAAATTAAAGTCCTTAAAAACTGTACAACCAATATTAATAAAGGAGAAGTCGTTGTCGTTTGTGGTCCATCAGGCTCAGGAAAGTCAACACTCATTAAAACTATTAACGCTCTCGTCCCTTTTCAAAAAGGTGAAATTTGGATTAATGGAATACCTGTTCATTCAAAAAAAACGAATCTGCCTAAATTGCGAAGTCAGGTAGGAATGGTGTTTCAACACTTCGAGCTTTTCCCCCATTTATCTGTCACAGAAAATTTGACAATTGCACAAATCAAAGTCCTAAAACGAAGCAAAAAAGAAGCACTTGAACGTGGATTGTTATATCTTGAGCGCGTTGGCCTCATTGAACACAAAGATAAATATCCTGGTCAACTTTCTGGAGGGCAACAACAACGTGTTGCTATTGCACGTGCCTTAACTATGGATCCACTTGTCATGCTTTTTGATGAACCAACATCTGCTCTAGATCCTGAAATGGTAGGTGAAGTACTCGATGTCATGATTAGCTTAGCAGAAGAAGGTATGACGATGATTTGTGTAACCCATGAAATGGGATTTGCGCAAAAAGTCTCTGAGCGTGTTATTTTCATAGATCAAGGAACAATTCTTGAAGACTGTTCATCTAAAGAGTTTTTTTCTGATCCGCAAGCAAGAAAACCGAGAACGCAAGAATTTTTGTCTAAAATCTTAAGTCATTAGCCATTAGATTATCAAAAAAAAAGCTATCTTTACTATGAACTTGTATACAAGAAAACAGAGTTTAATATAAGATGAGAGAATGTAAAAATATTACAATCAGATGTTTAAAAACTGTTATTCTTTAAAATCTCAGCAACCAGTGAAATTGCTGTACGTCTCTCAGATTCATTACAAAGAGCAAAAGCCTGTTCTTGCAAAGGATGAATCCAATTTTTGTCTTTTACGTTAGCTTTTTCATAGGCAGCAGTTAACATTGCTGCCCCACGGACAATTTTTCCTTCTTGAAGCAGTATATTTCCAAGCATTGCTTGGGCAGAAGGATTTCCTTTTTTTGCTGAAAGTTGAAACCATCGTGCTGCTTGTATAAGATTCTTCTCCCTTCCCTCTCCCTTTAAAAATATTTTTCCTAAATGATACTGAGCTTTAGGATTTCCATAGTTTACCGCAGCCTGCATATAAAGATGAGCAGCATAAGAAGGATCAGGTTTCACAGGTGATTGAGGAATACCTTTTTTTATATATCTCGCAAGTTTAACCAATGCATCAGAAACATAACTTTCATCCTCTGAACCAAGATCAGCACCTTTTTCAACAATATATGCAAAAAAATTATATGCCTTATAATCATTTTTAGGAACACCATCACCGTTGGCATAGATAGAGCCAAGTTTCCAATTCGCACCAATATGGCCTCTCTTAGCTGCACAACGTAATGCTGCAATAGCCTGATTTATATGCCCATTTTTATAAGCAGACATGCCACGTTTAAAAAAATAAAACGAACCATCATTCGCTTCTTGCAAGCTATTGACATCTATTACATAAACAGTCGAAAAAAATCCCCCTAAAATCACAACAATCGTGACTTTTTTCCATATCTGAAACCTATTAACCATTTCCCCCCCTATCTCAATTTTAATGATTATATCTGTTACAAATTTCTTTGTAGATATTTAAACTCTTTTTCTTAGTAAGAAGCATACGCGATTTTAAAGTAAAAATTTTAAAAGAAAAGACAAATAGATAAAAATCATCCAAAATGTTCGATAAAATTAAGTATCCATTTTTATATACAACAAATTGATTTTTAAATATAAATCATCATTCTATATTTTGTAACACATCCTTTAACATTCTAAGCTTTATCGATCTTAAAATTTTATACGTATGAGTAAAAATCGTTCAATAAAATAACGTACATTAAACAGCAACTTGAGAATGAAGAGAATACATGATGAATGGTAAGCGTTTAAATATAAAAAACAATACGAAAGATGGATAAATATAATGATGATAGTTAACTTATAACTTCACGACTGCCTTACCACCTTAAAGATGAAGTTTTTTGTCTCCGTCAATCTATAAACAATACAAGCTTTTTGTTTAACGGATTGCACCTGACATCATTTCACATGGGGTTACTTCATACTTTACACACAAGTTCTACCTCAGAATACTCACCACTACATACAAAAAATACCACATGTGTAATTTTACATGCCTTATATTGCTACTCTAAATGATGATATTTTACAGAAATAAAACAATGTTTTGATTTATAATGATGATTTACCTTTTTGCATATTGAATGAGGACCTCGAATATCGTAAGATTCTCTCATTCCAAACCTGTTCCATGTTAAATCAATCAAAACCATCCGCTTGCACATTACAAGCAGAGAGAGCTATGTGGATAAAAACTCTGTGTAAGAAAGAACTAAAAATGCCTCTTACGAACGGTTTGAGCTAAGGGTTATCCGGATATTGGACAGAATGGTGCCCCCCGGCGCTTGTTACTTCACAAGCATAAAGAAGGGAAGCTCAATGGATTTACCGTTATACCACTCATGATCTACGTCGTGGAATAGGCTTGGATGCCTTAAAAGATGTCTCTTTAATGATAAACATAAAACAATGGATTTCAGTAGAGATTTTATGATCGTTCATGAAAAACTAACAAAAGAAAAAGTTTCCTTTTAAAGAAGATCTATACTAGCCCTACTGGTATGCAATTATCTATCAAAAAAATAAAAAGTTGAAATCAATCTAACCGCTCTAAAGCAACAAATATTTTTTTCTGCGCTGCACGCAGTTCTACAACCCTGTTCCGCTCACGCTCAACAATTTCTGCTTTTGCATTTGCTATAAATTGGGGGTTGTTTAACTTAAGCGATATTTTTTCAATATCTTGTTCAATTTTACTGACATCCTTCCTCAAACGAACACGTTCAGCCTCCAAATCAATCAACTGTCCTAATGGTAAACAAAAAACAGCCTCTCCCAAAATCATTTGTGCCGATACTTCCGGAACTTTATCAGAGAAATCAATAACTTCAATACGCGCTAATTTTTTAAGAAGTGCATCATAACGCTTCACACGCTCTCGCGTTACTTCCCCTCCTTCGACAACAACAAGAGGTGTTTGTGTCGCCACTGGAATATTCATTTCAAAACGTACAGACCGAATCCCCGTGACGACATCAATAAGCCAATTAATATCATCAGCAGCTTCTTCATCTATCAATGTTTTCTCTGGCCATTTTGTCAATGCGAGCATATCCTCACGCTTGATGGCTTGCGTTTCTGTAAGAGACCACAACTCTTCCGTCATATAAGGCATAAAAGGATGAAGAAGTTTATAAACCTCATCTAAAACCCAAGCAGTACAAGCTTGAGCCTCATTTTTAGCATCTTCATTTTCCCCCTGAAAAATAGGTTTGAGAAGCTCCAAATACCAATCACATAATGTATTCCAAATGAAACGGTAAAGAGTGGCAGCTGACTCATTAAATTTATAGTGTTCAATACCAGTCGTAACCGCTGAAATTGTTTTAGATAACTCTGTTAAAATCCAACGATTAAGCGCCAATTTTGCTTGTTCTGGTTTAAAAGCTGGATCATGCTTCACACCATTCATCTGTGCAAATCGGGTAGCATTCCACAATTTCGTAGCAAAATTACGATAACCAGCAATACGGGAAACATCAAGTTTTACATCACGACCTTGTGCTGCCATAATAGCTAAAGTAAACCGAAGTGCATCAGCACTATATTGATCAATAAGCTCTAAGGGATCAATAATATTTCCCTTTGATTTTGACATCTTTGCACCCTTTTGATCCCGCACAAGAGCATGCACATAAACCGTTGGGAAAGGAACGTCACCCATAAAGTGAAGTCCCATCATCATCATACGAGCAACCCAGAAAAAAATAATATCAAATCCTGTCACAGATAAAGATGTTGGGTAAAAAGTAGATAATTCAGTCGTTTTATTTGGCCATCCTAATGTTGAAAAAGGCCAAAGAGCTGATGAAAACCAAGTATCTAAAACATCCGGATCACGGATTAATTCAACAACCTCACCATAATGAGCAAAAGCTGAATCTAAAGCCTCTTTTTCACTTTTTTCAACAAAAACCGTTCCATCAGGACCATACCAAGCAGGAATCTGATGTCCCCACCATAATTGGCGAGAAATGCACCAAGGTTGAATATTTTCCATCCAATTGAAGTACGTCTTTTTCCAGTTATCGGGAACGAACTGCGTTTTGCCTTGTTGAACAGCCTCTATCGCTGGCTTTGCTAATTCAGCAGCATGAACATACCATTGATCTGTCAAAAAAGGCTCAATAGGGACACCACTGCGATCTCCATGAGGAACCATATGGGTATGATCATCAACAGAAGCTAAATATCCCTGTTCTTCCATCAAAGAAACAATCTTCTGGCGAGCAACAAAACGATCAGATTTATCGAGATTTTCTACTAACATTTTTAATTCATCTGATAAAATCAAACCATCGAAAAATGCTTCATTTTTACGAAGAAAAATCTCGGCTTGCTGGGTAAAAATATTGATCAAGCGTAAATGATTACGCTGTCCTACTTCAAAGTCATTAAAGTCATGAGCTGGTGTGATTTTTACAGCACCACTTCCAGCTTCAGGATCAGCATGGCTATCACCAACAATTAATAACCTACGACCAACAAGCGGCAAAAGAGCATTTTTACCGATAAGATTTTTATAACGCTCATCTTCAGGATTAACAGCAATTCCTGTATCACCAAGCATTGTTTCTGGTCGTGTTGTCGCCACTGTTATAAAAGTTGTCGCATCATTTGGATCAAAAATTTTACCTTCAAGTGGATATCTAAAGTGCCACAAACGTCCTTGAACTTCTTTTTGCTCAACTTCAAGATCTGAAATAGCTGTCAACAATTTAGGATCCCAATTGACGAGGCGCTTATCCCTATATATCAACCCTTGCTTATAAAGCGTGACAAAGACTTCACGAACCGCCTGCGACAACCCCTCATCCATTGTAAACCGCTCACGCGACCAATCACATGAAACCCCAAGGCGACGCAACTGGTTTGCAATAACGCCTCCAGTTTCATAACGCCATTCCCAAATACGCTCAATAAACTTTTCTCTCCCCATTTCTTGACGCGTTGGCTCTTGGCGTTCTGCAAGTTGACGCTCCACTACCATTTGCGTAGCAATCCCAGCATGATCCATACCAGGCTGCCACAACACATTTCTGCCACGCATCCGCTGAAATCTAACTATTATATCTTGAATTGTCGTATTGAGCGCATGCCCCATATGAAGTGAGCCCGTAACATTAGGAGGAGGAAGCATAACGCAAAAAGGTTCTGCACCGCTTTTAGAACCAGCTCCCGCTTTAAAAGCCCCACGAGTCTCCCATCTCTTTGCAACCCGTTGCTCTATAGAGGCAGCATCATAGTTTTTTTCTAACATTCTATCCATCCATAACGCCGCTGAAAAACACAATATATGATCAAAACCTGATCAGAATCTCGTGAATCTCAGCCATTCACTAGAGAGCTCGCAAAATCGCAAACAAAATTCTCATAAAATGAAAAACATAAAAATAATGTAAAAATAATTAAGACGATTTTTTAATCGCCTTCATAATCTCTTCACGCAAAATATCTTCCAGCAAAATAGGCAATTTAGACTGTAACCATTCTGCTATAGCAGGACGCAACACATCCTTTGCAATCTTTTCTGCAGAAGAAATACAATATGCAGACAATTCCACATGACCATCCCTTCCAGCGTCTGACTGTGATTTCCTTATCTCATCTTCATATTCTTTTGCTTTATAAACAGAATTCCGTTCTTCAGAAGAAAGCTTCATCTTTTGCATATCCATACCAACTGTATTATTTTCTGCCTCTATATCCTCTTTCTCTTGCGTTATCTTCCCTCCTTGATTTTCAGAAGAAAGACCAATACGATCAGCTAAAGCTTTCATAGCATCATCAACCGATAAGGTTGTATCATAAATACCCTCGGATGCCACTTCTGAAGCATTCACTGCAACATCTTCATTTAAAAAGTGATCAGATTGAACCGCATTTTCTTCGATTATTTCACGAATAGATGTTAAAATTTCATCCATACTTGGCTCACGTAACACGCTTGAACTCTGTACCATACTTTACAACCTCTCAAAGACGCAACAACAAATAGAATCATATTTTCAGTGTATGCAAAAGAATTATAAGATCAACATGCCTCCTACGATATTTTCAAATATGCTTGTCATAAAGAGGGCGCTACACACAGTTTTCTACACTTATAAAAATAATATCTCGCCGCAATATCTTTCAACATATTCAACTGTTGATTTACTAAGCTTTTAAAAACTAAAATAATTTAATAAGATTCAAAGAGATACTTTTATGTATTATCGGATATATTTAATTGTTTTTAAACCTAAATAACTTGCAGTCAATTTACCAATAGAAGATTGAACACTATAGCTCGCCACAACAGCATTACGCTCTGCCATTGCAAGCGCAATCTGAGCATTAATCAATAGAGTACGAGAATTTAAAACATCCAGCGTCGTTGCTTGCCCTACGAGATTTTCTTGAACACGACCTTTCAGAGCAATTTCAGCAGCACGAACACTTTCACGGTAAGCAACAACAGATGAGCGTGCGCCCTCCAACTGAAACCAAGCAGAAGTAAGTGCTTGTCGCGTATTACTATGCGCCAAATCGAGTTGAAGCTGCGCCTGTCCAAGCTGTTCCCTTGATTGGCGAATTTGCGCAGACGTACGCCCTCCTTCAAAGATTGGGACACTTACTGACAACACTATCGATTTAGAAATGCCATCTTCTCCAACCCCGCTGTAGATTCGATTATAAGATGCAGTTGCAGAAAAATCAACTTTAGGGAGCAATGCCCCTTCTTTCGCCTTTACATTATAAACACTCGCATCGACTAAATATTTAGCATAAAGGATTGCTGGATGCATCACAACGCTCATTTGGTAAGCCATATCAAGGTTGACGGGAAAATCTTTGGCTACAGGTGGGCGTTTTAACTTTTCAGGATCAGAACCAATAACTTGTCGATACACTGCCTCTGCTGCTTTTACATCAGCACGAGCAAGACTCAGCTCTGAAACCGCCACGGAACGTGCAGCTTGAGCTTGAGCAAGATCAACATGCCCTCCTTCACCCACATCAAATTTTGCTTTATTGGAACGAACTTGTTCCTCAAGAGCTGCCAAATTTTCTCTCCGAAGATCGGCAACACGACGTGCGTGATAGACATTAGCATAAGCGGTCACCGCCTCCAGAAACGTATTTTGTTCAACATTACGAAGATATTCACGCTGAGCCTGCAACTTAACTTGAGCTGAAGAAAAGATATTTTGCGTGATAAAACCATCAAATAGTCTTTGATTTAATCTCACTCCTATAGATCCAGAAGTGACATAAGGACCTGTAAAAGACTTATTGCGCCCATAGTTCCCAACTCCCTCAACTTGTGGCAATAGCCCCGATCGCGCAATGACAACATCATCACTGGATATACGCACAGCTGCACGTTCACTATTCAACTTAGCATTATATTTATAAGCCTTAGAAAAGGCATCCATCAATGTTTCAGCACAAACAGCCTCTGATAGAAAAACACTCAACACCAGCAATAAACACGCCTGAAACTTCTTGTTTACTCTAAACATAATACACACAATAACAAACCCCAAATAAATTACAAAATTATCTTTTATTCACAAAACAAACAAGCACTAAAACACAAAACCAGGTGTTTTGAAAAAACAAGGAAGAGGCTTTACAGCGAGGTTAAAAGCACGACGAGCCGAGATGATCCCATCTTCTTTTATATAGATTTGTGCAACAGCAGCATTTCCATGCCCTTCAACCACAACAAGACGTCCACAGTCTTTCATTTGATCAAAGATACCTTGAGGAATAAAATCAACAGATCCCTCAATGAAAATCACGTCATAAGGTCCCTCAACGGCATATCCTTTCTCTAATGGACCATGAACGACAACCACATTATCACATTGATTCCGTTCTAAAGCTTCAAGAGCACGTTCAAAGAGAGATTTATCACTTTCCAGCGCAATCACAGACCCTGCAAGTTTTGCAAGCAACGCTGCACAATAACCACTATTTGCACCAATATCTAAAACAACATCTGATGATTTTACAGCGGCAAGCTGTAGTAATTTCGCTAGAGACGCAGGTTTCATCAAATAGCGTGCAGGAACCCCATCTTGCTCTGGACATAGAACAATATCAGTATCAAGATAACTTAACACTTTCATATCTTCCGATACAAAATCTTCACGAGATACCGTTAAAAAGGCTTCAAGAACTGATAAATCCGTTACATCGACTGTACGAATTTGATTGTCAACCATTTTGCGACGAAGCTCAGCAAAATCTGCAACCATAACGAATATTTTCTCCTAACCTACAAAAAACAAACAAAACAACGACAACAAGGGACGAAGATCTCTTAAACTATGGGTGTTAGAAAAAAGGATGCTACAGTCAACAATTAGATTTTAACTGTATAATCTCTCATACAAAAGCGTCTTCACAAGAATAGAGGGAAATAATCTATTTTCCTATACCTCATCTCCCCTAAAAGCCGTTTCGTTTAAAATCGGCTGGAGGCCTCGCCCGGAATCGAACCGGGATACAAGGATTTGCAGTCCTCTGCGTAACCATTCCGCCACGAGGCCTCGTCAACAAACATAAAGGTTTCAATAAGGGAAGGCAACGCATCCGTCAAGGTGTAGAAATATTCTCTCGCCTTTTTTCCTCTTATTACACAATTTATCATATTTTTTTTAAAAAAGTAATTTTATCCTTTGCAAATCAGTATTGCTTTGCTATAGCCTTTTCAATTAAATGATTGGGCACCGTTCCCCGGTAGCTCAGCGGTAGAGCAACCGGCTGTTAACCGGTTGGTCGCTGGTTCGAATCCGGCCCGGGGAGCCACTTTTCTTTTATTCTACGTAATTTATTGTTTTTTCTAAAGTTTTTAGACATGAGGGATTCGTTAATAAAAGTAATGGAATAGGATTTTTGCAATAAAATAGAAACGCAATATCCTACGGGATGTGTTTTTTGCAATGAACGCAAAAAACTGTTGATTCATTTTAAAATAGCACAAATAAGATTACTTTTCTCAAACCACCGCACCTCTATAAGAGGGCACTGCAATTATTTGCACATTATAAATTATAAATTACGATTTCTTTCATCAAAGATGAATTATTAAGCTCCATCAGCAATGAAACTGTCTCATATTTTTTTCCAAAGAAAGCATAATTTATACTCAATAAAGAAATTAAACTTAAAAACCTGCTCATGAAGCAATCATTTTGAAAAATGGAAGAAACAATAATCAAGGTCATATATTATCTCCATACACCCCACATAACCTCCTCCCCATCCTAAAAGCAAAAAACATAAAACAAGTCTGTAAACACTCCAACGTCTTATCTAACAGGTTGCCTCCTGCTAGCCACTTCAACGCTTTACAAACAACCTTGCCTTGTTCACCACACTGTCATAAAACGTTTAATACATAAAATCTTATAGGCTTTATATCCCCCAAATACTTTATATCCCCCCCAAATAATAGTGTTTTACAGTAAAAACCAAGATAACAAGCTAAATTGTTAAGAGTCCTGAGAAAGCCTTCAGAAATCATGACATTCTCGCTATTGTATTATGCAGTCACATGCTTTTTTAAAGAGATATCTCTTAAATCCCCCCAAGACTCTTTCACAATGACACCCGTAAATGGTATAAAATGAAATCGATTGATCAGCCCCATCTTTATTTATAATAAAAGCCATACCATCATACTATTTTCCAACTCTCAATCTCAGCAATCCCCCATTGCCTTTGAAAGAGTTTATAAAAATTATTTTATTTATTTTTCAAATGTTTATTTATATGACAACTTCACACATAACGTGCAAGCGAATACTTTTGATTGATCCGCATAAATAACTTAAAAATGAAAAAAATACGATATAATTAATTATTAAATATATAAAACAATGAGTTATTATTAGACATCAATTTTTAAAATTAAAAGTTATCATTAAAGATAAAACACATCCTTTATAAAAATAGTTTTATATAAATAAAATCTACTTTTATTCCCATTTAAAAAAATAGGAATAAAGCAAATAAATAATTGCCTCTACAATAAAGATTTTTAATAAATCCAAAAAGTTAGAAGTTTTCATTTCTAAAAAATGAAAACCTCTAAAGGATCTTCTTACTTTGACAAGAGTATTTTATAGCTCTTTTCAATTGAGAATAAATCAACAAAAGTAAAAAATCTCCAGTACATGATCTTTTTTCAAGACTTTATCTAAGCAGCCCTCTTAACTGATTTTCGAAAACGAAGAGGCTTTGCACGCTTTACTACTGCTTTTGCTTTTTTATGCCTCTCATTTTGAGGTGAAGAATTCTTCCGCTGCAACTGTGCGGTATCATCTTTTCGACCTAAAAACTGTTTTTGATGTTTAGATTTTTTAAAACGGCGTTCCTTATCGTTTTCTTTTTCTTTACTTTCTCGTACAATTGGCTTTTCTGGAAACGCTGCAAATTGTTCTGGAACAGCCTCAGCCACCAATTTCATACGAATCAAGCGTTCTATAGCACGCAAGCGGGACCTTTCTACCTTCTCATCAAAAAGCGTAAGTGCTACACCAGATGCGCCATTACGTCCTGTACGACCAATACGATGTACATAACTTTCAGCTTCATCTGGTAAGTCGTAATTAATAACGTGGCTTATCCCTGGTATATCAATACCGCGTGCAGCAATATCTGTTGCCACTAGGATCTGCACAGATCTTTCACGAAAAGCTTTTAAAGCAGACTGGCGAGCACCTTGTGATTTATTTCCATGAATTGTTGCGACTAAATATCCTACCTTTTCTAAACTACGTGTGACAGCATCTGCCCCATGTTTAGTTCGAGTAAAAACAATAACCGAATCAAAAGCTGGATTTGTCAAAAGTTTACTTAAAACATTCTTTTTTTCATTCGTAGGAACACAATATAATTTTTGGCAAATCTCTACAGCCGTAGTACCTTGAGGAACAACTTCAATTTTAACCGGATCATTGAGTAAACATTTTGCAAGCACAGCAATTTCCCTCGGCATTGTTGCAGAAAAGAGTGCTGTCTGACGCTCTTGATGCAAAAGCTTTGCAATTTGCTTAACATCATGAATAAACCCCATATCCAACATACGATCTGCTTCATCCAAAATCAAAAAACGAGATTGGGAAAGATCAACACACTTTTCACGAACAAGATCTCTCAAACGCCCTGGAGTCGCTATCAAAACATCCACACCTGCTTCCATACGTTTAATTTGTTTTAAACGTGATACGCCCCCAAAAATAAGACATGTTGAAAGATGTGCTCCTTTCGCCGCAGTGCGAATCGTTTCATCAATCTGAACAGCAAGTTCACGCGTTGGAGCTAAAATCAAAGCGCGTGCAGTTTTAGGGCAGCGTTTATCACCTAAAGCCAAAATCTGACTTAAAATAGGCAAACTAAATGCCAAGGTTTTTCCAGAACCTGTCTGAGCAACACCTAAAATATCGTGTCCTTTCAACATAACTGGAATAGCTTGTTCTTGTATAGGTTTAGGTTTACTCATCCCAGCAATGAATAAATTTTTAATCAAAAGAGTAGGCAAACCTAACTTTGTAAAAACATTTTCTTCTTTTATAGGCAAAATAAAATCTTTCCTTAGCTGAAGAACTCAAAAGAAGTAACCATCTGAACTCTCCACTCAAGAATCCGCGCAAGAGAAATCCCTGACATTTTAAATGAAGCAACGCCTAAAAAGCGGCTTGCGCAACTCATGAACACCTTGAAATCAAGATAAAGGCGTATAAACTTCACTTTACAAAAAGCCAACAAACCAGTCTAAATGCCTTCACCTCTATTATCTTTGGATTATGATAAAAAAGCAAGAACTTTACGAAATACATTTATCATGAATAAAAACAATATTTAGATCGTTTACTTTTTGATGATTGTGTCCATCGGTAAATGTACCTTGATAAAATCAGGATAAATCTCGAGAAAAACTGGATTTTGTAAAGTTTTTTGACCGCCATAAATTAAATACCATTGGTTTTTATCAAAAATCGCCAAAGTTTTATATTGAATGATGCGATCTTTCATCTCAAGAACTGTTGGAATTAAAGCATACAAAGTACCGTTATCAGTTTGTAAATACTCTATATTTTCTTTATCTAAATAATAAGCACCAGAAGGCAACCCCTCAAATTTCTTATGCAACTGTTGAAGAAAATCACTACGTAAAGCACTCTCTGTTGTATTCAATCGATGTGCCATCTCTTTATAAAGCCGCTCAGGCATATAACGAGAAATAGGCATAAAATCCCCATTTTTTATAGCATTATTGACATCAACAACGACTCTTGAAAGTTCATCTTTTTGTACTATTGTTGGCTGAGATGCTAAACTCTGTTGATTAACAATCAAAAAGAAAAATAGACTCAGCACCGAATAAAAAATAGGTTTCATCATTATACTTCTTGTTTTAGTAAAATTTCAGTTTCTCAAATAACAAAATCAAATAACGTTTGATCATCAGTAATATCACGATAACGCCAACCTAACGCTTGAAATTTTTCCTCTAAAAGACAAAAATTACCGTATTTTTTTGTTTCAATCGCAACCAATACAGAACCAAAGTTTCTCGCTGACTTTTTAAGATATTCAAAACGTACGATATCATCATCTGGTGATAATGTGGAAAGAAAATGACGCAATGCACCAGGATGTTGCGGAAAACTAAAAATAAAATATTTTCTCAACCCTTGGAAACGTAAAGAACGCTCTTTAATTTCTGGCAAACGCTCAAAATCAAAATTACCTCCTGAAATAACGAGAAGAATTTTTTTCCCCTTTAACTCTTGAGGAGGAATACTGTTAAGCGCATCAATCGATAAAGCACCAGCCGGTTCAAGAACCACACCTTCAACATTAAGCATTTCAACCATCGTAGAACAAACGCGGTTTTCAGGAACCGTAATGACAGAATCAGGGGGAAATTGCTTTAGAATTGTATAGTTTAGAGCACCAATTTCAGCCACAGCAGCACCATCTACAAAAGTGTCAATGCTTTCAAGCTTGACGCGTTTTCCACTCTCCAAACAAGCAAGCAAACTTGCAGCTCTTTGCGGCTCAACAAAACGAAGCTTTGTTTTCCAACCATATTCATGTAAAAACTTGCTCACTCCACTTGCCAAACCACCACCCCCTACTGGCACAATCATCAAATCTGGCTCACTTTCTCCATTGAGTTTTTTCCATTGTAAAGCAGCTTCACAAAGCACTGTTGCCTGCCCTGTAATAATGCGAATATCATCGAAAGGTGGAGCCATTACACCACCGCTCTCTACGACAAAGGATTGCGCAGCTTCATAACATTGATCAAATGTTTCACCAACCAAACGAATATCAATGAATTCTTTACCAAAAATACGTGTTTTTTCAATTTTTTGTTGTGGCGTTGTCATAGGCATGAAAATCACGCCTTTACGTTTAAAATAACGACAAACAAAAGAAACCCCTTGCGCGTGATTCCCCGCTGAAGCACAAACAAATGCAGAATCTGGTGATATACAGCTAAGCATTTCTGAAACAAAATTGAAAGCACCACGAATCTTATAAGACCGCACCGGTGTTAAATCTTCACGCTTTAAATAAATTTCTGCATCATACTTTTGACTAAGAAAATCATTTCTTTGAAGTGGTGTTTCAGCAAACACGTGATGCAATCCCACCATAGCTTTTGTGACGTCTTGAATAAATTGACTCATAACACTAATCATTTCATACTTTATTTACATTATAAAAGCTTTTTCTATCGATAAAGGAAACTATTGTCAGTCAAAATTTCACTAAAAAATGAAAAATGTTTCTTTTGTCATTAATTCTTGATTCAATAAAAGATATAGCTTATGAGAGAACTCACATCGCGGACGTGATGAAAACGGTAAACATAGCAGACTTAAAATCTGCCGGTCGAAGACCTTGCGGGTTCAAGTCCCGCCGTCCGCACCAGATTATCTTAATCTCTCTTATTTTCCAATGATTTATTAAAAGTCAAAAAAAATTAAAGCACCTTCTAAACCACCTTTCGTAACTTTATTATAACGCTATAAGACGGCACCGCGGTGGTACTAAAATACGAATCATTGCTGCTTTTTGAGGTACCTTTTTAGCACTTTGACCTCCTCCTCGTCTTTATAGGATGGAGAGGCAATCAGTATTGCTAATTTGGGATTGGCTTATACTCTTCATGACTCTTGTAAAACGACGCAAAAGCTCAGAAAAGAGATAGATGCAAAAGACAAAATAATAGATAAAGAAGCTGAAAAAATACGTGCACAAAAAGATGTGATTCAAAAACAAGAAGAGTTAATTCGAAAATCAACTGCTTCTAAGATTATTTTTCCTCGAATGGCAGTAAAAAATTGGCCCAAAAGTAGTTTCAAGTACTTTCTCACGACCATTTTTTCAAGACAGGCAATCACAACACGCTCTGTCATAGCGCACATATAAATACGCAACAGCCTTCATGGGGGAAGATGATCATCAATACACAAACCGTTCTCTGCCTTGATCTAGATCTAAGACAGGCTGGGCGATTTCTCGTGTAGACAGCAGTATAACAAGTAGCACTTGTCAATTTTGAATTTTGTCGTTTTAAAGGCGATAGTATGCGCTATTTGCGTTTTCAGCAATGGCTTACAAAAATGAAGATCACAACAGATAAAGTCAATGCCTCACAAGAAGAGATGATTAAGACGGTGTGTGCAAAAGGATACAATCCAAAAGATGACAACGAAGCAAATGCTTTAGCAATTTTATATTTAGTTAAAGAAGGAAATGCGCATGTCTAATGCAATGCCATGGATAAGATTCCTTTTGAATGACTGGAACAGTGAGATCGATGGAATGACATGAGAGCAAAGGGGCATTTATATAACGCTTTTCATTCGCATGTATGACAAAAAAGCACCAATTAAAACAGATTTTGAAATGCTTGCCCGCGCTTGCAATTGCTCGCAAAAAAGTTTGTAACTATTGTCGAATATCTCATAAAGAATGATAAACTTATTGAGAAAGATAATGGTTTGTCGAATACGCGCGTTGAAGAAGAGCTAAAAGATTTTACTGATAAAAAAGTGCACATATCGCAAATTCATAGTGAGGCTGGAAAAAAGGTGCACAATAAAAAACGCTATAAAAACACTTTAATGATTTTGCTGAAGCAAACGCTAAGCAAAACCAAGCTATAAAGAAACAGAATAAGAATATATATAAACTAAAACTATCATTTTAGTTAGCAAAAAAAACTGCTTCTGAAAGTTTAGAAACAAACGAACAGGTTGACGAACCAACAGAGGTTGCTGCTGTTGAGACCACATCAGAGCAAATCGAAACGGGTGTAGAAAAACAACCTTCCATTCACGAGCAAGAGAACATTACGAAAAAGCTAAACGGGTTAGAAATGACAGTGGCTGTCGTACCCCTGATGATTTCGAACCTGTTTATGATTTCGCAATCGAAGAGGGATTGCCTCCAGAGCGTGTCAAAGCCGAAATGGCAAAATTTCGAGATTTTTGGAAAGCTAGAACAGGCAAAGATGCACGCAAAACGGATTGGAAAGCAATGTGGCGCAACTGGGTGCAAAAAGCTATCGAGGATTTAGAGAACGGAAAAAACTATGGAAATCACTCTCAAAGGCAAAAAAGTGTAGATGAACGCATCTCAGACAGTATCCTTGATATCGGGCCTCGAGGTCACTTTGAAACACATTCACGAGATGATAACTCCGGAGTTTCCTTTAGTTTTGAAAAGTGGCAAGCATTGACATAACAGCAGGAAGCGATTGCCTTAGAAGCGTGTGATCAACTTCACGAATTGTTTTCAATAAAAGTGAGTAAAGAGGACATAACCAAGGCAATTTGGATGCTTTCGTGTGGTTCAAAAAATTTCGCAACAGGCAGATCATGAAGGTATGGCGCTTACCTATGGAATGGTTTTGGAAAGTGTTTCTGCGTGGTCACTCATAAAAACGGTTAAACGGATTTTATGCGATGAGGTAGAAGGTTTATCGGATACGTTTTTTCCAAACACTCGTGAGTTAGTAAAATTATGTCGTGATTTGGAAAATAGTCTTTTGACAAAAGCCAATCTTGTACACCAGGCTGTTTTGAACACCCGTGAAAAAAGGCTGAAAGAAAAGGCAATGAGAGAGAATTCAAGACCACTCACGTTGGTTGAAAAGCAAGTGAAAAACATTGCAGGTTAGCAAACTAGTGAAAATTTCTGATCATTTTGTGATTGGATGTGCATTTAAATCGACAAAATGGCACCGTACAGAGTGATTTAAAGATTTTATGATAAAAAATCTATCATATAAAACGCTCTGTACGGTCAAATTTAAGGCAAATAGACAAATTTGTAAAATTAGGATTAAAGCATGTTCATTTTAAAACATCTATTCTTAAAAAACCGTAAACAACCCATGCGAAAGAGGTTTGTTGCAACGGCAGTGGGTATGCCCCATGGGGGATGGGACAGAGGAGTATTTTTACAACCTCTACGAATACGAAGACGGCACAAGAGAGTGTGAAAAGTTTGATGGTGGTCAGTATTACAAAACACCTAAGAATGCGGATTTTAGTACCAAAGCGCAAGTAAAAGCATGGGTTTACGGTGGTGATATTCCGAAAAGCATTCTCAATTACGAACCTCTTATAGACGAGATCAACAGAGAGATAAAAAATATTGACTTTATTCAGAGTATATTGCGTATTGCTCTAAATGCGCTTCTTAAACATTTACACAAAAGCATAAAAAGCTATTGAATCATGGGCTTTATGTTATATTTTTATATAATATTAGAGAGGGCGTTTTATGCATACAACGAAATTACGTAAAGTTGGAGGATCAGTTATGCTCTCTACACCGCCTGCATTGCTTGATGTTCTTCATCTTACTGAAATATGCAAGTGGGTTTGGCTATAGATATCGCAAAATTACACTCTTGAAGAATTGTTAGCCCAATGTAATACTTCGGACGATTTTGCGGATAAAGATGTAGAGTGGTTTGATGCTAAGCTTGTTGGGAGAGAGCTCTTGTAATGAAGCGGGGTAAATTGGGTTTGTATCGCTTGACCCAACCTCTGTCTATGAGAAAAAGGAATGCGTCCTGTACTGATTGTGTCACCGGAGACGTTTAATCGTTTAACAAAAACACTCATTGTTTTGCCCATTACGAGTGGAGGAAATTTTGCTAGAATAGCAGGCTTTGCTGTTTCATTGGTGGGAACAGGGCTGCATACAACAGGTGTGATACGCTGCGACCAACCGCGTTCTTTAGATATAGTAGCGCGTAATGGGCGAAGTCTTAGCAAAGTTATCAACATTTCTTACTTGAATTTTTTCTACAATTTTTAATGTTTAAAAACACCAACTTTAGGTAAAAAATAAAAAAGCATAAGATCATGATTTTTTCTGTTGACAATCGGCTAAACAATTTTTCACAGAATAAAAATCAATATTTGACTAATGATGTCATTAATTATGACTCAAAAGAAGCAATGATGAAAGCTGTCATCACTAAGCCAATGTGTGTTGTTGGAGACAATAAAAGCACTGTTCGCTTTGAACCATCAACACCCAATAATCCATTTGTTGAAGTTTCTAATTAGATCTACGCACGTCTCAAGCGCGCCAATGCTGCAAAACTTCTTGTTGAGGCCAAGATGGTAGCAAAGCCTGACAAAGCAATTGAACACATTAAGCAAGTAGAAAAAGAACCCAACCAAATATTATCTGAAACAGTAACAGAGGAAACCTCTCTCGAAAAACCAAAAGAATCTAAAGCTTCCAAGCCATTAACCCCTACCCCAAAAAAGGCTTAAAAGTTGAAGTTAATCATCCACCAAAAATGGTATCTTCAACAGGCAAAAGATACCTTCACAAGCCTTCAAGCCCCTCGCCTTAATTGGGCTCTGCGTAATGCTCTAAACACTGCAGCAAAACAAGTCGAACGCTTTACTGAAAAGCAAGTTGCAGACATCTCATCAGCCCAAATAAAGCGTATAAGAAGAGGTGTTTATATTAAAGAAAAGGCGACAGCAAGGTTTCTTGAGACAGATATCATTGGTTCTGGAACACCAATACCTCTTAAATTTTTTCAAGCAAGAGAAACAAAACGCGGCGTAACTTACACACTGTTTGGAAAGAAAGAAATCTTACCCCATGCTTTTATCAAAGGTGGGCAGTTTTCCAAAGCGTGTTGAATTAAAAAAGCTGAATGGGAATGTGTTTCAAAGAGCCGATGGAGATCAATTCCCCATTGCAAAACAAAAAGGACCCTCCATTGCTAAAGTGATGTCTAAGCCAGAAATTGCAAGTGCTATTGCACAACATGCCAATGAAAGATTAACCAAAAACATACAGAGACAACTTGCTCGTCAAGAATACGCTGCCAACAAGAAAAGCTAAATTATGTTCTTAAGCTTTATCTATCTATTCCATATCCTTATGAGTTATGTATTATACACTTTGATTGCAATTTTAAGAACAGATTATCACTTATGTTTTGTTTTTTCCATAAAAAAGTCAATAAAATCAATTCAAAATGTACTTCCCAGCGGGTTGGCTTCGTTGCGGGGCAGACTAGTGCGAACTATCGCTAACGACAGAATTTTCAATTTGACTGTACATTTTACACTTAGCTCATTGATAAATAATAATTTCAATATGTACACTGTACAATATGTGAAACGTTTTCTTAGCAAAAAGTAATTCTTGTTGCTGGAAAATTCTATAGTAATAGGTATTTTCGAATCAGGTGCCTCAAAAACACCTTAAAACAACTAGCGGATTAGTTGCCGAAATAACTAATCTTCCGCAATTTAAAAGCTTTAACTCATTGTGTGCTACATGCATATAATAGCTTTGTCAGGTGTGGCTATGCCATATACCCCCTTCGGGGAAAGGCGTAACGACGGACTAGATGCCGTGTTTCTTAGTGCCCAGCACTCTTTTAGAATGTCATTAAGGAACGTCTAACATCTAAGAATTCTTTATGAATACCATTATTAAAATTACTGAATTATGTGGCAAAAGGCATGATGATATTATGCGTGACATCAAGAAAACGCTTGAAGAACTTAACGCCCTCAAATTTAAGGAGGTTGATTTTGGTGGGCACTACCTTGATAACAAAGGTGAAAGCCGCCCTTGTTATAACCTGCCAAAGCGTGAATGCTTAATTCTTGTTTCTAGTTACAGCACTGCCTTACGAGCAAAGATAATTGACCGTTGGAAAGAGTTGGAAAGACAAGTAGCTATTCCACAAATTGATTACTCCAAACCCGAAGTATTATTTGGTGCCTTAAATCATCTACAAAATCAAATTAAGCAGAAAAACTATGTTATTTCAGAATTAGCACCAAAAGCAAAAGCTTTAGAAGGCTTAAAACGCTCTGATGGTTTGTTTGGTTTGATTGAAGCCGCGAAGATGTTGGAGATAAGACCAAAGGATTTAACAGATTACTTGCGTAAAAATGATTGGGTGTATCGACGTGCTCCAAGTGGTCCATTGTTACCTTTAATCAGGATAAAATCAAAAAAGGATTCATGGACTGTTCTGCCATCACCATTCAAAAACCGGATGGAACAGAAAAGGTGCTGCCTTCAACAAAAATCACACCTAAAGGATTGGCGGCATGTTTGAGAGAAAAATCCATGGAGGTGTGCAATGAAGGTAAATACTAACTTCTTATGCGATTTATGGATGGCATTATCTCAATTTTCTAGGCATGAAAATATGAGTGATAAGATTGTGCTGCTCTGGTTGAGATCATGAGTTTAGTAGAAAAAGCTTTGATTTTAAAACTTCACGATGAAGTGCCTATCCTTCTTTCGATATCTTTCTCATCTGACGCTCCATAAAAAAAGCCCCACAAAAGTGGGATTGGATAAAATGATGTTCTAATCAATCTCGCGCTAATTATAATAAAGTGGCTCGCTACATCCACGGGCGCCTATTTTTTCATCTTCTACATAACGAGAATGCGCAAAATTCCGTACAAGATGATCATTGTTAGAGCCACCAGTCCAATCGCCTCCTCCCAACATAACATTTATGTCTACACGTAAACTGCTTCCTTGCTCCCCTGTATGCCATTTAGTCACGGGATAACAACCAGACAAATATTGCCAAACATAACCGCAACCATCCTCACAACCGATATGCGAAATCATCCGTCTATTGTTTGTATCAACGTGTCCTCCAGACGTCTTAGGAGAAGGCGCTTGATTGCCGACAATACTGGTTGCTTGATTACTTCCATACATGCATGGCGAAAACTCATCACTCGTCAAAAATCTCTTATTAACAGACCAAAAATCAAAGGCATGATTCGCATAGCTACGATTGCTCGTTATCGGAACACCATATGCCGACTTTGCATTTACACCTGTCCCTGATTGAAGATAAATATCAACCCAAATATTATGCCACGGATTGTAAACCATCCCTTCTGGACTACTACGTGGGCGGTGATTTAAACATCAAACAGAATTGGGCAAAACATCCCCCGCTTGATAACCCGATAAGAGATGACCTTCAATCTCACCAACATCCGCACATAGCGTATGAAATCCACCGATCTTTTCAGAATTATCCTCTGTATAGCCATCAGGAGCCGTTGGATTTTGCGAAAGCTCAAAGGATAGCTCATTCGTCTGATCTTTTAAGATGAGATATATATAATAATCCTTTCCTGCTTCAAGATCTTCGTCAAAAGTCATCCTTCCACGCCCTGGAACGCGGTAAAAGAGGTACCTACCCCCATTCTCTCCACCATGATAAAAGCGAAAACATGCCCCTTCATTGATCACAAGACCTTTTCTATTTTTCGGATCGGCTTCCAGAATTCTGCTAGGTTGATGAAAACGCACATTCTCTAAAAAATTAGTGGAAAGAGAACTTACCTTACCTTGAAGTTCAGAAAGACTGTCACTGTTCCTCTGTGCCTTCTCTTGAACTTCTGTCAATGCACTCTTCGCTTCTTCCGCTAACACTTTTGCCTCAGAGGCGGCTGTATTCGCAGAATTTGTCGTTGCTGTCACCGTGTCTAATGAACTCTTGACCTCTCCAAGCCCTTGATTCGTCGTATCAGCTTCTTCTTTTGCTTGCTCCGCAACACTCTTCGCTTCTTCTGCTGTCGATTTCGCAGTCTCGGCTACTTCCTTCGCTTCTACAACCAAAGGTTCTACCTTATCTGCCTTAACCTGCGCTGCTTCACAAATGATCAGATCAAATTCTGATAAACCGTATTTCTCTTGCGCATCCGCAATCACTTGGATTAATTGGTAAGTAGCAAACACCACAGTCATTGCATTTACTAATACTTTATTTGCTTTTTTTCAAAGCTTTTGAGCATCAGTTGATAGCTGATAGAGCGAGATCTGAGACATCGAGTTCGGCAGCAGCTTCTTTGTTTTTACGACGCTTGCCAACTTATGTATCAGAATACACCACAAAGGAACGAAACGGCACTTCTGTATAGCGTGTCCATTCTCTTATCGTTTTGTGACATCAAAGCCAGAAAAGGCACGAAAAACAAAACACGCTTGCCAGTTCTGGTTATTTGTTGTGCTATCTTAAAGCTGATAAAAATCTTCTCCGTTCCACATGCCACAATAAGTTTTCCACGATCTGCTTCTTTTAAACCATCACAGACTTTCTCATATTTTTGGATTTGTTGAAAAGTTATCCCTAATTGATGCCCTAATTGCTTTTACGACATTCCCAGCATTTTTCTTTGAAAGCGATTTTTTGCCTATAGAAATGCCGTTAAAATGTAGCTTTTTGCTTTTCACTCTTAAGCTCCACCCGCTGGGTGCGAGCACCCTCGCATTAGTATTCCGAGAGCCTGAAAGTATTGAATACGAAACAGATTTTTGCTTTTAGTGCTCATAGCACCTAGACATAGAAAAATATCCCATAATTCCGAGACACCCACAGAGTGGGCTCATTTATGATCGAACTTTAGGACTTTCAGACCCTACTAATCGCTGCGTAGACGAGCAAAATCACTCTTTAAGTAATAAAGTAATTTCAGAAAATTGGCAATCAAAATTAAAATAATCTCAAAGACTATAAGATTGGGCACTCTTCAAAAGAGGATAATGCGAAGAGCTGTCATCGTGGTTAGTCATCAACCCACACAATGCTTCTTTTCCAGAAAACGCAAAACACGATATAAGAAAAAATGTTGTTTGCAAAGTTTTCTCTTGCCTATACAAAGAGAAAATAAAAAATTTGGAGGGCTCCCATGATAAATGACATCTACTGTGTTGGATACAATTATGTTGAACATGTTCATGAACTAGGCAATGTTGTTGAAGATGAACCCGTTATCTTTAGCAAACCAAAAAGTTCACTCGTTTTAGGTAATGAAATTTATCTCCCTGATTTTTCCAAAGAAATACATTTTGAAACTGAAATTGTGCTCAAAATCTCAAAGGACGCTTTCATGATCATGGAGGCAGAAGCAAAAGAATGCTATGATGCCGTAGCAATAGGTCTTGATCTCACCGCGCGGGATTTGCAAACAAAACTGAAAGGAAAAAGGCTTCCTTGGCTTTTATCGAAAGGATTTAAAGGCGCTGCATACGTCTCTGACTTCATAAACAAGGAAAAAATAAACAACCCAATAACCTTTGCAATGAAGTTGAATAGCGAAACAAGACAAGTTGGCAATACGAAAAATATGATCTTTAGCTTTGAGAAGATAATCTCATTTTTAAGTCACTACATTCAGCTAAGACGTGGTGATCTCATATACACAGGCACTCCACAGGGTGTCGGAAAACTTTCTCAGTTTGACAGAATAGAATTGTATCTCGAAAATCAATTAATTTCAGAGCTAAAAGTAAAATGAATCATCAAATACTGACCTTTTTCATTGTTTCATTTTTTTAGTCATCTCACCGGGGCCGAATATGGCCCTTATCATCGATAATGCAACGAGATTGGGAAGAAAGAACGTATTTGTAAACGTTTTAGGATTGTGTACAGCAACATATGTGCATGGGGCATTTTCCACACCTAGGTGTATCAGCGCTCATTCTCAACAACAAAACGCTGTTTTTTTTAGTAAAACTCATGGGTGGCAGCTATTTATTATACATGGGCTTTAAATCAATTAAATCTGGAATACACAGCTTAAATTCAAAAGAAAGAAGTTCAACGAATGAAAAGCATGCTACGAGTGAAACAAAGCTTTTAACCAGCTATATGGACGGTTTTTTGACACAAATACTAAACCCAAAGTATCTATATTTTACATAGCAACTTTTCCAAAATTCTTAGCTTCTGGTGGTAGCATTAAAAAAGGTTTTGAACTTGTAACCATACATTCTTTCAACATCTTTGCATGGTTTACTTTAATGACCATTTTTATATCATTTGCCAGTACCGCCTTAAAAAAGCAGCGGGTAAAAGGCTCGATTAACATTGCGACAGGAACAGTTTTATCTCTGTTTTCTTTTTTCATTTTCTTTGGATAGTTTTATCTTTTGATAACAAATTGTAAAGTTAATAGAGCAATCTTTTCCTGATTCTGTCTCTCACTATGAATAGCTCAATCTCTAACAGAACTTATACAATCCCCAGTTCTTTTTTTCTTTGTATAACTGAATTACGTTGCATTTCTTTATCATACTCTCAAGGACGTTTGTGTAAACAATGTGAGTTTCTCGCAATATTTTATAAAATGTTACCAATATCTAAACAAAATCCTTATTCATCACTTTAAAAAATAAGCTATGATATTCCTCTTTTCGTTTATGAAACATAAAGTAACTTTTTGATTTATGATAGCACCATACAAACAAAAAAATGATTTTAAAAATCATTTTAATTTTCCATTACAAATTGTTCTTAAACTAAGATGAGAACTCTCGAGTGCTATTTGAGCAAAAATTAAAACTCTCACCATTATGAATAATAATAAATAATGCACTGATTACAAATAATAAGTTTCAAAAAATTATAAAAACTCCTGACAGTTTTCTGAAATAATTTTAAAAGCCCCACGTCTTTTAAAGAACAATTAATTTGTTATTAATAACAATAAAAAGCTCCCTATTCAAATATCTGTTACGTTATTTAAGAGAAAAACATTCTCTTTTTTCAAAACCATATTCCTAAAACATATTCTTTTCTTTATCCACACAAAATCATAAAAAACGTTTTTTTCCTTTACACCTCATTTATATCATGCTTCGATACAGAACAATGCATTTTTAGTGTAATTTAATCTCAAAATAATTAAAGGGAACCCCCAAAAAATGAGCTATAAACAAAATTTAAAAGATGGTCCTCAGATGAAACTACAACGTGGCCTAGATAACCGTCACGTACAACTTATAGCCCTCGGTGGAGCTATTGGAACAGGACTCTTCATGGGATCAGGAAAAACAATTAGTGTAGCAGGCCCTTCCATCGTACTCGTTTATGCTATTATTGGATGTGCCCTATACTTTGTCATGCGTGCTATGGGAGAATTATTGCTTTCTAATTCACAGTACCGGTCCCTTATTGATTTTTCAACCGATATGCTAGGACCGGGAATAGCTTTCTTTGTAGGCTGGAGCTATTGGTTGAGCTGGGTTGTAACTGGAGCTGCAGATATTATTGCCATCATCACTTATATGCACTTTTGGTGGCCAACGCTTAATCCATGGATTGCCGTTTTTTCTTGCATTGGTTTCTTTTTAATTTTTAATCTCTTTGCCGTAAAACTATTTGGTGAACTTGAATTTTGGTTTGGTCTTATCAAAGTCGTAGCAATTTTAGCATTAATTGTTGTTGGTTTTTATATGATCGCTACGAGCTTTACTTCTCCCAATGGTACTGTTGCTTCTCTCAATCACGTATGGAACGATGGAAATATCTTTCCGCGAGGAATGACAGGTTTTTTTGCTGGATTTCAAATTGCCATTTTTTCTTTTGTTGGTATAGAAATTGCAGGAACAACTGCAGCTGAAGTCAAAAATCCTAAAAAAGTTCTACCAAAAGCAATTAATGCAATACCAGTACGTATTGTACTCTTTTACATCTTCTCTCTCATCGTGATTATGTCAGTCACACCTTGGGATCAAATTGTTCCAGATAAAAGCCCCTTTGTTTCGATGTTTTGGCTTGCTGGTATTCCGATAGCTGCTGGTTTGGTAAACTTTGTCGTTCTCACCTCGGCTGCTTCTTCGGCAAATAGTGGTATTTTTTCTACTAGCCGCATGATATATGGGCTTGCAACACAAAAAGGTGCTCCTCCAATTTTAGGTAAGCTTTCCAAATATCATGTTCCAGCCAATGCTCTATTCTTTTCCTGCTTATGTATTTTAATAGGGTATACAATTGCCTCACTCTCTCCAAGCCTCATAAGTGCTTTCACAATTGTGACGAGCATCTCAGCTATTGCATTTTTATTCGTATGGTCTGTAATTTTGGTTAGCTATATTGTATATCGTCGCAATCACCCTCATTTGCATGCTGAATCCGTCTACAAAATGCCAGGAGGAGTTATCGTGTGCGGGATAATTTTAGTTTTCTTTGCTTTCATGCTCTATTTGTTAACGTTAGAAGAAGACACCCTAACAGCTTTAAAATACGGTATATTCTGGTTTATTTGCTTAGGCATAACCTATTTTACATTTGTAAAGAAAAAAATGACTCAAGGTAACAAATAAAGTCTATACATAAAACATCTCAAAAAAGGGTAATTTTAGTTACCCTTTTTCTACTTAACCTCCTCCCCAAATATCAAAAAACGACGATTCCTACCAGCGCCGGTTTGTGAACAATCCAGCTTATTAAGAGGGAATGCTGCTGATCATTTATATGGTTCACCTACATAAGGCTCTATGGGCTAGCCCTGCCCTGAACACTCACCACACATTCTAAAAATACTTAATGTGTAAAATGTTATATGCTTTATATCACTACTCTACACAACAGTATTTTACTGTATAATAGGATAAGAACGAGCTATTCTGTAAAGAATTCTCTATAAACTTCACTGACATTGTTTACTAATAAAACATGAGATTTTATCTAAAACTTTCCCCCTCAAAAAAATTTATATTCAATTTTTTATCAAAATTAAAAATGTAGCTCTAAACAGAATATATCTTAATAGCTATCTGCAATAAAAAAAGATTCTATGAAAATATTTTTCTATTTGTAATAAATTTTAAATATTAATACTTAAATGTAAATTTTAAATATATTTTTTAATTATTTAAATAATAGTTTAACAATTTAAACTTATTTTATTTATAAATAAAGTTTTATATTTAATAAATTTACAATTTTATTTATATTTTTATATATAAAAATATAAATAAATAAATAATTTTAAATATAAATATATTTATATAAAAATTACTATAAATAAATATAATTATTGTTTATATACAAATAATAATTATGTATAAAATAAATTATATTATACATAATTAATATTAATTATGTATAAAACATAAAAATCAAAAAAAATATAATAAAATTTATCTTTTGTTTATTATATATAAAATAATTATTCCATTAATGAATAATGTTCTTGCTTTATTCACATATAGTCATAGAAAAAAATTCCTTTACTCCTTAACCATAGCGTGTTCCGATAGAAGGAATTACCTTTTTTAGGGTAATTTTATTTAAAAATAACTAAGGAGAATTCCCCAAAAATGAACAAACAAAATTTAGAAAAAAAACCTAAGAAGAAATTACAACGTGGACTACATAACCGACACATACAACTTATAGCCCTCGGTGGAGCGATTGGAACAGGTCTCTTCATGGGATCAGGAAAAACAATCAGTGTAGCAGGGCCTTCGATTCTACTCGTTTATGCAATTATTGGTTGTGCTCTATACTTTGTCATGCGTGCTATGGGAGAGTTATTGCTTTCTAATACACAATACCGATCTTTTATTGACTTCTCAACCGATCTTCTAGGGCCATGTGCCGGATTCTTTATCGGCTGGACATATTGGTTGTGTTGGATTGTCACTGGAACTGCTGAAATTATTGCTATTGTCACTTATACACACTTTTGGTGGACTGAACTCAATCCGTGGATTCCTGTTATAATTGGTCTTATGTCCTTTTTAATTCTTAACCTCGTCGCAGTAAAACTATTTGGCGAACTTGAGTTTTGGTTTGGTTTTATCAAAATCGTAGCAATTCTAGTCTTAATCGTTGTAGGATTTTATATGATCTTTACCGGTTTTGTCTCTCCAAACGGTACGGTTGCTTCTCTTAGCCATATATGGAACGGTGGGAATATTTTTCCGCGAGGAATTACAGGCTTTTTTGCTGGATTTCAAATTGTTATTTTTGCTTTTGTTGGCATTGAACTCGCTGGAACAGCTGCTGCTGAAGTAAAAGAACCTCAAAAAGCTCTACCACAAGCTGTTAATTCAATACCAATCCGCATTGTATTCTTTTATATATTCTCTCTTCTTGTGATTATGTCTGTGACGCCGTGGGATCAAATCAGTCCAGAAAAAAGCCCATTTGTAACAATGTATGCACTTATTGGTATTCCAACTGCTGCAGGTTTGATGAACTTTGTTGTCCTCACAGCTGCCGCATCTTCAGCAAATAGTGGAATTTTTTCTACCAGCCGTATGATATATGGGCTAGCAACACAAAAAGGTGCTCCTAAATTTTTAGGAAAACTTTCTCGTAACCACGTTCCAGCTAACGCATTATTCTTTTCATGTATATGCATCTTATTTGGTTATGCAATTGTATCGTTATCTCAAACACTCATAGCTGCTTTTACAATTGTTACGACAATTGCCGCAACTTTGTTTATATTTGTATGGTCTATCATTTTGATCAGCTATATCATCTATCGCCGCAATCGTCCTCTCCAGCATACTGTCTCTCCTTATAAAATGCCTGGAGGTGTTGTTATGTGTTGGGCGCTTCTTATTTTCTTTGCATTCATTATTTATTTATTGTCATTAGAAGCTGACACTGCCATAGCTTTAAAATACACTCCAGCGTGGTTCATATTTTTAGGAATTGTATACTTTCTTTTTGGAAAAAAGAATTATGCAAAAAATTAAAAAATAAAGCTTATGTTTCCAAAAACATATAAAAAAGGGTAACTAAAGTTACCCTTTTTTTGATATTTATCTATAAAATTATAAAAGCTATTGACAAAATATCTCTGTAGAAGCTTCAATTACGCTCTTTATCAACCAAAGCGTTAGATTTTATCCAAGGCATCATAGAACGAAGTTTTTTACCAACTTCTTCAATAGGATGATTATCATTTAAACGCCGCATACTTTTAAAATGAGCAGCACCAGCTTTATATTCTTGAATCCAATTCGATGTAAATTTACCCGTTTGAATATCTTTCAATATACGTTTCATTTCTGCTCTAGTTTCATCCGTAATCACACGTGGACCAGAGATATATTCACCCCATTCAGCTGTATTAGAAATCGAATAATTCATATTTGCAATGCCCCCTTCATACATGAGATCAACAATCAGTTTCACTTCATGTAAACACTCAAAATAAGCCATTTCCGGCGCATAACCTGCCTGTGTTAATGTTTCATAACCTGCTCGAATCAGTTCAACAAGACCTCCACAGAGAACCGCTTGTTCACCAAAAAGATCAGTTTCGCACTCTTCTTTAAATGTTGTTTCAATCACCCCAGCACGTCCACCACCAAGTCCACACGCATAAGATAATGCTACATTATGTGCATGCCCTGAAGCATCTTGCGCCACCGCTATTAAGCAAGGAACACCACAACCCCGTTGGTATTCATGACGAACTGTATGCCCTGGACCTTTAGGAGCAATCATCACAATATCAACGTTTTTTTTAGGTTCAATCAAGCCAAAATGAATGCTCAAACCATGCGCAAAAGCAATCGCTGCCCCATCGTGTAAATGATCATGAATATGTTCCTTATAAATATCAGCTTGCAATTCATCTGGTGTTGCCATCATGATGAGATCTGCCCATTTTGCTGCTTCAGCAACACTCACCACTTCAAAACCATCAGCCATGGCTTTTTTAACTGTTTCCGATCCTGAACGCAAAGCTATTTGCACATTTTTAACACCAGAATCTTTCAAGTTTAAAGCGTGTGCACGCCCTTGAGAACCATAACCAACAATGGCTACTTTTTTCCCTTTAATGAGATTAACATCCGCATCACGATCATAATAAACACGCATAAAAAAATTCCTTCTTTCTCTATTTAAACTGGATTTCAGATTATTTTTATTCAATAAGAAACATTATCTACAGTGCATCACACACTTATAAAGACAAAAAACACCGCTTATAAGAACACAGCAATTGAATAATTTTAAAGTTTACATATTGCATAGAAAAAACTGTAGTCCCCAAACATTCCTAAAACATATACGGATCCCCAAATAAACTTCAACTGCTATTCTACAAAAACAATAATTACACAAAATAAGATTTCTAAAGAAAATTTAGCTAATATTCTACTCTTTTATCGTGCAACAAAACGCTATATTCTAAAAATTAAGATACAACATACAATTTTTAACATGAACCAAATCAATACAGATAGCAAGAAAAATTACAAAATAACAAGTATTGTGTTAATACAACTTTCAAAAGCATATACAACAATATCTTTAGAATAATAAAGAGGATGTTTTTACTTTTTACGTTCTTTAATATCCACGCCTCTCACGCGAAGAAGCCCCCCATACGTCCATTATGTTATCCATTTATGGCACCTTATAAAAAAATTTTAATATGCTCAAGCCCTTTTCAAGAATTCCCTATAATAGTGTAAGATTTATTGCACATCACTCTCTTTACTTCATAAAGCTACAAGTCGATATCATCATTCTATTTAACAGTTCCTATTGCATTCAGCTTATTCATAAGGAGATTTTACGTTATACTATTTACAGATAACCCAAAAATGAGCTCAAATATCAAGAAAATTTGTGTATTGATCCATTAAAATCCTACGCACTCCTTTATAATGGAAATACTTTCAAAACCCTATCTCTTCTCCATTCAAAGAAATTATAATAAGAAGATTTTAAAACTTCCTCATAATGGATAGTACAAATAAAAAACATCGCATACACTCAAAAACAAAAGATAGAAAGCAACCAATAAATAGAGGAACAATAGAATATTTATAATGCACGATAATAGTGCTATTTATCTAAGCAATATATTGTTTTTTTAAGATAAATTGGCAAACCTCTATAAAAATTTCTTTTCCAATTTTTATAGAGAGAAAAAGATTACGATAATAACCGGATAAAACGCTGAACAGTCTCATGTATTCCATACTCTAATGCATCAGCAATGAGCCCATGGCCAATAGAAACTTCATCAAGCCAAGGAATATTTTTGACAAGAGCAGGAAGATTCATAAGTGTCAGATCATGCCCTGCGTTTATACCTAACTGCAACTCTTTTGCTCTTCTTGCTGCTAAAACAAGTTTATTGAGCTCTTGATCTTGTTTTGTTTTATCCTGAAATGCACCACCGTAAGGTCCCGTGTAAAATTCCACACGATCAGCGCCCATTGCTTTAGCAATATCAAGACCATCGACAGTAGGATTAGCAAAAAGGGATACACGAATCTTTCTGTTTTTTAAATTCTGAATAATAGGTGCTAAAAATTCTGCATCATGAGCAAAATTCCAACCATGATCAGACGTTGACTGATCTGGATCATCAGGAACAAGGGTGATCTGATCCGCATAGTTTTCAGCGATATCCAAAAATTGATCACTGGGATAACCTTCAATATTAAACTCAGCTGTAGGAAAAGTGTTCTTGATTAAACAGTATATATCTGGCAAATCCGCAAAACGAATATGCCTTTCATCAGGGCGTGGATGAACCGTCAAACCTGCTGCTCCAGCAGCAAGCGCTATATGCCCAATATTCGTTATACTTGGCCACGGAAGATTACGTCGATTACGCAAAACAGCAACAGCATTAAGATTAACCGAAAGTTTTACCGCCATGCCCATTTCCATTTTTTTTATAGTATGTAACAAGATAGAAAAAAGGCATTTTTCATCTGAAACTTAGATGATATACACATTTTTTTCTATCGAACAATCGTTAAACGCTCTGCTGCGCGCGTAATTCCCGTATAAAGCCAGCGCGCATACATATCACGAAATGCAAAACTTTCATCAAACAAAACGACATTATTCCATTGAGAACCTTGCGCCTTATGAACCGTTAATGCATACCCATAATCAAAATCATCATATCGCTTTTTTAATTGCCATGAAATTTCTTGATCAGGGTTTTCAAACGCTGCTTTTAAAAGTTTAATCTTTGCTACCCCACGCTCACTTTCTTCTGGTTTCACAAGAAGATTAATACTTGGTTTAACGGTCTCCTTCTGTGAAGTCATCACCTTCCATAAAGAGCCATTCAACAAACCTTTAATAGGATCGTTTCGCAAACACACCAGCTTATCTCCCGCTTGCGGATAATCTGCTGTAAATCCCTTTAACACACGCAAACGCTGATTATAAAGGTGGCGTGTACGATTAACCCCTACCAAGACCTGATCAGCATCCAAAACCAATTGTTGATTGACCTCTTTACGTGTCACAACGCGCGCTTCTCCATAGTCACCATAAGCAATATCGCGTCCTTCACGTACATCCATAGCAAGACGTATAATCGGATTGTCGCGCGCTTGCCGATGAATTTCTGAAAGAAGAAAATCTGGTTTCCCATTAGAAAAAAAGCCCCCACCAGATATAGGAGGCAATTGACCTGGATCACCAAGAACAAGAATTGGCGTTCGAAAGCTCATTAAATCACGCGCCAATTGTTCATCAACCATCGAGCACTCATCAACAATAATGAGTTTAGCTTGTGCAGCAGCACTTCTTCGATTTAATGTAAATGTTGGAGCAATAGACTTTTTTCCTGTTATTTCATCGGAAACTTCCTCTTCTCCACGCGGACAATAAATCAGCGAATGAATCGTACAAGCATTGCTTGCACCTTTAGAACGCAAAACCTGCGCCGCCTTCCCTGTAAAAGCAGCAAATTGAACAGAACCATCAACTGTCTCTGCAAAATAGCGCGCAAGCGTCGTCTTACCGGTCCCCGCATAGCCAAAAAGGCGAAAAAGAGGAGAACGCCCTTCCCTCAACCACGCGGCAACAGCCTTTAATGCATTATCCTGTTCCCGTGAAAACTGCATAGCTTACCAACATAAGATTTGCATAAGAAGAGCAGTATTTTGAAAAAAAACGACTATCAAGAAAAACCTTTTTATTAAGAATTGCTGACACACGCCCATCTAACAACCTTCGTAGCACAATTATCAATTATTTACCCATTGCTTTTTCAAGATATTGTAAAAATCTAAATTTTATCTATACATCGATCTTCTTGGGAACACCTTATACTTATCAAATAAAATATCATTTTTTACAACAGTAACACCAACAATGGAATATGCATATCTTAAATTTAAAATAACACCTATATACGCTTTTTTTAACCAAAATTTAGAATAAGAAAAAGAGCATTGCAATTGCAAAAACCTCACTAGAAAAAATGTCCTTAACAGGATAAGAATAATGTCATTTTATGAATACTATTTTACACAATCAATCAGCTTTCTTGCACATAAAAATAAAGTACATCCACTATTACGAAATAATAATTAAATATATCAAAAACCTTTTAGCAGAAATAGAAATAGCTCTCAACAAAACTACTTAATCCTATGATGATACACCTATAAAGTTCCTATCGTCCTCTTATCATGATTTTAATAAATTTACTCTTCATGCTACAAATATGTTATATCTCAATGCATAAAGAGAGATATCACACTTATATGAAGCACGCTTTATCTCGCACAAATATGTAGTTTTTTCTGTTTCAACAATAAAATATGGTTCGTAAGTATGACCTTCTTGGTAGTCTATTATAGAAAACTGGAACATGGTTTCAGTCCAGCGTAGCACTTCAGATTCGTCCTCTAGAATATGAGAAAAGCGCAATTCTTCATCTATTGAGTCAAACTTTTTCTTTTTGTCGCAATGTTTTAAAGTTTATAAAAACTAACTGATTAATGCTGTTCTTATTGCTAGAAATAACAATAAATCAAGGGGTATAATTTGTTAATAGGCTTGGCGTTATGTCAAAATATCAGCGATGAGATTGCTTTTTGGTTGTTTTAGAAATGAAATAATGAGCTCAAATATTGATGAATGAAACGGAAGGTTTAAATTGAAAATATTAATTCCAGATGACTATCAAAAAGCCACTCTAACATTACAGTCTATTACAAAATTAATGACATCACATGAAGTGCTGGTTATAAATAATTTAGCTAAAGAATGTGATTTAGAAGATAAGCTCAAAGAGATCGATATTCTTATCTTAATCAGAGAGCGGACTATAGTTGATAGAAATCTTCTCCTGAAACTGCCAAATTTAAAATTAATCTGCCAAACAGTCCCTATAGGTTCACATATTGATATAGAAGCTTGTAGAGACTTAGAAATTGAAATATTAGACGGTGGTGGAGATCCAACTTCTGCTGCTGAATTTGCGTGGCTCTTAATTATGTCTGCGCGTAGAAAACTCTGTAAATCTGTATCTGATATGAAAAAAGGACGATGGCAAACAACATTTGGCAACCAAATGAAAGGGGCTACTCTTGGAATATTCGGGTTTGGGCGTATTGGTAAAATGGTTGCTCAATATGCTCAAGCTTTTGGCATGTCCATTTTGGTTTATGGGAGCGAGCGTTCAACGCAAGAAGCAAAAAATTTAGGTTATCATTTTACGCATTCAAAAGAAGAATTTTTTACACGTCCTGACATTATATCCATCCATTTACGTTTAAGTGATAAAACTAGAGAAATCATAAAATTAGATGATCTATTGAGCATGAAACCTCATGCTATTTTTGTCAACACAGCGCGTTCAGCTTTGATTGAAAAAGGGGCGATAGAAAAAATACTAAGTTTGGAAAATTCAACTTACTTTGCACTGGATGTTTATGACAGCGAACCAGTATATGAGAGCAAATTATTGCAATCAGATAGAGTTCTTTGCACACCGCATCTGGGCTATGTGACTGAAGAAAGCTTTGAGAATTATTTTGAAAAAGCTTGCCAAAATATAGCTTCTTTTATGAAGAGCACTTAATGCCGGCTGAGCCAATGTTTGTAAAATTTATCTTATGTCGCTAGCGTATCAAATTTGCACGACACATAATAGCTTATTTCCTTAAATGAAGCATATTCCTTAGCTTTCACATTAAGACCAATCGTATTGACAGATTTTTATGTAATCAGCATAAAATACCTAATTTATTGTTGCAAGCATTATTAAAAAAGGCTACTTTATTGGAATACAATTTAATTGGAGGGGGGCGGAGTGAGCAATAATAAATTTATAGAAAAGAATTATTATAGATGGATTATATTGCTTGTTGCCACTATCGCTCAAGCATCAGCTTGCTTCTTTGTTCAAGGGATTGGTCCTTTAGCTGAATTTTTTTAAGAAGGATTTCTCGCTTAGTGACTCTCAAATAGGTTTGCTGTCTTCAGCAGCGCAGTTCCTACCTATTATTGGATTACTTGTAGCTGGTGAATTACTAGACAAGTTTAACGAGCGCTATATTGTTGGAGTTGGCGCACTCGGCGTTTCTATCGCTCTTTTATTGGGAGCAATTGCAGAAAACTATATTTCCCTTTTGGTTTGTTTGCTCATTGTAGGGGGATTTTATAGCTCTGCTCAACCTGGTGGTGCTAAATCTGTTTCTGCATGGTTTCCACAATCGCAACGCGGATTTGCAATGGGAATAAGGCAAGCGGGGCTACCATTAGGTGGGGCATTAGCTGGGATGGTTCTTCCTGCGAGTGCGCTTGTCTATGGCATACAAGGTGCGTTTTTGGTCGGTGCCATCGTTTCTTTTTTAGGGGGATGTATCTTTATTATTTTTTATCACGCACCAGCAAAAGTTGTCGCTATCGTTCCAAAAAGCAAGGCAAAAGTTTCGTTCTATGCAAATGTAAAGTCTCGTCTTGCGATGTTAACTGCACCACATATGAAGAATATTATTTTTTCAGGCGTTTCACTTGTGATCGTTCAATATGTTTTAACCATTTTTATAACGATTTATTTTTATAGAATCTATCAGCTGTCCTTAAATAAAAGTGCTTATTTGTTTTTTGTTTCACAGGCTTCTGGTGCCTTAGGAAGAATTATTTTAGCAGCGTGGAGTGATCATTGTAGAAAAGGACGATTTTTTCCTGTCTTGTTTTGCATGATTGCAGTCGTTTTTGGATTTTTAATATTAATTTTAGGCATGAGTGGATCGATAATTTATTTAACTATTTTATCTGCTTGGTTAGTTTTTGGAGGAATGGGATAGTATGGACCTTGGGTTGCTTATATTGTAGACTCTTCGCCGAAAGAAAGCGTTGGCTTTTCTCTGGATTTAGCAATGTCTATAAATCAAATCGCAATTATTACTGCTCCACCATTATTTGGATTAATCTAAGATTTTACAGACACTTATTTACTAACATGGCTGATTTTAATTATTGTTTTTTCACTTTTCTTAATAAAAAATAGGGAAATATAATTGGGGAGGAAATTATAATGATAAATGAAAATACTTTTGAGTTGAGCAATGGCGAAAGAGACAAACTTTGGGAGGCTTTAGACCATGTTATTTATGATCCATACGGGTGGTATTGAATATTCGGTTGAGCTAAAAAAATAGCATTTTCGCTGCTACCACATAGAATATTGACAATTCTTATAAACCAAAAGGTGTCTATTACTCCTAGACCATATCTAATCTTTGAAAACCTTCCAATTGATAGACAAATTAATACGTCACCTAATCCTTATAATTTAGATGCGTCTTGTAAAAGTGGCTATATTAGCGAAAATTTAATTATGATGTTTTCTTTATTAATCGGAGAGCCTTATTCAATTAAATTTGAAGGCGAACATATAGTAAATAACCTTCTTCCTTTAGAGGATAATAAAAAAGATTATACAGGATTAGGATCTGAAGTTGAGTTAGATTTTCATATAGAAAATGCTGCACTAAAATTTATAAGAGGTTTAAATTTATCTCCTAAAGTGATCCTTTTATCTGGTGTTCGCAATGATGTTGATGGCCCGTTAACGAGAATATCTGATGCACGTCTCGCTCTAAAACTTTTAAATGAGGAGGATTTGAGGAGCTTAAGGGATAATTTATATATAATTAATGTTCCCTATAGATGGAGAAAAAATGGGGTAACCTCTACAAGTAAAGTACCCCTCGTTCAAGGGGTCGGTGAATTCCCAGATATCAGCGCTGTTTTTTATCCAGGCATGTTAGAGCCACAGTCAAAAAAAGCCAAGGAAGCTTTAGATCATTTTTATGAAGCTATTAAGGCTGTATCTTTTGGAATTGATGTACAACCAGGAAGATTATTATACATTGATAATAGAATGTCCCTACACTCTAGAGATAAATTTTTTGGATCATTTGATAGTTATGAAAATCCAATGCGATGGATTCAAAGAGTGTTTGTATCTGCAGATTTATGGAATCATAGATATATAGAACAAATAAAAGAAAGAATATTTAATTTTCAATGTTAATGTCCTGATAATGATATGATGTTGAGTATTATTCTGGTTTATATATTGACTACACACCTCATATGTATAGGTTTCTCCCACATAATCATACCTGATTATAAGCTATGGTGGCCAATTGATTTTCCATGGTTGCATTTGATCTTTATTATTTCTGCCCTTCCTTTCAAGCGCTAAGGGAACTCTCCTATCAAGCTCTTGAAAGAGCAATTTGGAGTAATTTCATAAGGCGAAATCAAAACATAGTGATAAACTTTTCTATTGTTTTCACAAGTATGACGGTTTGCATGGTTGCACCCTTCAAGCACAGTGGATTTTTCTTGCACGATGGAATCTTTCATATATGAGACAACATAATTAATTTATAACAGATAATTCAATGTATTATCTAAAAAATGCAACGAAATAGCTATTAATGTGAACATATGAATTAAAAAAACAAACATCGCGTACAAATAAATTCAAACATAATTGGGCACACGACTTATAACATTTTTTAGATGAACAAATAATAATACACCCCATGTCTTTAAACACAGAATGAAAATCATAAAATGAGCTCTAAGGATAATAGAAACTCTCCACAAAGAAGAGAAAGAGATGAAGACTCCAAAGACTTCATCATCACCATCCTTCACTATTTTATTAATATATTCATTTTATACAAGAATCTTTCCCTCAGAAGAAATAGCATTTGCAATAGCTTCTTCGCTTGCCTCATCGGGTAATAACATCTCATTATGGGCACATCCTGATGGGATCATAGGAAAACAATTTTCTAAATGATAAACACGACAATCGAAAAGAACAGGCTTATCACAGTCAATCATTTGCTGAATTTTATCATCAAGTTCATCGGGTTTTGAACAATGAATTCCTACGGCTCCATAAGCTTGTGCCAATTTCACAAAGTCAGGCATAGATTCCGTATAAGAATGAGAAAGACGATTACCATGCAGCAATTGCTGCCACTGGCGAACCATCCCCATATACTGATTATTTAAAATGAAAATTTTCACCGGTGTGTCATGCTGAATAGCTGTTGCAAGCTCTTGAATATTCATCTGAATGGAGGCATCACCAGAAATACACACAACAAGCGCATCAGGATGCGCTATTTGAACACCTATAGCAGCAGGTAAACCATACCCCATCGTTCCAAGACCACCAGAAGTCATCCAATGTTTTGGTTCATCAAAATGATAATACTGCGCTGCCCACATCTGATGCTGCCCGACATCCGTTGTAATATAAGCATTCGCATCTTTGGTAAAAGCATACAGCCGTTCAAGAGCATATTGCGGCATAATGACATCTTTTTTCTCCGCATATGCCAATGAATTACGAGCTTTCCAACGGTTAATTTGCGTCCACCACGCCTCACGGACTTCACTGTTAAACGCTGGTTGCTGTATCTTTAAGAGTTGCGTCATATCTCCTAAAACACAAGCCACATCACCAATAATTGGAACTTCTGCTTTTACAATTTTATTGATAGAAGAAGGGTCAATATCAATATGAATAATACGCGCATGAGGTGCAAATGCATCAAGGCGCCCGGTGATACGATCATCAAATCGTGCTCCAACAGCTAACATGACATCACAATCATGCATGGCCATATTAGCCTCATAGGTTCCATGCATTCCAAGCATTCCAAGCCAATTTTTACCGGAAGCAGGATAAGCACCAAGTCCCATTAATGTTGAAGTAATCGGAAAATCCCCCAATTGAACCAAATTACGTAAAAGCTGTATAGCTTTCATCCCCGATGAAATAACACCACCACCAGAATAAATAATAGGGCGTTTTGCCTCAACTAAAAGAGAAACGGCAGATTCAATAGCCTTAGTATTCCCTTTCATCGATGGAAAAGAATGTAAAAACTCCTGAACTTGAGGTGCTCTATAAAATCCTGAAGCAAATTGAACATCCTTAGGAATATCAATCAAAACCGGACCAGGACGACCTGATTGAGCAAGAAAAAAAGCTTCATGAATAATAGCCGCAAGATCATTGACATTTTTAACCAGCCAATTACGCTTCGTACAAGGCTTTGTAATTCCAACTGTATTAGCCTCTTGAAAAGCATTTGTTCCAATCACCGTTGTTGACACCTGCCCAGAAAAACAAATAAGAGGTATCGAATCCATAAGAGCATCTTGCAAAGGTGTAACAGCATTCGTTGCCCCTGGACCAGAAGTCACAAGCATAACCCCTACCTTCCCTGTGCTGCGTGCATAGCCTTCAGCCGCATGCCCTGCGGCTTGTTCATGGCGCACCAAAATATGCTGGAGTGTATCTTGGTGATAAAGAACATCAAAAATAGGCAAAACAGCCCCACCAGGATAACCAAAAATATGTTCAACGCCTTGATCTATAAGAGCTTGAACCACTATTTCAGCGCCCGACATTATTTTTCCATCTGCACTCTCTTGCTTTCTTGGATCATTTCTCATTTTTCCCACTCACCTACTTTATAGGACAATAAAAAAGCCCCTAACGGAGCTCATAAAAAAAGCCCCCAAAGGAGCCCATTACACAACACATACTGTATGATTACCCCCATTATTCCAACGTATAAAATATATAAAAAATTCCTTGTAGGAAGATTTCTAATTCCATTGATACCATTCGTCAATAAAAAATTATATTTTCTAAAAAATTTCTTTTTCACGAATTATCTTTTATCTTTCGATAAGTTTCTTTGCAAAGCTCTAACTCTTTTATCAAAAAGTAAGCACCCATTCTTCATCAAATTGATTACGAAACCATGTCATTTGTCTTTTTGCATATCTCCTCGTTTGTATTTTCACCGCTTCAAGAGCATTCTCAAAGCTTCTATATCCATCCAAATAAGCCATAAACTCAGGTATACCAATAGCCTTCATTGCTGGTAATGAAGAGGAAAGTTTAAGTTTTTTCATAGCCACCACTTCTTCTAAAGCTCCTCTTTCAATCATAGAATCCAAGCGTTTATGAATACGTTCATAAAGCAGAGGACGTGGTGGCATGAGAAGAATTTTTTCGGTCAAATTCGGCGCAATGATAGGTGTTGTTTTTTGTTTCTGCCACCAACTGAGCGTCTTACCGGTTGCATCATAAACTTCCAAAGCACGTACAATACGCTGTCTATCGTGCGAAGAAATTTTTTCAGCAACAACAGCATCAATCTGAAACAACTGGCGATAAAGACTTTCAGGTCCCTCTTTATCAAGCAGCAAACGCCACTTCTGCCGCACAACATTTGGAACATGAGGGATTTCCGAAATCCCCTCTAAAAGAGCACGAAAATAAAGTCCTGTCCCACCAACAAAAATAACTGATTTTAAAGAAAAAGTAGCCAATAGCTTCTCGACATCACACAACCATTGCCCTACTGAATAATTCAAAGTAGGACTCACATGACCATAAAGATAATGGGGAACAATCGCGATATCAGCCTCCCCCGGCCGTGCCGTTAAAATATTTAAAACATCATAAACCTGCATTGAATCAGTATTAATAATGAGAGCATTCTTTTCTTGAGCCATTTGCAAGGCAAGTTCTGACTTCCCACTTGCCGTTGGCCCCGCTATTAATGTAACTTTTCTCTGTGTCATGAATAGCAATTTCTCCCAATCAATAACTTATTGCAACATGCAGACACCACCAAAGCCCCCTATGAAATTTATAAAAAATGGGCTTAATAACAACACCAAAGGAATTTCCAAGCATTTTTGCTATCATAGTTCAATAGTAAACTACAGCCATAATCATTCTGTCCGTTAGTCCATTAAAAACAAACATATTCTTTGTCATTATTTATGAATAATAATACTGAGCTTAACCTATACAATCAAACAGCTTTATTTTTTCCTATAAAAACAGTATACTAATCTGCTTTATAATAGGAGATTCAGAACTTGTCTTCTTCACGCTCTCTTTTTTATAACTATTTCTTCATCCATCACCAAGAAAGGTGTAAATATATATATAACTAATTTAGTCTAATATGATTTTTCTCTAAGATAGTTTTTTTCAAACTGAAGTGAAAAAAACGTTCTCCATAGCACATAAAGTACAATCACAAAGGACTAAAAGTCTCACTAAATAAAACATTATTTATAATAATAATTGACTTAAACACAAAACATAGATCTCTTATGCAGCATTTCAAAGTCTAGGCTGTTGCAAGATTGGAAACTAGCAAATCTATGATGGTGCCAACTTGTACTTTTATTTAACGTAGAAACAGAGCTGCCCAATGGATTTTATATTGCACACCCCATGCTCTCTATCGTGAAATGAGCTTGAGAAACATTGGATATCACATGCCTGACTTGCAAAATATCCCATTACTAAGGCTGATAAAAAACAAAAAAATAATTTTTAAGGATCAATCCATTAGGAGCGTTACGAACCGTAACTCTCCATCTGGACGCGCTACAATAAATAGAGCATTTTTGCGTCCAGCTTCACGTAATTTATGAATACGTTTTTTAGCCTCATCAATTGTTGTGATAGAACTCTGATTGATATCAACAATCACTTCACCAACGCGAATACGCTTTTTATCCGCTGCACTATTTTGTGCAACAGCTGTCACCACTAATCCTCGAAGTTTATCTGAAATTGAATAACGATGACGCAAATCCTCTGTCAGTTCAGATAACGTCATTCCCATAAATTGCATTGTCACGTTTTTCGACAGATCTTGATTTTTTTTATCAGCAACTTCTTCTGTATCTTCATTTGGATCTGTTTCAATCAAACGTCCAAGCTTAACTTTTACTGTTTCTTCTTGCCCATTGCGTAAAATAGTAACGTCCACCACTTTTCCTTCTGAACTTTCTGCAACTAAACGCGGCAAATCACGTGCATGCTTAATTTTGGAATTACCAAAGGAAAGAATAACATCTCCAGTTTGTAACTGGCTATTATCTACATTATTTTCTTCCGTCTGTTCTATTTTACCAGCCACCAATGCTCCCACAGCATTGTCCAATTTTAAACTTTTTGCAATATCCTCTGTTACCGGCTGAATACGAATAGCCAACCAACCACGCCTTATTTCTCCAAAATCACGCAATTGATTAATAACAGAAAGAGCCATATCCGATGGAATAGCAAATCCAATACCGATAGATCCTCCCGAAGGTGAAACAATTGCTGTATTAATGCCAATGACTTCACCATTTCTATCAAATAACGGACCACCAGAATTGCCCCGATTAATTGCTGCATCTGTTTGAATAAAATTATCATAGGGACCAGCATTAAGATCACGGTTACGTGCAGAAATAATACCAACCGTCACACTTCCACCAAAACCATAAGGATTACCAATAGCCATAACCCAGTCACCAATACGTGCTTTTTCTGAGTCACCAAAACGCACAGCTTTTAATTTTTTACTTCCTGCATCGACTTGAAGCAACGCCAAATCAGTTTTGCTATCCTTTCCAAGAAGCTTTGCCTTTAGTTTTGTACCATCCGTAAAATTAACTTCAATATCATCAGCATCTACAATAACATGATAATTTGTAACAATAATCCCTTTTTGCGCATCAATCACAAAACCAGACCCTAAAGAACGCACCTTTTGAAATTGACTATCTTTTTGACCATCCTTGGGTATAAAAAAATCACTAAAATATTCCTCCAGCAATGAATCTTTTGGGATAACGGGTACCGAGGTGTTTGCATCCTGTTCTGTTCCTTCAACAGTCTGCGCCGTGGAAATATTCACAACTGTTTCCAAAAGCTCAGAAGCTAAATCAGGAATAGAAAGCAATGCCTTGCTTGTCTCGGCTCCCCAAGACAAACTCACTGATCCTGATAGAAACAAAGTCACACAAAAAACAACTCTTGTGATAAAAAACTTTAAAAACGTATTTTTACTCACGACACTTCTATCCATGACATGCCTTTAATCAAAGATGCAAAGAGCCCCACTAAATTTATATACGGAAAACCAGCACGGCTCGATACTCTCTACCACTTTTACCATAAAAGAAAATGGTCACAGATCATTCTTTTCATGCAAAATCTCGTATCTGCAATCCATTATTTTATCTATTCTCTCCCGATTTTGGATCAGTTTTACTGAGGCCAGTATTCATTGTCGGTAAGAATGCTTTATTTGCCTGCGGCGGATTACGAAAATAGAAAAAGAAATCCTCATTTGGAGAAATCACCATCGGTGTTTTCTCTAAATTCTTGTATTGTTCCATCGCCAACCAAAAATCGTAAAAAGACGGATTAGCCTCCCTCGCATTCAATAAAAGACGAATACTTTCAGCTTGACCTTCACCACGGGTAATTTCAGCATCACGCTTTGCAGCTGCTACAATTTCTTCATATTCACGATTAGCTTCTGCCACAATACGATCTCGCTCCTGCTGACCACGAGCCCGGATATTTTCCGCAGCAGCTTCACGTTCAGCTGCCATTTGCCGATAGACATCTTCTGAAACAGCATCAGTCAAATCGGTTTTACGAATACGCACATCAACAATGGCAATACCCAACGAACCTGCATCTACAGAAAATTGCTTCTGTACTTCAGCCATCATCGCGCCTCGTTCATCCGATAAGGCTGCTTTAAATTCTCGCTTACCATAAACAGCACGCAAAGCGTCAATAAACCGTGGTGCAAGGTTTTCACGTGCCGCAATTTGTGGACGCCCAGAAGCAATGCGCTGTAAAAACAACTTAGGATCTGTAATACGGTAAATAAAGAACGCATCCACCTCATAATACGCACCACCACGAACCTGTACAGATTGTGTAGGAACATCGTAACGCAATAACCGATTATCAACAATGATCATCTTATCGATAAAGGGCGCCTTGAAATAGATTCCAGGATTAGATTCTACCTGAACAATTTGTCCAAAACGCTTAATTGCTACCTGTTGACGAGGATAGACGATAAAAACGGACATCCACAAAATCATCAAAACAAACACTATAGCACTAAAAACAAACAAAAAGCGAGATTGCTGCATAATTAATCTCCTCCAGAAATACGAGAATCTAAGAGTAACGCAGGACGCGCTGATGTTGCCTTTACTTTTTCCGATGACTTGCTACGCAACAATTCGTTCAAAGGCAAATAAGGCATCGCTGGAGAATTTGCCTGATCAAGAACCAGCTTATTTGGTGAAGAAAGAATCCGCCCCATCGTCTCCATGTAGAGACGGTAGCGAGCAGCTTCTGGTGAAATCGCAGCCTCTCGAGCTATCGCCTGAAAACGTTCAGCACGCCCTGTTGCCTCTTCAACCATTTGTGCCTTTTCACCTTTTGCGATTTCCCGTGTGCGTGAAGCTTCACCATTTGCTAAACCAATTTTCGTAAAACGCACACGATTCCCCTCTTCAATCATTCTTCCACGTTCCTGCTCCGCCTGCTGAACAGAATTAAACGCAGCAGCAACCTTTGTCGGAGGAGCAGCTTCACTGATAGAAACACGGCTTATTTCGACACCAAGTTGATATTTATCCACAGTCAACTGGATAATCTTTCTAACGTCATTAGCAACTTCTTCTTTCTTGTCACGTAAAACATCATCAACCGGCCGCGAACCAATGACCTCACGCATTGCACTCTCAGCAACTTGGCGGACAGTTCCCTCTTGATCATTCACATTGAATAAAAACTGACTAGGGTATGAAATCCGATAATAAACGGAAAAATTAACATTAACGATATTTTGATCACTCGAAAGCATTAAACCATCACTTTGTTGCGCCTGACCGGGCTTCCCACCAATCGCGATTGTTTTTTCCGTTAAAGGTACTTTCATATAGGTCTCAATTGGCCAAAAATGAAAATGCAACCCATCACCAATAATGCCTTCTTTAGGGATGCCAAAGCGCAACTCTACCGCTTGTTCATTTTGCTGAACAATATAAATTGACTGGTATAGCCAAAAAAACACAATAAGCAGAAGGAATAAAACAGAAAAACTGCTTCTCCCGAATTGTTTAAACTGATCCTGCCCTTTGCGCAAAATTTCATTAAGATTAGGACCATTTTCACCACCATTACCGCCACCAGAACCAAAGAGATTCTTAGCTGGTGTTTTTTTGTCACCACTGTTTTTATCGCCACTCCACGGGCCACCACCATTTTGATTTGTCCAGGGCATTATCACCTCTTTAACTGATTACCACTACTCGAACACCAACCATTTGCTTGATCTTATAGGGTGTCTCTTACCTCATTACAATACAACTGATAAACCCTTCCACTTCATATTACAAAAAATTATTTCCGCTCATAAACAACAAAACGTGTCGGATGACTATCTTTATCCCCTTTTGGAATATCTTGTGTTTGCACAATAGTCCACTTTTCTTTATCAAAAACAGGAAAAAAACTATCACCTTCTATAGAAGCTAAAACTTCTGTAAGGAATATTTTATCAGCCATATGCAACCCTTGTTGAAAAATTTCACCCCCACCAATAATAAAAATTTCCTCTACATCATTTTGAGAAGCAACATTTGTTGCAAGAGAACAAGCTTGCGATAAAGAGTGAGCAACAACAGCCCCTTCAGCACAAAAGGTACAATCACGCGTAATGACGATATTTGTACGCTCTGGTAAAGGTCTCCCAATAGAATCCCAAGTTTTTCTTCCCATAATAATGGGCTTACGCAACGTCAAAGCTTTAAAGCGTTGCAAATCCGTCGATAAATGCCACGGCATTGCACCTTCACGACCGATAACACCATTTTCTGCAACAGCAGCAATTAAACAAATGGAAATCGTCATATTGCTACCGGCGCTTTAATATGGGGTTGTGCTTCATAATTAAGCAACTCAAAATCCTCAAATTGAAAAGAAAAAAGATCTGTTACCGCTGGATTTATGCGCATACATGGCAAAGCATTTGGTATACGAGACAATTGATATTTTGCCTGTTCAAAATGATTAGAATAAAGATGAGCATCTCCCAGAGTATGAATAAAATCGCCTATTTTAAGACCGCTTACTTGCGCAATCATCATCGTTAGCAATGCGTAGGATGCAATATTGAATGGAACACCTAAGAAAATATCCGCCGAACGCTGATAAAGTTGACAAGATAATTTCCCCTCCGCAATGTAAAATTGAAAAAGACAATGACACGGAGGCAACGCCATTTCCTCTATTAATGCAGGATTCCAAGCTGACACAATCAAGCGACGAGAATCTGGCGTTTCCTTAATCATCGTTAAAAGATTGTTAATTTGATCAATATGGCGTCCATCAGGAGCAGGCCAAGAACGCCACTGATAACCATAAACAGGACCAAGATTTCCCTTTTCATCAGCCCACTCGTCCCAAATTGACACACCATGCTCTTTCAACCAAGCGATATTTGTATCGCCTTTAAGAAACCACAAAAGTTCATAAATAATTGAACGTAAGTGTAGTTTCTTTGTTGTCAACAACGGAAATCCTGCTTGTAAATCAAAGCGCATCTGATACCCAAAAATAGATCGCGTTCCAACACCCGTTCGATCTGTCCGATCAATACCCTGATTTAAAACATGAGATAAAAGAGCAAGATATGATTTCATAGGGCTATTATGTCCGATTCTTCTCATTATAGAAAATAAAAACTGTAAAATCCGTACAAAGATAATTCAAATCTTTTTCCAAAAACATCTTACACAAGAAATTATCATGATCTGACTAAATTTTTGATGCAAAAGATAAAATACTATAGACAGCTTCTAAAAAAATGACATAAATGAACAAAGATGGATGAACATGAAATAAAGGGATCGACTATGGAAAAACAAGAAGCTTTAAAACCACATGATACAAGAAAACGTATCTGGGCTATCGTGTCCAGTGCATCAGGTAATCTAGTAGAATGGTATGACTTTTATGTTTATTCCTTTACATCTATTTATTTTGCATCACAATTCTTTCCCTCAGATGGCAATGACGTTACGCAACTTTTAAAAGCGGCGGGTGTTTTTGCTATTGGTTTTCTTATGCGCCCAATCGGCGGATGGCTTTTTGGCTTCATTGCCGATCGTTATGGACGCAAACGCTCAATGCTTATCTCTGTTTTTATGATGTGTGGTGGTTCGTTCTTAATCGCCCTACTTCCTACCTATGAAACCATTGGAATGGCAGCAGGAATTCTTTTACTTTTACTCAGAATGCTTCAGGGGCTTTCTGTCGGTGGTGAATATGGTACAACAGCAACTTATATGAGCGAAATCGCCCTCAAAAATCGCCGAGGATTTTTTAGCTCTTTCCAATATACCACACTGATTGGTGGTCAACTTCTAGCCAGTCTCGTTATATTCATTTTAGCGCTTTATCTCACCGAAGATCAGCTAAAAGCGTGGGGCTGGCGTATTCCATTTGCCATTGGTGGATGCGGCGCAATTGTTGCGATTTATCTACGCCGCACACTCCATGAGACAACGACCAAAGAAAGTCGTTCTAGTGCACAAGCTGGTAGTATTAGGGGACTTCTGAGCAACCACCGAAAAGCTTTCTTTCTGGTTATTGGCTTTACAGCTGGAGGATCGCTCACATTCTACACCTATACGACTTACATGCAGAAATATCTGATCACAACCACTGGCTTTGATAAACATACAGCCACAACAATCATGACAGCTGCACTCTTTGTTTTCATGTTACTCCAACCCCTCTTTGGTGCTCTTGCAGATAAAATTGGAACAAGAACTTCACTCCTTATTTGGAGTGTCTTATCTATTATCTTTACCATTCCTGGACTTAATATGATTGGTAGTACTGATAGTACATGGATTGCTTTATCAGTCATTACTGGAATGCTCTGCATTATGAGCTTTTATACATCTATCTCTGGCATTGTAAAATCAGAAATGTTTCCCGCTTCAGTACGAGCAATAGGAGTTGGGCTCTCTTATGCTATTGCCAACGCACTGTTTGGCGGTTCTGCTGAATATGTTGCGCTTGGATTAAAAGATCTTGGATATGAATCTGTCTTCTATTTTTATATAACCGGCATGATGATTATTGCATTCATCTCTGTTCTCTTAATGCCAGATGCTCGCAAAAAAGGGTATTTACAAGGAGACGATATTCATTAACCTTTAATGTTAAAAAACAAGGATTTTAACAAAAAAGCCCAGTATTCTGGGCTTTTTTATATTCTTTCCGATAGCAGTTTAAAGCTCACAATTTTTTATCCCTTCAAACACTCTAAAGAAGCAATGTTCCCTCCTGCACACGCCGCTTATAAAAATAAATGGCTTCATATTATTATGTAATAAATACTTCTTTTACTGAATTTAATTCACTGAAGATAAAAAACGTTTGATTTATTTTAATATTCCCATTCCCACTCAAAGTCGAAGACAAGTGATTATCTTTCAAGAAATTTTATCAATAATAAAGATTACACTCATGATTTTGTTTAATACGTTCTTAATGGTACCCCTCATGCAACACAAATCCTTTCATGAAAAATAGAAAATACCATTATATTATGAATTCACACACTTTTTTGAGAAACATTTCTCAATGCACCCAACTCCATTTCACAACGGCACTCGTGAATGACATAACGTAAAAGCCCCGTAAAGTATAAACATGGGCACTACTCTCTTTACACTTAATAAAAGTGCAAGCCGCTATCATTATATTATTGATGAACTCTTAATATTGTACTCCCCCTTAACACTTAAGATCATTCATAAAAAGTATTTTAACAGATACACCAACCTTGCATGCAATAGTCAATAACATCATTTTACGAAACAACATCAAGCATATAAACTAAAGAGTATCATATCTTCATAAACACTCTGCATATGCAAATAATTCACAATCAAACAAAAAATAATATTTCCTTAAGGATAGTAAAAAGCGTATGATTTACGCAATATAACAACACCATGAGCCCAAAACACCACTGATAGCTCTAGAAAAAATCTTTATGTTTCCCTAAAAAATTATCATGATACAATGGCGTTTTTATAATGCACATCGTAAATAGCTTTAAAAAGAAGAAAAGTTATAAATCTAAAAGGGGAATACTTCATGAATAATCAAACAACTTTAGATCCACATGATACAAGGAAACGTATTTTTGCTATCATATCCAGCGCATCAGGAAATCTGGTAGAATGGTACGACTTTTATGCTTACTCCTTTGCATCGGTTTATTTTGCATCACAGTTTTTTCCTGAAGATGAAGATATTGTTACACAACTGTTAAAAACGGCAGGAATCTTTTTTATTGGCTTTCTTATGCGTCCAATTGGAGCATGGCTCTTTGGCTGCATTGCCGATCGTTACGGACGCAAACGCTCAATGCTTATTTCTGTTTTTATGATGTGTGGTGGCTCTTTTCTCATTGCCATACTTCCCACTTATAAAACCTTGGGAATAACAGCAGCATTTCTTCTCCTTTTAGTCCGTATGTTTCAAGGACTTTCCGTTGGCGGTGAATATGGTACAGCAGCAACTTATATGAGCGAAGTTGCACCGAAAAATCGTCGCGGGCTCTTTGCTTCTTTTCAATATGCAACAACGATCTCAGGTCAACTTCTCGCAAGTTTTATAATATTTATTTTAGCCCTTTACCTTACTGAAGATCAGTTAAAAGCGTGGGGATGGCGTATTCCTTTTGTGATTGGTGGCTTTGGAGCAATCGTTGCAATTTATCTGCGTAGTTTGCTCCATGAAACAACAACCCACAAAAGCCGCTCTGAAAAACATGCTGGTAGTCTTCGAGAACTTTTTCGCAATCATAAAAAAGCTTTCTTTTTGGTTGTTGGCTTTACAGCTGGTGGATCACTCACATTTTATACATACACCACTTATATGCAAAAATATCTGATCACAACCACGGGCTTTGATAAACAAACCGCAACAACGATAATGACTGCCGCCCTCTTTGTTTTTGTGCTACTCCAACCCCTTTTTGGTTCCCTAGCCGATAAAATTGGAGCAAGAGCTTCACTCATTAGTTGGGGGGCATTATCCATTATCTGCACCATTCCTGTACTTAAAATGATCGGTAATGCCCATAATCCATGGACAGCACTCTTAATTATTATTGGAATACTCTGTGTTATGAGTTTTTATACGTCCATTGCTGGTATCATAAAAGCAGAATTGTTCCCTGCTTCAATCCGAGCAATTGGTGTTGGATTTGCTTTTGCCATTGGCAACGCACTCTTTGGCGGTTCTGCTGAATATGTAGCGCTTGGATTAAAAAATATGGGATACGAATCTGTTTTCTTTTTTTACATCGTTGGTATGATGGTCATTGCACTCATCTCTATTCTTCTTATGCCCGATATAGATAAAGGAGGATATCTCGATAAAGACGATAGACTTCATTAAACTTATTTTCTGGATAAAAAAGCCCAAGAAATTGGGCTTTTTTTGATCTCCTCTCCACCCTAGTAAAGAACGAAAAGCCCGCCCTACATTCGTCTTACAAACGACTCAGTTTCTCTTAAATTGTCTATAGTTACTGCCTCTTTATGTAATTTACTTGATAAGATTCTATGGGCAGCCCTACCCTAAATATTTATCACGATATCTAAAAAACACCTCATACGGAAAACCTTATCTGAGGCTTACCTCACCCTCCTAAATGATGATATGTTATGATACAATAAGATAAGTAAGGACACAAAATCCCCTTTTACATTACTTAAGCTTTATGAAATATTTTCAGTTTTTGGGCTTTCTGTTCATAAAGACCATCTCTTCTATGATCTTCCGGTATGATTCCAATAATTGCATTCTTCTCATAAAGTTTAAAGGTATCTTGATCTACTTTTCAATGTTCTCTCCCTTTAAATGCAATATGATAACTTTTTATTCTACAACACAAGTAAAAATCTTAAAACGAATGACAACATAACTCTAATAAATCATCTTAAAGAGTTTCCCTAAGAAATTGTTATAATACAATTGAATTTTTCTGGAAATCATAAACAATTATGTTTAGAAAATATGAACTATAAATCCAAAAGGGGAACAATTCATGAAAAATGAAACAACTTCAGCATCACAGGATGCAAGAAAACGTGTTTTTGCTATTATAGCAAGCGCATCAGGAAATCTCGTAGAATGGTATGATTTTTACGTTTACTCATTTGCATCAATTTATTTTGCATCACAATTCTTTCCCTCCGATGGTGATACGATTACGCCACTGTTAAAAACCGCGGGTGTGTTTTTTATTGGCTTTCTTATGCGCCCTATTGGAGCTTGGTTTTTAGGGTTTGTCGCCGATCGTTATGGACGTAAACGCTCGATGCTTATATCCATTTTTATGATGTGTGGTGGCTCTTTTTTCATCGCCATACTTCCCACCTATGAAACCTTAGGAATAACATCAGCAATCCTTTTACTTTTAGCTCGGATGATGCAAGGACTTTCAGCAGGTGGTGAATATGGTACAGCAGCCACTTATATGAGCGAAGTTGCCCTCAAAAAACATCGTGGGCTTTTTGCTTCTTTCCAATCTGCCACCCTTATTACAGGTCAACTTCTTGCCAGCTTCATTATATTTATTCTAGCATCTTATCTCTCTGAAGATCAGTTAAAAGCATGGGGATGGCGCATTCCTTTTGTAATTGGTGGATTCGGAGCAGTGATTGCGATTTATCTGCGTCGTTCTCTCCACGAAACAACCACGAAAGAAAGCCGCTCTCACAAACACTCTGGCAGTCTTAAGGAACTACTCACCAAGCATACAAAAGCCGTTGTCATAATTGCATGCTTTGCATCAGGAGGATCACTCACATTTTACACCTTTACGACTTATATGCAAAAATATCTGATCACAACCACCGGCTTTGATAAACATACCGCAACAACGATTATGACAGCTGTACTATTTATTTTCATCCTATTCCAACCCATAGCTGGTATCATAGCCGATAAAATTGGAACAAAAACTTTACTTATCATTTGGAGTATACTCTCTGTCATCTTTACATTTCCTGGACTCTGGATAATCGGTAATACGCATAATATATGGATTGCCTTTTCCGTCATTATTGGCTTGCTCTTCATTATGAGCATGTATACATCCATCTCTGGTGTCGTAAAATCAGCAATGTTTCCCTCTTCAATACGCGCATTAGGCGTTAGCATCTCTCATGCCATTGGTAACGCCTTATTTGGTGGTTCTGCTGAATACGTTGCGCTTGGATTAAAAAAGTACGGTCATGAATCACTCTTTTATTTTTATATAACCGTCGTGATGATCATGGCATTCATTGCTCTTCTCTTTGTCCCAAGTATGCGTAAAGGAGGCTACCTCCAAGAGGATGAAAAACATTAATCCTTTTTATCAACGAAAAAGCCCAAGAAATTGGGCTTTTTTTATCATTATCACAAATTTAATATTGTTTAAATTTTATGAAGTGCATTAAGTTGCTTAGCAACTAGATAATAGAAAGTCATACGACTTTTTCTACGCTCTCCAGACATCATCTCAGCCACTTTTGAAACAGCCATTTTAGCACTCTTCTCATCAGCTTCTAAAACATCTTGAACCCATTTTTCAACACGTTCTAACTCTTTTGGATCCGACGTAGCAACAAGCGCTGCATCCTGCTTTTTCATCACCAAAGCTAAACGACGGCTAAGTCGTTCTACTGCTGCTTCATCGGGATTTGAATCATATAGTTTAATATCTGCTAAATTATTTGTCATTTTGCATCATCTCCTCTCCAAAAATGAGCGGACTATATTTTACAGCCGCACCATATAGCTCCATAAATAATTAGAGGATTAAAAATATTAACAACCCCCCCTTTTCCTAAGACTGTTCTTCATCTATATTTAGAGTGCTGGTTTACCAGCTATGGTAATAAATGGACGATGAAATAAACCTATTGGACCCGGGGGCGGTACCCGGCGCCTCCACCAAAATATAAGAAACCAAAGTTATATTTTGGTGGGGGCGAAATAGGATCGACAAGGGTGTAAAGATCGCTCTTTTACTCGGCATTGTACCACCGTTATCGGGCTAAATGAGTAGTTGCAAATGACAACTATGCGGAAGCACGTCTCGCCGCTTAAGGTGGTGTGAATGTTTCAATTTAAGTCTTAAACCGTCGCAGGTTTAAGCGGGGTTCGGAGGCACCTGGCAACAGAAGCCTTCACTTTTTTAAATGTTGTTGATTGATCTTTCAGACATTATCAGACATTATTTACCATAGAGTTTCGTATTTATTCGATTTATTGAGGTGTATCGTAGAAAAAATCTGCTAATTTAAAATATATTCTATCACACAATATCAATACGCCCCATTCTGCTACGTGAAATAAAAGGAATAAACTTCGATGGTTAAAGATCAAATCCGTTACGATATTCTCGTTCAGGATGCGCTTCGTGGAGTTATCCGTAAAGTTTTATCGGAAGTTGCCAAAGCAGGTCTTCCGGGAAATCATCATTTTTTTATAACTTTTTTGACAAATGCCCCAGGCGTTAAAATTTCTCCTCGGCTAAAAAATCGCTATCCCGAGCAAATGACAATCGTCTTACAACATCAATTTAGAGATCTCAGTGTTTCAGAAACAGCTTTCGAAGTAACCCTCTCTTTCAGGGAAATAACCGAAAAGCTCGTGATTCCTTTTACTTCCATTCAGGTCTTTTATGATCCTGTAGCAGCATTTGAAGCAGCATTTGATCTGCCCTCAAATCTGACCTCTGGAGAAAGTGAAAATTCAGAAAATACCTCAACTACGCCCATTACCTTATCAAACAAACAAAAAATAGAAAATACGCTTACAAAAGAACAAAATCTCAGTACAAATAAAGAACCTTCAAATAACGATGCAAAACAAAATCAAAGTGCTGATGTTGTCTCTTTAGATTCCTTTCGGAAAAAATAATTTTTTTCATGACTGAATTGATTAATCTTCGCCAATTTCGAAAACAAAAAAAACGTACAGAAAAATCTCTTTGTGCTGAGCAAAATCGTTATCGTTTTGGACGAACAAAAACTGAAAAAAATTTTGAGCAGCAAAAATCTTTAAAAATGCAAAAATTTCTTGATCAAAATCGTTTGCGAAACGACGAATAAAGGTGGAAAAATGCACGAAAATAATTCTATCGATTGGTCAAAAGTCATTCCACGAAAGATATCTGTTCGCGTTGATGGACACGCAACAAGCGTCTCTTTAGAACCACCATTTTTAGATATTCTAAAAGATATAGCCCGCAAAAAAGGACAATCTTTAGCCTTTATTATTACCGATATTGATAGCAAAAGACCACAACAAGTAAATCTTTCGGCTTCGTTACGCGTTTATGCCCTTCAAAGCGTTCTCACCCAACGCCTTTAATGTTTGTGCTTATTTTTTTTACGTTCTCTTTCAGTCTGTTCAACTGAAACTGTTGTGACTTTTTAAGAGAAGTTTTTTTAATCTAGAACTTCAATGAAAAAAAGACTACAAAAGAGAGATAATGAGTAATTTTTCTGATCATACCATACCTTTCTTTGAAGAAGATTCCCCTCCAGACCATGATAAGAAGAGCTCTGGTTTTTTCTCCCATACTCTAAAAGAACAAAAATCATATAACACAGACTATTTAGAACAACTCAATCCAGAACAGCAACAAGCTGTTATGAATACTGAGGGACCTCTTTTAGTTCTTGCAGGTGCTGGTACAGGAAAAACGCGCGTTTTAACAACCCGTATTTCTCACATTTTACGCTCTGGACTTGCCTCTCCTCAGCAAATACTTGCTGTCACTTTCACCAACAAAGCAGCACGTGAAATGAAAATACGTATTGGTGAACTTATTGGAGAAGTTGTTGAAGGTATGCCTTGGCTTGGAACCTTTCATTCCACTGGAGCTAAAATTTTACGCCGTCACGCAGAGCTTGTTGATTTAAAAAGAAACTTTACAATTCTTGATAGCGATGATGTTCTTCGACTTTTAAAACAACTTATTCAAGCTGAAGGATTAGACGATAAGCGTTGGCCCGCACGAAACCTTGCCATGATGATTGATTCTTGGAAAAATCAAGGACTTTCACCAACACATATCTCAAAAAGTGATGCTCATTCCTTTGGTAACGGCATGGGACGTGAACTTTATCACAGTTATCAAAATCGATTAAAAGATCTTAATGCTTGTGATTTTGGTGACCTTCTACTTCATTCTATCTCTATCTTCCAACATAATCCAGATATTCTTCGCGAATACCATTCTCAATTTCGTTATATTCTTGTCGATGAATATCAAGATACAAATACAGCACAATATCTTTGGCTTCGCCTTTTGGCCCAACATCCTCAAGGTCAACATGTTAATCTTTGTTGTGTTGGTGATGATGATCAATCCATTTATGGATGGCGTGGTGCAAAAGTCGAAAACATATTACGTTTTGAAAAAGATTTTCCTTCTGCTAAAATTATTCGTCTAGAACGCAATTATCGCTCAACATCCCATATTCTTAAAACCGCCTCCCATCTCATTGCTCATAATGAAGAAAGACTGGGAAAAGTCCTTTTTTCTGCTCAAATAAAGAGTGAGGAAGAAAAGGTAAAAATTCATTCAGCATGGGATTCGGCAGAAGAAGCACGAGCAATCGGAGAAGAAATCGAACGCGCACAACAAACCGGTCATGCATTAAATCATATGGCTATATTGGTACGCGCATCATTTCAAATGCGTGAATTTGAAGATCGTTTTGTAACACTTGGCCTTAATTATCGCGTCATTGGTGGTCCTCGTTTTTATGAGCGAATGGAAATACGTGATGCCATGGCTTATTTACGCGTTGTTGTCCAACCTACTGATGATTTAGCTTTTGAGCGTGTTATTAATACACCAAAACGCGGCATAGGAGATGCAACCCTGCGCATTCTTTATGAGAGTGCACGTGCACGTGCTGTTCCTCTCTTTTCTGCTGCCGCTGACATCATTGAAACAGATGAATTAAAGCCTAAGGCACGCAGTGCGTTACGAAGCCTTATTGAAAACTTCCGCCGCTGGCAAAATATGCTTCAAGACACTCCTCATAGAGAACTTGCCGAGATTGTCCTTGATGATTCTGGTTATACAACCATGTGGTTAGAAGATCGTTCACCAGAGTCTCCTACAAGACTAGAAAATCTTAAAGAAATGATTCGTTCCATGGAACAATTTGAAAATCTTCAAAGTTTTTTGGAACATGTTGCACTCGTTATGGAAACGGAAAATAATGAAAATATGGATGCAGTCAACATCATGACACTTCATTCAGCCAAAGGGCTTGAATTTGAAACAGTTTTTCTTCCAGGTTGGGAAGAAGGACTCTTTCCCCACCAGCGCTCATTAGATGAAGGTGGACGTTCAGGATTAGAAGAAGAACGGCGTCTTGCTTACGTAGGTCTAACAAGAGCAAAAAAACATTTGCATATATGGTTTGTATCGAATCGAAGAATTCATGGACTTTGGCAACCTGCTCTTCCCTCCCGTTTTCTAGATGAATTACCAGCAGAACATATAGAAGTTGTAGAAATGCAAACATCCTATGGTGGTTATGGAAAATCTTCCTTTCAACATCACGATTCCTTTTATAATGACTATGCAACAGCAAGACAAAAGCGTACACAAAAAAACAAAAATATTGAAGGGAAAGTTATCTCTCAATCAATCTCTCATGTACCATCAGATTTTTCTGTCAATGATCGGATTTTTCACATAAAATTTGGTTATGGTCGTATTACAACAATAGACGATCATAAATTGACAATAATGTTCGAAAAAGCCGGAGAAAAGCGTGTACTAGACAATTTTGTAAACAAAGCTTAATTACAAGTAAACCACGATCAGTTTTTTCAAGAAACCACTTTATTTTATTCTGAATGTCATTTCCATTTACGAACAAAAGCTTCAATGGGCAAATTTTGCATATCAGGCAATGCGTTGTGAATTTTATCAAGCGGCCAATCCCACCAAGCCATATCTAAAAGGCATTCTATGACATGATTGGGAAAACGCATCCGCAACCGTTTAGCAGGCACCCCAACAACAATCGTATATGGCAAAACATCTTTCGTTATAACAGCGTTCGCGCCAATGATAGCGCCATGACCAATTGTCACCCCAGGCATAATAACCGCACCATATCCAATCCACACATCATGCCCAATAATAACACGTTTTGCACAACGCCTTTCACGAAAAACACTATCTAATGCCATATAACGAAAATATTCGTTTGGACGATAGGTTATTTTATGCGTTGAAACGCGCTCCATAGGATGCTCCAACGCATTCATCCGTACATGAGATGCAATAGAACAAAAGCGCCCAATATCGCTATAAATAGCCTCACTATTACGCTCTAAATAAGAAAAATCTCCAACGGTTACATCCCGTAAAATCACCCGCTCATTAATTTCCACATAGCGCCCTAATTTACAACCATGCAGCCGCGCTGTCGTATGGATACGAGGCTCACTTTCATGAAATCGAAGATCTTTCTCAATATTCATACATCTTTCACCAATGTTTCATCAATAGATATGGAAAGACATACCAATCAAGCCAATAAAATCAACCATGAAACAAACATTGCAAAACAAACCTGCCGATGTTACAATTTCTCAATCTATCTAAGAGAGTCAAACTATGAAAAATGTAATACGCATCTTGGGGCTGACAATCATATTTCTTGCAGGTGTTTTTATTTATGATACGCTGACAAATAAGCCTTTAGGTGATAACTTTACTCTCACTGATTCTAATGGAAAAAATATTACTGAGGCTGATGTTCGAAGCAAGCCTTCAATAATTTTTTTCGGCTTCACTATGTGTCCTGAAAGCTGCCCTACCACACTGATGAATCTTGATCGATGGCTTACAGCCCTTGGTCCTGAAGCTGATAAATTAGGTATATGGTTTGTGACTGTTGATCCTGAACGTGACACACCAAAAGTACTCCATGATTATCTCAGTAATTTTAACAATAAAATTGTTGGCATTAGTGGAGATCCTGATAAAGTTCATAAAATGGTCAATTCTTTCAACATCGTTGCTGAAAAAGTTCCTGAAACAGATGGAAACTATACATATAACCATACAGCAGCAGTTTTTTTACTCAAAAAAGGTGGAAAATTAGCTGGCGTTATCCGTTATGACACGAAAGAAAGCGATAGCGAATTAAAAGATGAAATCGCCATTGAACGGTTAAAAAAACTCATCTTAAACTAAAAAAGCCGATCAAAAGAAAGAACAGCATGTCGCAACAAATTCGCCTCTATTATACTGCTTCTAAAAATGAAGCAGAACGGTTCTATACCCTTATAGAAACAGCCTTTGACGAAGAAGGTTATCCTCTTGCTCTTACAGAGATAGATGAACAAAATGCTGTATATGAGCTTTCTCTATATGTCGATCAAGACAATCAAGAGAACGCATTGAAACGTTTTGCCAAAATTCTTTCTATAGATTTTGATAAAATTAATATGGAAGTTTTACCCAACATTGATTGGGTACAAAAAAGCCTAGAAGGACTAAAACCTGTGCAAGCTGGTCCTTTTTTCCTTCATGGAAGTCACAACCGAAACGCCATTCCAGCAAATGTTCTCCCTATTGAAATTGAAGCTAATCAAGCTTTTGGCACCGGACATCATGGAACAACAGCCGGTTGTTTAGAAATGATCGCCAAAGTCATGAAACACGAAAATCCCCAAAATGCCCTTGATCTTGGTACTGGGAGCGGTGTACTAGCCATTGGCATAGCAATGCTCAAACCAATTACTGTGCTTGCATCCGATATTGACCCAATTGCTGTTCAAGTTGCACAACACAATATCGAATTCAATGATGTCAATGAATATGTTACAGCTATTACAGCAACAGGTTTTGCCCATGATGCAATTGCATCACGAGCCCCTTTTGATCTCATTGTTGCCAATATCCTTGCTAATCCGCTTATTGAACTTGCGCAAGAAGTGGTAACGGCACTTCAAAAAGAGGGGTCACTTATACTCTCTGGAATTCTTGAAGAACAACATGCCCATGTTTTGGAGATTTATATAAAACAAGGACTGAAGCATATCGAAACATACCACCGGCAAGGATGGGTTACGATACACCTGAAATAAAATAAAAGGACGTCGTTATGTATCAATCTTTTGAGGCGACAACAAATCCTGCTTATGCAGCAGAACGCATTTCTTGCCTTCGTAAAGAACTCAATCACCTTGGACTCGATGGTTTTCTTGTTCCGCGGTGCGATGAGCATCAAGGAGAATATGTCCCCCCTCATGCTCAACGTCTTAGCTGGCTAACCGGCTTTACTGGCTCAGCTGGGATTGCACTGATTTTAAAAAACAAAGCCATCATATTTACAGATGGGCGATATAAGCTCCAAGTTCGCCAACAAACTGATCCTGATATTTTTAATTATGAAGATCTCATAACTTGTCCTCCCTCACAATGGCTTGAAAAAAATGGTCAAAAACTTTCTATTGGCTTTGATCCATGGCTCCACACGATTGCTGCCACCGATGCATTGAGAAATGCATTAGAAATGAAAGCAGGTGGAAAACTTGTAGAAGTTCAACATAATCCCATTGATCTGCTCTGGCATAATCAACCAAAATTACCACAATCTGCCTTATCAATTCACCCTCTCAAATATGCTGGGTGCGATACAAATGAAAAACTCGCTTTGATTTACAAAGATATACAGCAAACTCATGCAAATGCTTTTATTTTTACAGACCCCTCTTCCATTGCATGGACATTCAACATACGGGGCAATGATGTTTCCAACACGCCTTTTTCCCTTTGTTTTGCTCTCATTCCACTTAACGAAACACCAGCTTTATTCATTGACAGCAAAAAACTTGGTGTAGAACAGAAACAATATCTAGAACGTTATGCAAAATTATATGAACCAGAACAGCTTATTCCCAAGATCAAAGAGTATGTTCAAAAAGGGACAGTGTTTGCCTTAGATCCACAGCTAACATGCGAAAAATTACGAACTGTTATTGAAGAAAAAAATAGCTCTTTTATCACACTTACTGATCCTGCTGCTCTACCACGTGCCATTAAAAATGACACAGAACTCAATGGCGCACGCAAAGCGCATCTACGCGATGGTGTTGCCCTAACCCGTTTTTTTTCTTGGTTAGATAAACAAATACCAGGGTCAATAAGTGAAATTTCCGCTGCTCAAAAATTAGAAGAATTTCGCATAAATACAGCAAAAGAAATGGGAGAAAAACTTAAAGATCTTTCTTTTGATACAATTTCAGCAGCAGGAGAAAATGGTGCCATTATTCATTATCGTGTAACAACGCAAACAAATAAACAACTCAAAACCGGTGAACTTTACCTCGTTGATTCAGGTGGACAATATCGTGATGGTACGACTGATGTCACACGCACCGTAGCAATTGGGAATATTGGAGAAGAAGAAAAACACTGTTTTACGCTTGTTCTCAAAGGCATGATTGCTCTTTCAACTATCAGATTTCCAAAAGGCACACGAGGACAAGACCTTGATTCTCTTGCACGCATTGCATTGTGGAAAGCTGGTTTTGATTATGCCCATGGCACCGGTCATGGTGTTGGATCTTATCTTTCTGTCCATGAAGGACCGCAAAATATTTCTCGCAAAGGGTGCCAAGAACTCATCTCCGGTATGATTCTTTCAAACGAGCCAGGCTATTACCGCGAAGGCGCTTTTGGTATCCGTCTTGAAAATTTGATGATTGTGAAGCCAGCACAAAAAATTGATGGTGGAGATATAGAAATGCTCTCGTTCGAAACACTCACACTTTGCCCCATTGATCGACGGTTAATCCTTCCAGAGCTTTTGACACAAGAAGAACGGCAATGGCTCAATGATTACCATGCGCGCGTTTATCAGATGAATGCACCTTACTTGAACGAAGAAGATAAAAAATGGGCAAAAGAAGCAACAATGCCCCTTTAAATGAAGCAACGTATAACTTTTACTCTTTCTACAAAACACAGGATCTTCTCTTTTTAAGGGAAAAATATGTATCTGCATCAGGAAATACAAAAAATATTTCTACAAGATACTTCAAGTTTTTTGCTGGTACGGTAAACGCTAACCTCGGTGAAGCAAGATGAGATACACCTATACGTGGTAATACTTATCTTGGCGATCTCCATCTAGACATTATTATATCCCTATTTCTTTTATATGGAAACTTTCGTTATATTTTGTAATCCTCCGCATCGTATTTCTAAAACACCTATTATAACCAGCTTATTACGCTGTTTGGATTCAAAAATTCTGCATATTTATTCGAATAAATTTTACCTTTTTGTTTGCTTCATAATGATAATTTATATTTTTAAATTCTTGAGTTATTTTCAACAGCTGTAATTCCTTATAATACATATTGCTACAATAAAATAGAATCTGCTATGAAATAAAAGTTAAGTATTTAGAATTTAAAAGAAATAGCATGATGATAACATCAGCGTTAAGGTTTTTTATTTATTTGCATAGTTAACAGTACAATATTATTTTCTAGACTATTACTTATTGTTGAAAAACGTTATCTACAATATAAATAGTTTCCAACTGCACAGTATGAAAACAACATATATGGAGGTATATGTTTTTACCTGAACATGTCATTCAGCTAAAAAATTAACAACAATAACAGAGTATATGAAAAACTACATAACACAAAAACAGTCACATAAGTAAAGGAGATTCAAACTCTCTACAAAATTTCACAAATACTTTGAAAAAGACACAATAAAGCGTGTATCTTATGGCTTGTTAGTTAACAAAATCTTAAGCACAGATCTTAATAAGCTATATCCTTATCCAGTATTTTAGAAATAAAGTGATTATCCTAATGCGTATAGTTTTATTTTGTTCCATAATATTATTTTTGGATACTATATTGGGCCTTCTGTATTGAAGAAAATTACTAAATTTAAGCGAGTTCCTATTGCTGTATTTTCTGAAAATCAAGTCATTACTCCAAATAAGTACGATAAATTATACGAAGAGTACGTAAAGACACAATATCCTGATAATATATACGAAGAGCGTCTAGAAATTGCGAAAAAATATCTGGATAATAAGAGTTATGGTGTATATCATGTTCTAAACCCTGGTATGATAGTGCTAATTCCTGAAAATAAATCTTATCCATGCGAAAGTTATTTGGTGTGCATGCCTTGTGGACTTATTACAGAGAGAGTATAATAAAAAATTTCCAGCATTATCCCTACCTACCTACATACATAAGTTACGTTCTCAATATAATTGGAAAGAAAGCGATTTCATTTGGGCAAAAAATCTGGTCATGAACTCGACAGATCTAATGTTTAGATATGCACGAATGGTATTTAATTCTGAAATATTCTCAGTCCAAATACTAGCTCTAATAAACGAAATTTCCTATGCTGAGAAATTTGAGAGAGATGAAGGAAGTCAGAAAAAAATTATGCTGCTAGACGCATTAGCGAATATCCGAAATTTTGTAATGAAATTGGACAAGTGTACCATCTAATAATGCCTGATAAGCATAGATACCAGTAATCTTTTATAATTCAACATAATAAACAACTCGCAGTTATATCCCTTATTCATTTATAGCGGAATGTTTTATTATATTTTGTAATCTTCCGCGTTATATTTCTATTACGTCATTATAATTGGTTTATTACGGCATTTTGGATTAAATTATACATATTTGTTCAAAAATTTTACCTTTCTTCACAGTAATAATTTATATCTTTTACTAATAATAACCTTGTATATTCTTCATCATAATAGTTTAAGTTTAATATTTAAGTTCAACGTTAATCATTTTTAATAACTTAATAAATATCAAAATATATGGCGCTCTGTTTTTGCAAAAAACAGCCCCTATTATCCCCCTTTTTGATTTCATCCCCCCAAAAATGTAAGAGAGATAATCATACAAACAGCATACGATCTTCTGGAAAAATCCCTCTAAACATTATGTTTCTCAATCAGCTGTAGCCAAGCCTCTTCATCGATAACCTCAACACCTAATTCCTCAGCTTTAGCCAATTTGGAGCCCGCTCCAGGTCCTGCAACAAGAAGATCTGTTTTTTTAGAAAGTGAACCAGATGTTTTAGCCCCTAATCGCTCTGCCAATGCTTTTGCTTCATCGCGTGACATATGCGCCAAAGTTCCTGTAAAAACAATGATCTTCTCTGCTATTGGTGAAGAATCTGCTATGATAGGCTCCTCATCAAGAGGTATTACTTCTTCAAGCAAAACAGATAAAATCTCACGGTTATGCGCTTCTTGATAAAAATCAACAATTGCGCTCCCTACCTGTGGTCCAATTCCTTCGATATTGGTAAGCTCTATCCAAGCCTCATTTCCTTCTTCATTTTCCTTATCACATGGCATAAGTGCTTCCATAGCCGCAGTCTCAAAAGCTGTATAATTTTTATAAGCGCGTGCAAGGCGGCGTGCATTCACTTCGCCAACATGACGAATCCCCAATGCAAACAAAAAACGGCTCAACGGAATTTCTCGGCGCGCATTAATGGCATCATACAATTTCCGCACTGAAACAGTACCAAAACCTTCCATATTTTCCAAACGTATCAAAGACTTTTCTTGGCGCCGTTGTAAAGTAAAAATATCGGCTGGTGTATGAATACAAAGCGCCTCATCTTGAGCATAGAAAAAAAACTCTACCTGTTTTTTACCCAAGCCTTCAATATCAAAAGCATTGCGTGAAACAAAATGACGAATACGTTCAATTGCTTGTGCAGGACAAATAAGCCCCCCTGTACAGCGACGCACGGCTTCTCCCACTTCACGAACAGCATGACTCCCACAAGCTGGACACAAATGAGGAAAAATAAAAACAGCAGCATCTTTCGGGCGTTTTTCAATGATAACATCAATAACTTGAGGGATCACATCACCAGCACGTTGTACAATCACGCTATCACCTACACGGATATCACGTCCTTCACGAATGGGCTCTCCTTTATGACCAATTCCCTTAATATAATCCTCATTATGCAAACTAGCATTGGTCACCACCACTCCACCAACAGTAATAGGCGTAAGACGTGCAACAGGTGTCAAAGCTCCCGTGCGACCAACTTGAATGTCAATATCTTCCAAAAGCGCTATCGCTTTTTCTGCTGGAAATTTATGGGCGATAGCCCAACGCGGCGAACGAGAAACAAACCCCAAGCGCTTTTGGAGCATCAAATCATTGACCTTATAAACAATGCCATCAATATCATAGCTTAAAGAATGACGGCATTCTTCGATATCGTGATAATAGCAAATAATGTCTTCTACTGTCTTAAAGACTTTTGTTAATGGATTGATAACAAAGCCATACTCTTTTAGCTTTTTCATCATCTCCATTTGACTTTCTGCCAATATTTCACTCACCTCACCACAAGCATAAGCAAAAAATTGAAGTTTTCTGCTAGCGGTTATCCGTGAATCAAGCTGACGGAGAGAACCAGCCGCCGCATTTCGAGGATTGGCAAAGGTTAACTTGCCCTTCTCTTGTTGGCTGATATTCAGTGCTTGGAAATCCTCCCGCCCCATATAAACTTCACCACGCACCTCAATGATACCAGGAAAATCACCTTGCAAAACTTGTGGAATATCAGCAATTGTTCGGGCATTTGCCGTCACATTTTCACCGACAGTTCCATCCCCACGCGTTGCCGCACGCACAAGCTGCCCCTTTTCGTAGCGCAAAGACAAAGATAAACCATCAATTTTTGGCTCCGCTGTTATTTCCAACACTTGTGTTTCTGGAAGCCGTAAAAAACGACGAATACGCTCAACAAATTCAGTAACATCTTCAGAGCTAAACGCATTATCAAGTGAAAGCATAGGCTGTACATGAACAGATTTTTCAAATTTTTCAGAAATTGGTGCTCCAATTTTATGTGAAGGAGAATCAATACGTATAAGCTCTGGAAAAAGAGCTTCAATTTCTGCATTACGACGACGTAAAGCATCATATTCTGCATCAGAAATTTCAGGCTGATCATCACGATTATAAAGCACATCATGACGTGCAATCTCTTTTGCCAACCACTCTAATTCACGTTCTGCTTCAACAGCTGTGAGATTTTTATATGCATCTTTGTTCATAAAATCTATTCCAAATTACAAGCGCTGCCACAAGGGCCTCCCACGCCTCCTCATCAAGTGAATCTCAATAAATATAAGCTTTCTAGTATTTTTATCGCTGACTAATTACCTTTATGCGAGAAGCTTTTGAGCCGCTGCACGCGCTTCTTCAGTAATCTGTTCTCCAGCCAACATACGGGCAATTTCTTCTGCACGCTCATGTTCTTTCATTTTATGAATCGCAGTAACAAAGCGTCCTTTATCATGACTCTCAATTTTTGAAATAAGAAAATGACCATGCGCTTTCGATGCAACCTGTGGAGCATGCGTAATAGCGAAAACTTGGACATGTTCTGATAAGCGTTGCAACCGTTGCCCAATAGCCGCTGCAACAGCCCCCCCAACACCTGTATCAATTTCATCAAAAATCAGCGTCGGTGCTGATCCTCGATCAGATAAAACAACTTTTAATGCCAGCAAAAAACGAGATAATTCACCGCCAGAAGCCACACTAAGCATCGGCCCAGCACGTGTTCCAGGATTTGTCCGCACCCAATATTCAATACGATCACATCCCTCTGCACTCCGCTTTTCCACATCACTTTGCATTTCAACAATAAATTCAGCCCTCTCTAACTTCAATGCCGGCAACTCAGCCATAACACTTTCAGATAAATGCTTTGCTGTCTCCCGACGCTTTATTGTTAAGGCTTGCGCCAATGTATCATAATTTTTCTTTGCCTGCTCTGCCTCATCTTCAAAACGTGTCAATATAGTCTGAGCCTCTTCAAAATCAGCGAGTTCTGCGTCCATTTTATCGCGTAACTGAACCAATTCATCCGCAGAAACTTGATATTTACGAGCAAAACCCCGAAGAGCAAAAAGACGTTCTTCTATCCGTTCCAATTCATCAGGTTCAAAATCTAATGCTCGTATTGCCGTCTCAATACCTTCTTGTGCTGTTGCAAGTGCATGCAATGCCTCATCAATAGATTTCACCACAGGTGCAATAAGTTCTTGCGCCTCAGGAATTTTCCGCTCCAAACGCCTCACCAAATTAGAAAGCACTGGGATTGGTGATTTTTGACCCGTTAAAAGATCATCTGCTTCTTTAATATCTGTTGCTATTTTTTCTAATTTAAGCATATCAGCACGACGAAGAGAAAGAGCTTCCTCTTCACCAACTTTAAAATCAAGCTTTTCAAGCTCTTCTACACACGTACGAAGATAATCAACCTCCCGTACAGCACTCTCTACTTTAAGACGCTGCCGTTGCAAACGCTCCTCAAATTCACGCCATGAGTGATAACACTGACGCAAATTTTCCACTTCATCTTCAAGACCACCAAAGGCATCTAATAATTGGCGATGTGTAGCAACATCAACAAGCGCACGATCATCATGTTGTCCATGGATTTCAACCAGCAAACGGCCAACACTCCGCATCAATGCAACACTAGACACCTGATCATTGATAAAAACACGGCTACGTCCATCACTTGATTGCACACGTCGTAAAATAATATCACCCTCATCATCAAGACCATTCTCACGAATAAGTTGACGTGCAGGATGTGAAACAGACACATCAAAAACAGCTGTGACCTGCCCGCGGTCAGCCCCATGACGCACAAGCGAAGCATCACCCCGCCCCCCTAGAGCAAGTGATAAAGCATCAAGGAGAATAGACTTCCCCGCACCCGTTTCTCCAGTTAAAACCGTCAACCCCGCTGTAAAATTAATATCGAGCGTTTCGATCAAAACAATATTATGAATCGAAAGCTGTACCAACATAGAGAATCAACGTATCCTCTTCTTGTCACCACCTAAAGCATTTGAGATCCAAGAAGATTTATGCTCACGTGGCGATATTTTATTCTTCTGCAAGAGATTATAAGAAAATTTATACCACTCACTTTTGGGATAATTACGTCCTAAAATAGCTGCTGCCGTCTGTGCTTCCGCCGTTAAGCCGAGAGCAAGATTAACTTCAGTCAAGCGGAAAAGTGCTTCTTCAATTTGATTTGTATCAGAATACTCCTCAACCACGGTACGAAACCGTCTACTTGCCGCAAGATAGCGCCGTCCCTCTTCATAATAACGGCCAATCTGCATTTCTTTACCAGCCAGTTGTTCGCGACCAAAACGGATTTTATCCTTAGCATCCTTGACATACTCAGAATTAGGATAACGCTCTATAAGAAGCTGCATAGCAGCAATAGCACGTTTCGTGTCACGTTGATCACGCGTAACATCAGGAATCCGACGGAAAGAAGAAAGACCAATAATATAGTATGCATAAGCCGAGTCAGTCGACCCTGGATAAAGAGTAATATAGCGTTGAGCCATACTAATTGAATCATCATACTTTCCGAGTCGATAATTAGTAAAAGCACCCATGACCAAAGATTTACGTCCCCAGTCTGTATAAGCGTACTGTTTTTCAATCTTCAAAAACTTCTTCGATGCGTCCCCAAGCCGCCCACTTTCAAGGCTAGCAAGCGCCTGATTATATAAAACATCTGGTGGCTCTATTTTCAAAACATAAGCAGATGGATCAAGGGTATTTTTCTCTTTAAAGAGGCATCCCGCTAACATACAGGTGCTTCCCAAAAGCACCACCCCCAATATCTTGCGTACAATGTTAGATTTTCTATATGTCATATTTCCAATGCACACATGAGATTTTTTCATAGTTTTTCCGGCCTCCACAGAATATCACCTTGTAGCAATAACAATTTATCAAAGGTTTTATACCATATCACTTTAAAATCCACATAACCAATTTAGCAGTTTAGGTCAATCATCCCCTTAAAAATCAAATAAACGATAAAAAAATCTTGTCAATTTTTTTACTCTTTCTCTAAAAAGCTTTTTTCATAATATGATTCGTCTGCCAAAACAGCCTTCACCAATTGCGCATTAATTCTATGCCCACTACAATAAGAACGAAATAATCCAATAAAAGGTGCCCCAAGCAAAGCAGTATCACCAATCGCATCAAGCATCTTGTGCCGAACACATTCATTCTCCCAATAAGGACCATCGGGATTTAAAATTTTATCATTAAGGTCGATAACAAGAGAATTTTCCAAAGAAGCACCTCTCGCCTTTCCAGAAAGCCTTAATTCCTCCACGTCTTTGATAAAACCAAAAGTGCGCGCACGTGACAAATCATCCCTAAACCCTCGTGTGGTAAGATCAAAACTGAAATGTTGCTTACCAATAGCAGAAGAAGGAAAAGAGATCGTTATATCAAAACGACGTCCATCGAATGGCAAAAGCTCTGCAACACCATGAGCTCCTTCAACCCGCACCGGCTTTTTTATAATGAAATAAGAACGCAACGCATTTTGCTGTACAATACCAACATCTTCAAAAGCTTGGCAATATAGCCACGCTGAACCATCCAAAATAGGAATCTCATTATGTGACACTTCAATAACAAGATTATCCAAATTATAAGCAGCAATTGCCGCCATCAAATGTTCAATTGTTTCAACCCTTACATCTTCATCTCCAAGTACTGTTGATAATTCAGTTTCTCCTGTTTGCGATGCATGGGCTTGAAATATTTTCTCTGTTCCGTCTAATCCACAACGCTTAAAAACAATACCACACCCAACATCCGCTGGACAAATCTTTACCACTGACAAACAGCCACTGTGAACGCCAATGCCCTTAAATGTTACTGCTTTTTTAAGAGTAGACTGATATTTTGGTACTAAATTCATCATATCATTTTATTAAATTGCTTGTACATCTTTTAACAAAATTTATAAAACTATAAAAAATATTCATAGTAAATAATAAAAAAAAACCGCTTATTATAAGCGGTTTTTTTTAACAAAGTATTTTATCCAAAAAACAGTAATATATTTTACTGTATAATTTTTGTCTGATCATTAAAGAAATAATAAAATTTCTTACTTTACCTCATTTTTCATCAATTAATTTGCCTGACGACGTAAAAATGCTGGTATTTCCAACTGATCTTCTTCACTTATAAAAGTACGCTGATCTTGTGGTACCTGAGGATGCAGCTCACCAGAACGACGTGGAACATAAACAGAAGCATCTTGAGAAAGCGCCTGAGAATTTTTATTGTAAACATGAGACTCTTTCTGCTGAGACGATCTAACAGCAGGCTCCAACCTCGCTTCTGGCTCAGCTTCTTCACGATGTGTCAAGCTCTGTTTCAAACGCTGCCAAAGATTACGAGGACCTTGATCAGTCACAAATGTTCTTTGACTTTGTCCATGAGCAACAGGTGGAAAATCCTTTAACTCAGGCATACGCATTGGAGCGCGCGCTTGCATTTGTTTTGGTTGCACTGGCTTTTCTTTTTGCTTCACAAGCCCTGTCATCTCATCAAGAACATGCGCTGTTGCCTCCATACTCACAGGAGCCGTCATCGCCTGTTGAGAACCACGGCTTACTTGCATACGAGGCACATTTGATCTCTGTTCCTGAACAGCATTTGAACCATACGCAACAGCATTCGTCGCACTTCGTGTCGTCATTGAGTCTGCAGGATGTGCAAAAATTTGACTTTTGGGACGGAACTGTTCTCCGGTTGATTTACCCTTCTCTATTTCAAGTGATTCGATTACTTCTACCATTGACTCAGAACGCAGAGGCGAAGATTGAACATGAAAAGAACTGTGTGACGTTCCAGGATCGCTCTTGCGTATTGAAGAAGCAGTCCTTTGAATCTGAGGATGAGAGGACTGAACCACATCACTAACTTCACGATCAATACCGGTGGCAACCACAGAAACACGAATAACACCTTCCAATGACTCATCATCAATAGCGCCAAAGATCACATTCGCATCAGCATCTACTTCTTCACGAATACGATTAGCAGCTTCATCAACTTCAAAGAGAGTCATATCACGACCACCCGTAATAGAAATCAATAAACCACGCGCCCCACGCATAGAGGTATCATCCAACAATGGGTTTGCAATAGCAGCTTCAGCCGCAGCCAAAGCACGCCCATCACCAGATGCCTCACCCGTTCCCATCATGGCTCGACCCATTTCGTGCATAACAGAACGAACATCAGCAAAATCAAGGTTAATCAAACCCTCTTTAATCATCAAATCCGTAATGGAAGCAACACCAGAATAAAGCACTTGGTCAGCCATAGCAAAAGCATCAGCAAACGTTGTCTTATCATTTGCAATACGGAAAAGATTTTGATTGGGAATAACAATCAATGTATCGACAGACTTTTGTAATTCTTCAATACCAGCCTCTGCCGTTTTCATACGACGTGCGCCTTCAAACTGAAACGGCTTTGTCACAACACCAACAGTCAAAATACCTTTTTCACGCGCTGCGCGAGCAACAACGGGAGCAGCTCCTGTTCCAGTTCCTCCCCCCATACCAGCAGTAATGAAAACCATATGAGAGTCTGCAAGATGATCAATAATTTCATCAATACATTCCTCCGCCGCCGCTTGTCCAACTTCCGGCAAAGCCCCAGCACCCAAACCTTCTGTCACAGCTGCCCCAAGTTGGATAACACGTTCAGCCTTTGACATAGCCAAAGCCTGTGCATCCGTATTTGCAACAACAAAGTCAACTCCCTGAAGACCAGCATTTATCATATTATTCACGGCATTCCCGCCACCACCTCCAACACCAAAAACGGTAATGCGTGGCTTCAATTCCGCGATATCTGGCCGATGCAGATTAATCGTCATTTTCTTTTCCTTCTCATAAGACACCGCAAGCCAAAGCGATGAAATTTATCCAACTAGACACTTAACTAAAAACTCTCACGCAACCACTGACCAACACGCTGAAAATATCCACGCGTGCCCATCGATAAATGATTTCCTGCCGCCTGCATTGTTTTTTCTTCAAACCCCACCAATTGCGGATAAATTAACAACCCAACAGCAGATGTAAACGCCGCCCCTTTTGCAAGAGAAGGAAGCCTCGAAATACCTAAAGGCCGCCCGATACGAACATTTCTTCCTAATATAGTACGTGCCATTTCTGGCAATCCTGTTAACTGGCTTGCTCCCCCAGTCAAAATAACACGTTTACCAATGATATGACCAAAACCAGAACGATTTAAACAATCACGGACCATTTCTAAAATTTCTTCAACACGCGCACGAATGATACGCCCAAGAACCGCGCGAGGATATTGAGTTTCACGCTGATCACTCCCAATTTCTGCTACATTAATCATTTGCCGCTCATCAGCACTTGTTAAAAGTGCTGAACCATAAACAACTTTTAAACGTTCCGCCTCTGTTAAAGACATAGAAAATCCGCGCGCAACATCAAGAGTCACATGATGCCCCCCAACAGCAAGAGCATCCGCATGAATAAATTTCCCCTCAAAAAACACTGAAAATGTTGTTGTTCCACCACCAAAATCAATACATGCAGCCCCTAAACGCGCCTCATCATTCATCAAGACAGCAAGACCACTTGCAAAGGGAGTAGCAACCATTGCTTCAACACTCAAATGTGCACGATTAATACAAGTTTCTAAATTACGCAAAGAGGCTGTTTCTGCTGTTACCACATGCACGTCGACACCAAATGTTTCCCCTGCCATGCCAATAGGATCAAAAATTCCTTTATCTCCATCCAATACATAAGAAACTGGAACTGAGTGCATAACATGACGTTCAGCATCAAAGGCTTTACGCGAAACATCTGAAAAGGCCATACGCATATCACGCTTGGTGACTTCACGACCATTCAAATGGACCTTTCCATTAATCAAAGCACTTTGTAATCGACTTGAGGAAAAATTCACAATCACTGAATCCACCACCAAACCCGCCATTTTTTCTGCCGCATCAACAGCCAATCTTATGGATTGTTCTGCTGCAAACATATCCATGACAACACCAGATTTAATACCACGTGAACGCTGCACTCCAAAGCCTAGAATTTCCGTAGAATGTGTACGACCATGTAAATAGTGCGCATGCTTCAAAGGACGCAAACAAGCAATAAGACAAACAATCTTACTTGAACCGACATCAAGTACCGTTAAAAAACGTGTTTTACGCCCCTTCAAATGATGTGATCTGAGTAGCATCATAGGCTTCCTGCCTTTCGCGCTTTTAAAATACGTTCTTCTTCTGCTACAGTAGTATGATAACGCTCCAACGTTTCATCTGATAAAGAAACAGTAATTCGATCAGCAAGACGTAAATCAACACTGAGAATATCGCGAGATAAAAGATCTTGCATTGTACCGGACGAAGAAAGAGAAGAAAGCCTTTCAAGAGCACCATTTTCAGGCAACATAACGCGCATTCCATTATTCAAAACAAGATCCCAACGTCGATCACCTACCCGCACAAAAGCACGAATACGATCATATACTTCCGGATAGACTGACAGCGCTTGAATAAACACTTTAGCAGCATTTTGTGCACCCTGCCCAACCACAAGAGGTAAATCCCGAACAATTTCTCCTTTAAAAGGCACAATGACACGACCTGTATTATCAACAATATCCATTATGCCATCATGTTGCCAAATGGCATAGGGTTCACGCTCCACGATGGAAATGCGCATTCTATTGGGATAAATTTTCTGAACATTAGCCGATTGCACCCAAGCCTGTTTTTCCAACAGAGAACGCGCTCTTTCAACATCAAAAGTGAATATAGAAGGCGCAACATCAAGTTTTAAAATTTTAAAAATATCCTGCTTTGCCAAGCGCTTATTACCGCTTATATCGACATGAGTGACCACAAAACTACTATCCAATATGATCGTATTTACGATCACAGTCATCTGACCACTTGATGAAAGTCCATAAAAAGCCGTAACAAAGAAAAACCATACAACAGCAAAAGAGCCGAAATGGCGTGGAATATGAATATTGACAAAAACAAACTCAAACATAAACCGGAGAAAACGACGATAAAGACGTGGCAAAGCCGGCACTGAAAGCACCTCCATCGGAACATTTGTTTTATTAACATTCAACGCATACATGATGCGTCCTCCACCATCCATTGAACAATATCGCCGTAAGTACGGCCGCTCGCTTTTGCAATATCAGGAAGAAGAGACGTCGATGTCATACCGGGTTGCGTATTAATTTCAAGCCAAACCAATTCTCCCGTTTTCTCATCAAAACGAAAATCAGAACGGCTAACACCTCGACACCCTATCGCCTGATGGGCTGCTAAAGACATTCTTTGCACACTTTGGTAAATATTTAGTGAAAGTTGTGCAGGACAAATGTGAAGAGAACCACCCGTTTTATATTTCGAGTCATAATCGTAGAATGGAAAGTGTTTATCGGGAAGAATTTCACACACATCCAGCACTTCATTCCCCAAAACAGCACAAGTCAATTCACGACCAGGAATATATTTTTCAATCATCACCTCATCAGCATACCCCCACTCAGCTCCCCCAATACTATGCGGCGGTGCTGCTTCATTTTCCTGGACAATGACAACACCAAAACTTGATCCTTCACACACAGGTTTAATTACATAAGGAGGCTCCATGGGATGCGTTTGTCCCAAAGCAAAGCGGCTCATGATACGAGAAGGAGCAACACAAACCCCAAAATTTTCAACGATAATTTTTGCACGTCCCTTATCCATTGCCAAAGCGGATGCCATCACACCAGAATGGGTATAAGGAATTTTTAAATATTCAAGAATCCCCTGGATCCGGCCATCTTCACCAAATGGACCATGCAATGCATTGAAGGCAATATCGGGCTGCAACTGTTCAAGAACAGAAGCAATATGAGCGTCAACATCCACGCGGCTCACGCGATACCCCTGCATCTCTAGAACATCAGCACACGCCGCCCCCGAAGATAAACTTATAGACCGTTCAGAAGAAAAACCTCCCATTAACACAGCTATATGTTTATCTTTCATAATAAATCACCCTCTTTCGCATACTATATGTAGTCTATATAGAATACATCAGCACCACATACAGGAAAAACAAAGTTTATCCTTGCGAATCAATAACCTAGCATTTTGCATAATGAATCAGACTCAAAAGCCTGATGCAAGAGATTCTTTGTTAATTTATTGATTCTTAATAGAATTTTTTATTATCTCTTTGAAATGACTCAATTTTTTATTTTCACTTTTTTAGTGAACAATAAATCAATGAAATGGATCAAAAGGAGAAACACTTCGACCACGCTCAAATTGACCAATACGCTCTATTTCCCATTGTAAAAGGTGGGCTGAATTTGCAAAAACACGCGCACGCACTGTTTCTCCCAATGCTTCAAGATCATATCCTGTTGCTTGCCCTGTATTAATCATAAAATTACAGTGCATTTCACTCATTTGAGCGCCACCAATCTGTAAACCACGACACCCTGCTTCATCAATCACGCGCCACGCGGATGTATTCTCAGGATTTTTGAAAGTTGACCCCCCTGTTTTTTCGCGAATAGGTTGCACTGTTTCTCTGTGGAGGGCAACTTCATCCATAGCAGCACGAATATCATCTTTATTGCCGAGTCTTCCTTCTAATAAAGCAGCCGTAAAAATAAAATCTTTAGGAATATCACAATGGCGATAGGAATAATGCATATCTTTCACACTCAAGATATGACGTTGCCCTTTACGATCCAGCGCATAGACCTCGACAACACGCGCTGCAGTTTCAACACCATTCGCACCCGCGTTCATTTTGAGAGCTCCTCCAAGACCTCCAGGAATACCATGATAAAAATGAAAACCTGCAATCTCAGCTTCTAAAGCGGCAGCAGCTAAATGTTTATCCGCCGTACCAGCACCAACTAAAAAGCCTTTTGGAGAAACTTGCTTCACTTGCCCAAATTTTTTTGGCGAAAGACGAATCACAACACCAGGAACCCCCCCATCACGCACCAGAAGATTAGAACCAATACCGACAATTGTTACAGGAACAAATTCAGGCAAATTTTGAAGAAAGAGAGCCAAATCTTCTTCATCAACAGGCTGATAAAAAAGCTCTGCCAACCCGCCCGTGCGAAACCACGTTACCTTACGCATCTCAACATTAGGTGTAAGCTTTCCTCTCACGCCACCCAACAGTGGTTGCAATTGCGCCAATAGCGCCTCACCATCAATGTGCTGAAAATTTACCATGACCATCCAATACCGCTAATTGATGAGGCAACGCACAAGCCCATTGTGTGATATTGCCAGCACCAAGAAAAACAACATAATCCTCTGCCTGAGCAAATTTTGAGACAAGAGACACGACATCTTCCAGACTATGTATCAAGCGCACATCACGATGACCCGCCATTTTAATATGCTCTACCAATTCTTGAGAACCAAATCCTACAATAGGCTCTTCACCAGCCGCATAAACGGGCGTAATCAACACTGTATCTGCATCATTAAAACAAGCAGAAAAATCATCAAATAAATGATACAAACGTGAATACCGATGGGGTTGTGCAATCGCAATAACACGCCCTTTTGCACTCTCACGTGCTGCACGCAAAACAGCCTTTATTTCAACAGGATGATGTCCATAATCATCAAATATTTCAATGCCACGCCAATTTCCTGTTCGCGTAAAACGCCGTTTTACTCCGCCAAATTCTGCTAAGCCCCTTTTTATAGCTTCATTTGAAATGCCTAGTTCATGCGCAATAGCAATCGCCGCCGTTGCATTAGCAACATTATGCTGCCCTGCCATGGGCAAAAGCAAATTTTTCAACTCAATCTTTCTTCCTGTTTTGCGTGAGCGAACAAGAACATCAAAATGCGTTTTTTGACCATCCATCGAAAGATTAAGAAAACGAACATCCGCTTGTGGATTTGCACCATAAGTGATCACCCAACGATCATCAATACGGCCCGCCAATGACTGAACCTCTGGATGATCAAGACACAAAACAGCAAAACCATAAAAAGGAACATTTTCTACGAATTGCCGAAAAGCCTCACGCACAGCATCAAAACTTCCATAATGATCCAAATGCTCAGCGTCAATATTAGTAATAACAGCAATATCAGCAGGCAGCTTTAAAAATGTACCATCACTTTCATCAGCTTCAACAATCATCCAATCGCCATCTCCTGTACGAGAATTCGTACCATAAGCATTAATAATACCGCCATTAATCACCACTGGATCAAAATGACCAGCATCAAGAAGGGCTGCGACCATTGATGTGGTTGTTGTTTTACCATGTGTACCACCCACCGCAATTGCACGCCGAAACCGCATCAGCTCCGCCAGCATTTCTGCACGTCTGACAAGCGGCAAATGTCTTTCCTTTGCAGCAATATACTCAGGATTTGTTTTTTTAACGGCAGTAGAAAAAACAACAACCTCTGCATTCCCTAAGTTTTCAGCACAATGACCTATATGAACGTTAATTCCTTTTTTCCGCAAACGTTCAACATTTGCACTTTCAACTTGATCTGACCCTTGAACTTTATAGCCAAGATTATAAAAAACCTCCGCAATTCCACTCATACCGATCCCCCCGATTCCGATAAAATGGATAACGCCTATATCAAGTGGCATTTTCATTAAAAAGCTCCTCTTTTATATCTGACAACAATCGCCCTGCAATTAAGGACTCAGCCATATCAGCAAGGCAACGGGTTGCATGAGGTTGTCCAACTTTTTTTGCAGCAAGCGCTTGTTTTTCCAATAAATGGGGCGCACAACAAGCGTGCATTAAAAGAGAAAAAAGCTTTTGTGCATTTAAATCTTTTTCTGATACAATTTGCGCACCACCTACACGAGCAAGCAGAGCTGCATTGGCAGCCTGATCATGATCTAAAGCATGGGGATAGGGAACAAGCAAAGCAGGTCTACCAATCACCGCTATCTCACAAACGGACGAAGCCCCAGCGCGCGACAAAATAAAATGAGCATGTGCCATACGTTCAGCCATATCATCAAAGAAAGGAGCAACTTCTGCTTGTACGCCCATATCACGATAGATTTTGATCAACCTTCCTGCTTCACCGCGGACTTGCTGTACAATTCGTAAACGTTTACGGTTCTTATCATCAAATAAAGCAATAGCTTCTGGAACAATATGTGAAAAAGCAGAAGCCCCTTGGCTACCTCCAAAAATCAAAAAATTAAATGGCTTTTCTCCCTCTGAAGAATGATAAGGAATTTTGGCCGCCTTCAACACAGCCTCACGGACAGGATTCCCCGTCAAAAGTATTTTATGAGCATAAGCGCCTTTTGGTGACAACAAACCACCAGCGATTGCACGCACAAAAATTGCCAACACCCGATTGGCACGCCCCATAACAGCATTTTGTTCATGAATAAATGTTACACGCCTCGTTAAGGACGCAATAAAAAGAGGAGGAAAGCTCGGATACCCCCCAAATCCTCCAACAAGAACAGGACGTAATTTATAAAACAACGCCAACGATTGCCCCATCCCCCTTAGCAAAGACCAAAACGTCTTTATCAGAGCAAAAGGATGGCGTCGTGTAAATGTTGCCGATGAAACGATATGAATATGCCCTTCATCAAAGCACCGAACAAAAGGTCGTGCTCTTTCATCTGTTATTAAATGAACATCATATCCACGCTGCCTTAATTCAACAGAAAGGGCTTCAGCAGGAAAAAGATGTCCACCTGTACCACCAGCCACCAAAACAATAACTTTTTTATCATTCATAAGGGGTATCCAAGACAGAAGAGGAAGAAAAAGCTGAAAGGCGCGCTTCTGGCCAACGACGTGTTAAACTGAGCAAAATGCCCATTGAAAACGCAATCGCCATCATCGAAGAACCACCATAAGAAATAAAAGGCAATGTCATGCCTTTTGGAGGAATTAAGTGAAGATTAACGGCCATATTAATCGCTGATTGAAAGCCAATCATCATTGCTATGCCAGTAATACCAAGACGTATAAAGGAATCACGTGTATTCATGGCTATATACAATGAACGCATAACGATAAAGCCAAAAAGCATCATAATTAATAAACAAAGAATAATACCATATTCTTCAGCAGCAACGGAAAATACAAAATCTGTATGGCTATCAGGAATGATACGTTTTACTGTTCCCTCCCCAGGGCCTTGCCCAAACCAACCACCATTCAAAATAGCCTCACGTCCTACATCCACTTGAAACGTATCCCCTTCACCTGTCAAAAAACCATTAATACGCTCGCGCACATGATGCAGAAAAAGATAAGCTAAAATAATTCCTACAACGCCTAAAATGAGAAAGAGAAAAATAATGGTAAGAGGTACACCAGCAATAAAAAATAGCCCCCCCCATGTTGCACTTATTAAAACTGTTTGTCCAATATCAGGCTGCAAAACCAGAAGCACACAACAAATGGCATAAAGTAGAATCGCTAACGTATAACCCAGAATTCCCCTCCTGCGTATCTGTTCTGAAAAAAGCCAAGCGGACATAACCACAAAAGCTGGCTTCATAAACTCTGAAGCCTGTACAGAAAAACCAAATAGTAGAATCCACCTCCGTGCTCCCTTTAATTCTGGACCCCAAAATAAGGTTGCAACCATAAGAGCAAGCGTTACAATGAGCAAAAGAGCACATAAACGACGAATATTAGAAAGCGAAAAAAAGGAAATGGTAACCATCGTAAAAAATGCTGAAATGCTAAAAATGATATGCCACCGAACAAAATAAAAACTATCAGCAATTCCGATTTTTTTTGCAATAATAGGGCTGGCAGCAAAAGACAGCATAATGCCAATTCCCATTAAAATTAAACAAGCTGCAAAGATAGAGCGATCAATCGTCCACCACCAATTAGCAATTGGATCTCTATCTGCACGCGTCACCATGATATCCACCTTATCCATTTTATAAATTATCTCAAAGTGATATGGTTCCCCAGCCTGTTTAACAAACACTTTAAAAACTAAATTACACAAAAAAAGATTCTGGAGTCTTAACGCAAAAATATTTTTTTATAACTGATGCTTTTTTATTGTAACTGCATCACAAAAGAGACAAATGCTTCGCCTCGCATTTCATAATTTTTAAATTGGTCATAACTTGCACAAGCAGGTGACAAAAGAACCGTCACCTCTTTTTCCTTACAACCCATTGCGTCAACAGCTGCTTCACGCACCGCATTTTTCAAAGTTAAACTCATAGAAAAGGGAAAAGCAGATCCAATAGTGCGAGCAAATTCTTCTGCCGCGCTCCCAATCAAATAGGCTTTACGAATTTTAGGAAAAAATTCTCTAAGAGACTCTATCCCTCCCTTTTTTGCCTGTCCCCCAACAATCCAAAAAATATCATTAAAGGTGGAAAGCGCAGGAGCTGTTGCATCTGCATTAGTAGCCTTGCTGTCATTGATAAACAAAACCGCCCCCATTTTACGCACCTGCTGCATACGATGATCCAACCCTTTATAACTTGCTAAATGCTTGTTCACAGAAGGATCAGTTATTTTTAAAGCCTGCAATGTTGCTAATGCCATAAGGGCATTTTGCGCATTATGACTCCCACGTAACACCGCCATAGGAGCAAGATCTGCAAGCATATGGCGCTGTCCTTGACGAACAGAAAAGAGCTTGGTCCCATCTGCATAAAAACCATTTTCAACAAAATGATCCTTGGAAACTGCCTCAATTTGCTTCCCATCATGAAGTAACTGTTGATATAAAACCCGACAAGCTGCATCATCAACTGAAATGAAAGCCTGAGAAGCCTGAGCAATCAGATGCCTTTTGGTTTGCACATAACAGGCAAAACTCCCATGTCGATCAATATGATCAGGTGTTAAATTCAATAAAAGTCCAATGGTCGGCTGAAGAGAGGGAGTAAGATCAATTTGAAATGATGAACATTCAATCACATAGATACGTTTTTTAACAAATGGCTTAAGCGTCAATATTGCCTTTCCGATATTCCCCCCCACCTGCACATCATAACCCATTTTTTCCAACAAATGCGCAAGTAAAGCCGTTGTGGTTGACTTTCCATTCGTCCCCGTAATCGCAATGAAAGGAACATCTTGGTCACAAAAACCATAATGCTGTAAAAAATGCTGGCGCGCACGAACAAATAATTCAATATCACCGATAATTTCTATATTTTTTTTTCGTGCTTTTTCAACAACCCAATGGGGTTGAGGATAATTTAAAGGAACTCCAGGAGCTACAATCAATGCAACAAATTCTGACCAATCTTCATAACGGAGATCTCGCGTTGGAATATTGTGCCGAAAAGCCATCTGCACGCTTGAAGGACTATCATCCCACGCCACCACTTCTGCACCGCCACGCATCAATGCTTGTGCCGTTGCTAGTCCAGACTGTCCCAACCCAAACAGAGCAACTTTTTGACCTTTATAACACGTAACAGAAATCACATTCTCACCGCAATTTAAGTGTTGAAAGACCTATGAGAGCGAGAACAATTGAAATAATCCAAAAGCGTATCACGACTTGGCTTTCAGTCCAGCCTTTTTTCTCAAAATGATGATGTATCGGTGCCATAAGAAACACTCGTTTTCTTGTTAATTTGAAATAACCAACCTGAATAACGACCGAAAAAGCTTCCACAACAAAAAGCCCACCAATAAGAGCCAAAACAATTTCGTGCTTCGTAGCGACTGCAACAGTCCCTAATAATCCTCCAAGAGCCAACGAACCAGTATCTCCCATAAAAATAGCTGCAGGTGGTGCATTAAACCATAAAAAACCAAGCCCTGCCCCAACAACAGCTCCCAATAAAACAGCCAATTCACCTGCTCCCGATACATAATGGATTTGGAGATAATCAGCAAAATTCATATTACCAGAAAGATAAGCAATCAGAGCAAAAGATAAGGCTGCAACCATCACAGGAACAATAGCAAGGCCATCAAGTCCATCCGTCAAATTAACCGCATTACCCGTTGCGACAATAACAAAAGCAGAAAAAGGAATAAAAAACCAGCCCAAATTGATAAGATAATCTTTCAAAAAAGGCAAAGCGAATCCAGATGAGCCAATTTGTAGGATGACAAAAGCAGCAATTGCGGCAACACAAAACTCCAAACTTAACCGTGCTTTCCCAGAAAATCCTTTGTCTGTTTGTTTTGTGACCTTAAGATAATCGTCATAAAATCCAATTGCCCCAAAAGAAAGCATAACCAATAGCGATACCCAAAAATAAATATTCGATAAATTACACCACAAAAATGCCGATACCACAATACCGGTTAAAATCATCAATCCACCCATTGTAGGTGTTCCAGCCTTTTTAAAATGTGTTTGAGGACCATCCGCACGAATCGGTTGCCCCTTACCCTGCCGCAATTTAAGAGAAGCAATGATGCTAGGTCCAAACAAAAAGACGATGAGCCCCGAATTAAGCATAGCCGCTATCGTGCGAAAAGTAATATAACGAAATACATTCACACCTGGAAGCCAATCACTAAACGAAGAAAAAAACAGCATCATGGTACAAAAAACCTCTTAAAACTATGAAGAAACCGCTTTATAGCGGTCAAGCAATGCAGTCACAATATTTGATGAACAAAGGCTATTGGATGATTTAACCATAAGCAGATCCCCAGAAGAAATTTCTGCTAAAAGGAGAGATAAAATTTTCTCAATATTTTCAGCATAATGAACCTTAACACCAGCAGACAAATCACTGACTAAAGATTTCATCGCCTCACCAAATAGAAAAACCGGATTAGCACCGGAAAGACGTATTGGCTTTATTAAATCACGATGAAGCTTTTCACTATACTCCCCTAACTCTAGCATATCTCCTAAAATAGCAATTCGCCGCCCTTCTTCCCCGACTGGTCCTGTAGCAAGAAGCTCAAGCGCAGCACGCATAGAAGCAGGATTTGCATTATAGCTTTCATCAATGAGATAAAATTCACCCCCATTTGATAAAGACAGTCGATAACGAACACCTCGCCCCTTTTGAGAAGAAAAATAGCGAAAAGAAAGAAGAACAGGCTCTAACTCAACTCCCATAGCATCACAAGCAGCAATAACCCCTAAACTATTTTGCACAATATGGCGTCCTGGAGCACTAATTTGAACCTTCCTATCCCGCCCCCCAATACGCACAATCATAGAAGTACTATCAGTTAGAAGACGTATATCTCGCGCTTGATAATCAGCATCTTTAGTCTCACCAAAGCTTAAGATCTTCTTTACACCGTATTTCTTTGCTTTTTGAACAAGATAAGAAAAAAAATCACTATCCGCATTTAAAATGGCAATTCCTTTTTCATCTAATCCTTCAAAAATTTCAGCTTTTGCCTTTGCTATTTCTTCAAGATCTTTGAAAAAACCCATATGTCCTGCACAAATATGCGTAATGAGAGCAACATGCGGACAAACAAGTTTGACCAGAGGGCGAATCTCATCTCTATGATTCATGCCAATTTCAAAGATACCATAATCACTCTCCATAGGCATCCGCGCTAAAGTGAGTGGAACCCCCCAGCAATTGTTTAAAGAAGCGAGATTCGCATGAACATTCCCAACCGTTGCAAGTGCTTGTTTCAAAGCCTCTTTTGTCGTTGTTTTTCCCACCGATCCTGTTATCGCGATAATCTTAGCTCTTGAACGTTTGCGTGCAGCTTGTGCAAGTTTTTCTAAGGCTTGCAAAACATCAGGAACAACAATAAGTGGAGCCGATATCTTTTTCATATCCCTCAAACGGTGTTCCGCAACGATAAGAACGCCTGCACCTCGTTCATAAGCTTGCGCAGCAAAATCATGACCATCAAGATGATGCCCTTTAATGCAGAAAAAAACATCCCCTTCCGCAAGAGTACGGCTATCAATGGAAACCCCAGAAAAAGTTTCTGGCAGGCTTCCCATTACAACACCATTAACTGCAGCAACAAGTGCTTGCTTATCCCATAAAGTTGTCATTTCTTTCGGTCCTCTAAAGCTTCTATCGCTTTCAGACGATCTGAAAAAGGATAAGTTGTCTGCCCTATAATTTGGCCATCCTCATGACCTTTTCCAGCAATGATTAATGTATCACCAACTTTCAAAAGCTCCACCGCGTAAGAAATAGCCTCTCCACGATCTGCTATCTCTATTGCTGTTGGCACCGCCTGTAAAATATCCTTGCGTATTTTTTCTGGCATTTCTGTGCGAGGATTATCATCCGTTACAATAACAATATCCGCTTTATCCGCCGCAATTTTTCCCATCAAAGGTCTTTTTCCTTGATCACGATCTCCTCCACAACCAAAAACAACGATCAAACGCCCTTGCGTAAAGGGACGAACAGAAAGCAAAACCTGCTCCAAAGCTTCTGGTTTATGGGCATAATCAATATAAACAGGCGCATTATTTTCTGTCTTTCCCACAAATTCCAACCGCCCAGGTGCCCCCTGCAAAGTTTCAAGCGCAGAAAAAACCTTACGAGGTGAAACACCAGTTGCAATTGCTAACCCCGCTGCCATAAGCGCATTGGCTACCTGAAAATCTCCAGCCAAAGGCAAATCAAATGTATAAATATTATTTTCCACACGACACTCAATACACTGTTTTGAGCGTTGATGTTCAACACGATTAATCGTGATAAATTGCCCCTTACGACCAATTGTCAAGACACGGCGGCGTGCTTGTGTAACAACATCAATAACCTTTTGTGAATAAACATCATCAGCAAAAATCAAAGCAGGAGAAGATACAGGCAAAAGTGTATCAAACAACCTCATTTTAGCCCGCAAATAATCCTCTACCCCCGTGTGATAATCCATGTGATCTCGCCCTAAATTAGTAAAGGCACCAGCCGTTAAACGGACTCCATCAAGTCGTCCTTGATCAAGCCCATGCGAAGAAGCTTCAAGAGCTGCATGAGTCACACCTTCATGAGAAATTTCATAAAGAAGACGGTGCAAGACGACCGGATCAGGTGTTGTGAGAGAACCATAAACATTCCGTTTAGGAGAAACAACACCAACCGTTCCTATACTCGCAGCACAAAATCCAGCATAAGTCCAAATTTGCCGAAGAAAAGAGACAACAGATGTTTTACCACTTGTACCAGTCACAGCAACGACCGTTTCAGGCTGAGAACCGTAAAAACGTGCAGCTGCCAACGCTAAACTATGACGAACATTAGAAACACGTAAAATGGGAACAGATAAATCCTCAAGAACAGCAGGACAGTCTGTAACGATTGCTCGTGCGCCACGCTTTATCGCATCATCTATATAGTGTCTTCCATCACTTTTTTTCCCCTGAACAGCGACAAAAACATAGCCCGGCAAAACTTGCCGAGAATCCACACTTATTCCTGTTATTTCTATTGAAGAAAGACTTTCATCTTCAACACATTCTGTAAAAACTGTTCCAAACAACATAACGATGCACCTTTGTATTTATTTTACTGTTGTTTAACGAAACTTGAATTGCTCTTTTTACTTAAAAGAAGCTCATATTCTTTTTTAAAATCGGGTTTTACACCAAGAAAACTAGCTGTGCGACGAACAATATTAGCAAGCATTGGTCCAGCATTCATTCCCGCTGTTGCTGAGCGCTGTCCCTCTGCAGGCTTTGGTTCATCAATAATTGTTAAAACAACATAAGCAGGATCTTCAATAGGAAAAGCAGCAAGAAAACTATTGAAATTTTTTGTTTTAGAATATTTTCCATTTTCAACTTTTTCAGCTGTTCCTGTCTTACCACCTACACGATAGCCTTCTACTTTTGCATTACGTCCAGAACCAATATCACTATTTAATTGATAAAGGTAACGCATATTTTGACTTGTTTTAGCCTGCAAAACCCGTTTTGCATGGTGCAGAGTTTGTTCTTTTGTCCGTTTTAAAAATGTCGGAGCAATTAACCAACCACCATTCATTAAAGCAGCAGCCCCGACAGCTGTTTGCAAGGGTGTTGTTGCCATACCATGCCCAAAAGAAATCGTCATAGAATGGATATCCTTCCAATGATGTGGTACAATAGGGTGGGCAACTTCAGGCAACTCTGTTGTGAGACGATCCAGTAATCCAAGTTTTTGCAAAAAACCACGATGTTTATCAATCCCTATCGCCAATGCCTCTTTAGCAGAACCAATATTAGAAGAATAAATAAAAACCTCCCATAACGTTAAGGGTCGATTTTTTCCATGAAAATCATGAATAGTATACCCACTACTTGTTTTTATTGGCTTTGAAGCATCAATAATACTGTTTAAATAAAAAATATTGGAATCAAGTGCCATGGCTGTCGTAAAACTTTTAATAATTGATCCCATTTCAAAAGCTCCTGCCGTCATCCGATTGAGACGATCACTTTTTAAAGCTTCGATAGGATTTCCAGGATCAAAATCTGGTAGTGATGCCAAAGCCAAAACTTCCCCCGTATGTATATTTAAAATAACAGCTCCTGCAGCAATTGCCTTATAACGCTTCATAGCCTGAATAAGTTCATCATGAACAATTGCCTGAACACGCACATCAATCGAAAGCTGAACTTGTTTTAATGATTCTTCCATGGCAAGACCAGCGGCACGCAAAGCACTCAACCCCGCATCATCAATATATTTTTCCATACCTGCAATGCCCTGATTATCAACATTCACCATACCGAGAATATGGGAAGTTACAGGTCCATCAGGATAAAAGCGACGAATTTCAGTCCGAAAACCAATTCCTGGTATACCAAGAGCCATAATTTGCGTCTTCTGCATTGGTGTTAACCCCCGCTGTATCCAAGAAAAACTAGATTTTCTTTTTAAGCGCTTATAGGTTTCCTGCCAATTAAGATCAGGCAAAACTGTTGAGAGCAATTCAATTGTTTCATCCACATCAATAATACGTCGTGGCTCAGCAAAAAGTGAATAAGTTTTAATATCTGTTGCCAATAAACGACCATTACGATCAACGATATCAGGCCGTGCCATCAATTGAAGAACTCCTGGCCCTTTTGCTTCTTCAATCTGTCCACCTTCCAACCCATAAGAAATAAGGCAAGCCCCCATGATGCCATATAAAATTAAAAAGCAGAACAACGAAAAAAGCAAACGTGGACGACTAGAATAGGGACGACGAACAGAAACATTATGATTATTCAACGAATTCTTTAAGCGCTTTTTCTTCTGTGAGAATAAAAAAGTCGATTTCATTACTGCGCGCCTTTTTGGACAACACTATTGATCTGAGAAGCCCGATTATTTGTCAAAATATTTTGATTATCTTCCAAGATATTTTGTTTAATCACTTCTTCAATTTGATCATGTACCCATACCGGAATGTCTTTAAACTCCACGATTTGACGGGGCTGTATAACCTCTAACCCAAGTTCTTTCTGATAACGTTTCGCAAGTTTTTGCATGCGTGAAGGACTTATCATCACAGCCCACTCAGCATGAAGCAAACTTACCGTATTTTTTGCTGCAGCAATTTCATGCTCAAGATGAAGAACTTCGTTCATTCGTTTTTGAACATCATATTTTACCTTATAAGTAAGTCCTGCCATACAAATCATAATCAACACTAAAATCATATCAAATGTACGAAAAACTGTCATTTTTTGCTGCCTTCAAAACTGGCAATCTCTGCTAAACCAAATAATTTCATATCTGCTGCAAGAGCCTCTGCTTCAGTCCGTACACCAATACGCAACCTCGCAGAACGTGAACGAGGATTTTTCTGTAACTCCTCTTTAGTTGCCGTGATCCCACCTCTAAACAAAGGAAAAAATGTTGCTGGAGCAGCCTTTATTTCTGGCAGATAGCGTGATCTCATACATTCTCCAGAACGAGCCGAAAAAAATCTTTTGACCATACGATCTTCAAGAGAATGAAAACTGACAACCCCCAAACGGCCTCCAGCTTTTAAAACGCGTTCAGCAGCAAATAAACCACATGCCAATTCACCAATTTCATCATTAACATAGATACGAAGAGCCTGAAATACACGTGTTGCCGGATGAATACGATCTCCCGGTTTACGTCCTATCAACGTTTCGATAGCATCCGCCAAATCACCTGTACGCAAAAAAGGCTGCACAACACGACGCTTTTCAATCATCCGTGCAATTCGCCCCGCATAACGCTCTTCCCCTAATATCTTAAAAATACGTGCCAAATCCCTTGCTTTTAAATGATTGACAACATCGCTGGCTGTAAAACCAGTCTGAGCCATTCGCATATCCAATGGACCATCTTTTTGAAAAGAAAAACCTCTTTCTGCTTCATCAAGCTGCATTGAAGAGACACCAATATCCAAAATAACTGCATCCACCTTCTCTTCAACGACACGATCGAGCTGTGAAAACGCCATATGGACCAAACGAAGGCGTGGAAAAAATTCTTCAACAAGCGATTGTCCTGCACTTATAGCATGAGGATCACGATCAAGAGCAATCACCTGTGCCCCTGCCTTTAACAAAGCGCGCGTGTAACCACCAGCACCAAAGGTGCCATCAATCACTTTTGCTCCAACCAATGGCATAAGCCCAGCCAAAACTGGCTGTAACAACACTGGAATATGGCGTTCAGCTCTTTGATCCTGCTTTATCAAAATAATCCGTCTTGAAGTTAGGCTGTCTTAAATCAACAGCTCTCTCATGACAACTGATCTTAGAATAACCTGGCCTTCAACTTTCACATTAATCACAATGAACGAAAAAACTAAAGTTATCCCAAAACAGATCCTAACGCATTATACTTAAAGAAATGTTATAATTTTTTAAAACACTCTTTGCTCAAGTGTCCATTTCAAACACATAGACTCCATAAAAGACCATATATAATTGATCTTATAAAATATCGCGTATCATCATGAAATATCAGTCGGCCTATAAGCCGGGTTCTGTAGAGTAAAGCTTACACTTTACATGGCAACCATTCATCTGGGACGGATGTTACCATCCGCCTCGTGCAACCTACCCGAATGACTCGCCCGGAAATCGGCTGCAAATTAAATTTTGCACGTCATTTCTATTTGGTCTTGCTCCCGGTGGGGTTTACCTTGCCACATTCATTACTGAATGCGCGGTGGGCTCTTACTCCACCCTTTCACCCTTACCTATAAAAATAGGCGGTTTACTTTCTGTGGCACTTTCCCTAGGGTCACCCCTGCCGGGTGTTACCCGGCACCGTCTTTCCATGGAGCCCGGACTTTCCTCACCTGCCGTATTTCAGTATCAGACAAGCGCGGCTGCCCAGCCGACTGACATACTAATTTATAAAACATTTTCTGCTCCGTGAAAATAGCATCTTAAAATATTTTATGACAAACCTCTCTCAACAGATGTTTTTATTTTAATGAAGCCAGATAAGTCTTTACTTTTGCGCAATATTTCGCTGAAATAGAATTCATTTTTTTTGCAGCATGGCCTGCATTATATTTAAGGATTGTACCACATGTACTTCCACCACTGAGTTTATAGGCCCGTGCCAAATAACGCATACCATATTCAAGATTGGTCGCAGGATCATACAAATCCTGTACAGAACCACTAAAGCCCAACCCTCGTGCCGTAGAGGGTTTAATTTGCATCAAACCTATTTCGCCAGCAGCCCCCTTTATACCTGCCTTATAATTACTTTCAACTTTTACAACAGCATGTGCTAAATTAACGGGAACATTATATTTATTCGCAAGTTTCTGAATAAGAAACTCATAAGGACGATCAGGAATCTTAGAAGCAACAATCACTGAGGATTCTCCTGATTCCGCAACATTTAAGACACTATGAGTCCAACTTACATCAAATACAAAAAATACAGCACACGCTGTATTTAACAAGATTTTCAAAAATTGCATTTTCTTTCTCTTTACTCAAACATTCTCAAATTCTAGCTGCAAATAATTTGCAAACGTATTGTACAAAAAAAGAAAGCAAAAGAACGGCTTGAAAAAGGAAAGAGTAAGACAATTTCAAGATAAAATTCTGCAACAAAAGAAAATCTCTTTATGCACAAATTATAGATTTATCTATATCATAAAGTAAAAAAAATAAAGAGACTATAATTAATCTTATATCGTATTAAATAAAATGATATAATTTGTAAATTTCTGCTATCACTATTGTATCACTCAATTTTTATATTAAAAAAATAGCATCTTAAAGAGAGACAAGAACATCTTTTTACCGAAGATCCTCAATATCAAAAAAGTTTCACAAAAAATATAAACTGTTATCAACACTTCTCTCTGGTTAATAAACACCCACAGCACTCTTTATGTCCGATAAAACCCCAACAAATCATAAAACAAATCCCCGCTCCCATCATTGCGCATAAAAAATTCATAAATATACTAAAACCATCATACTCTTTACCAATTCAAAATATTGCAACAGACTTTTAGCTCTCAAGATGCCTCAAAGAAGCTTTTTACTTCTTTTTTTGAAAGAGCTTTTATCCACACAAGCCTCTCACTTGTAGTGCACAAGAAAGTGATTTTGATTTTTTCACCATGAATAAATTTAAAACGAGAGAATTTTGCAATTCTTAAGATTCTCACTTAATATGAAAATGACAAATTATCATTATAAAACAATATGCTAAAAAAGCTATATCCGTCTTTATCTCTACAACAAAGCTTAACAATTACTTTTGTCTGTTTTTTTGAAAAATGTTAGGAAACTCAATACCCCCAAAGCCTTTTAAATAAAAATAAACCCTCATCTTCATTCAAATATTTTTTCTTTGTCACAGACTACCATCTTATCAGCCTTGCACCTCATTTTCAGAAATCATACAAGTGGATAAATATCCTAAAATCCGTAGAACAAAGAAAGCTTAAATCCTTTAAAAAATTTTTATTTTCTCATATCAAATAAAAAAATAACCGGCATATAAAACACGGTTAACGTGTTTTTTTATAGTCAATACTGCTTTTGTCATTGTAGCGATTGATAATGCAATTAACTTGGACCAATACCCTTGATAGACTTTCTATCACTCCTGTAATGATTGCAACATTACCCTTATACTCCAATTGCTTACCTTTTGAGAGATAAATTTTGTTAATACCTTACAAATTAATTATCTCCTCGCACTTTTCAAGACTTCACGAAAAGCTCTTGCTCCTTAAAATAAAACCCAAAAGCGCGATTAAAAAAATAGCTAAAAATAAGCATTAGCAATGGAAGGACGAGAAATCGCTTTTGAAAGAGCCATAGCAACAGTTTCACCAGATTTGTGAGCCTGCTCACGACTCTGACCACTTTTAAAAGCAAGCGCAATTACATCACGACGCAGCTGCGCAATAAACACCTCTTGCTGTTGAGGACTCATCTTAGAAAGATGCTTGATAATATCTGGAAAAGATACAGACAATCTCTCTAACAACTCCTCCTCTGTTACATCAAGCTTCTGAGAAGAAAAAGAAGAGCGACCGGAAAAAAACTGATAAACAGCACTACTTTGAGAAGCAAAAAAGACAGCGCCAAAAATAAAAAATACAAATAAAATAAAAACAATACGACGCGAAAAAGATTCCATTATCTCTTACCTAAAGATCATAGAACACAAACATAGATTCCTTTTATGATTCTCCTTATAGCATTCAACGATGCTTCAATAAAGAAAAATCAAATTATTGAAAATGAATACGCTAACACTATCCGCCCAACAAAAACTGCCCCTCTATGTATTTAGGTAGTATAGGCGAAACAATAACAGATCTTACACTTCCCCCTAATAACACGCTACAACATCCCCCAAAACAATTATAAAAAGCCTGACTGAGGAAATCCTCAGTCAGGCCAGACAATCTAGGGGATCCACGCGGGGGGGGGGAGGAGGTTCCCCGATCGTCCTCTCACATCAACCACTAAGATAGCCGATGCAATATTCTTGCTATGGAATAAAATTCTTTAAACAACAAGAAATTCTTATCATCTTCTACGCAAAAAAACATAAAAGAGTTATAAATTGTTTAAAAATGTTTAAATTTAGGCAAAAAAAGTTTAAAATGACCCAATTTGAAGCAATTTTATTTCAAGAAGCATCAATTGGAATCTACGATCATTATAACTTTTAAATAGTTTCTTTCATAACTCTGATAATCATAATCAAAAAAAACCGTAATTTCTACGTATCCACCCTATAAAAATCAAACTATATAAAAGTAGAATCACTTTTCCAACAGCAATCACCACAAAAATAAAAATGTAGATTTTTAAAATCTTATCTATCTTCATAAAAAATTCTGTAAATGATTATTAAAATATTGTCGCATCTCTCATGTAACAATCAATGAAGAATTTAAACAGCTTAATTTTATGAAAAAATGAGAACTCTGAAGGTATTTGTTTCGAATCACGTCCTATAATCATTCCAAATAACGATAAACTATTTTACAATAACCAACAGGCTCTAACGCATTTTAACATAACAAACCGAGATCAATGCAGACCGTTTCTCTTAATCTCTATCATTTAAATGATCCCGTAAAATAATACACACAGTAGTTTCTATGCTCAAAAATTGTTATAGTCTGTTCTTCTAACGTAAATAATGCATTGATTTACAATCATAACTCATCATTTTACAACTTACATGAGAGATCTCAAGAACGTGAGATTCCCTTATTTTAAACCTTCGTCTATTGAATCAATGAATAGCCATACTACGGCACATCACAAACAAGAAAAAGCATATGGATAAAAAACATAAAACGATGATGCCCTATCAATTTTACGCTATACTAACGGGCTGCATCATAAAATGAGCAGTAAGCATAAAAAGAAAAAATCACTTTTGGCAAGAAAAATGGACTTATTTAATAACCTTTTTAATAACCTTCATACTTCTCATAATAAAGAGATACGAAACTTTAGTGTAATATCACGCTTTTCTTTTCTACTTTCATCCACGGACTATCCATAGATTATCGTCAATCTTATTTTTATGAATATAATGAAAAACACATAGACAAACGCCATATATGAATGCTTGTAAGAAGAAATAAACGTAAAGTCAGATACGCTATTATAACCATTGTTGTACAAAATGTTTTTAAAATTCAGAATATCACTCCAATCCATTACTAATTTATGAGTAATTTTATGGCGTCATCTACCAAGCTTTTACGTTTTCTATTACTTGTAAATCAACACCTGCTCCTAACATGGCAATATGCTTGAGATAAAGACTAGAGCAAATGAGAACCATGTAAACAGTCCCAGCTTTTATATGCCCAATTAGAGTAAAAATATTTACGTCTGTTTGAGTAATCTTAAAAAAGCCATCATTTATTTTGAACGAAACATAAAAGCCCAAAGATAAAAAACTATTGCCATCTTTACCATCCCTTTCATTTGCCTTTACGACTTTCAAACACGCTCATAACGCTGTGTTTTAAATAATGAAAATCATGCATTGTCTTACCCTTTTATCCCTTCGTCTTTTTAGAGCATCTTTTTGCACCCCTCACTAAAAATTCCAAGGTACTTCTTATCTAAGCACCTGTTTAAAGAAACATCGTAAGATCTATTGGGTACCACCATTTTTGACATTTATGAAGGTATGAGCCATCACTATATTATATTGTGCGCTATTACATCATATCGCCGCCGCTCTCATATTTAGAAATATGTATTTCCTTTTACAAACGGTATTATTTAGATAAATATCTTCTCTTGTAACAAACAAACAGACTCTTTTGGATTCTGCAACAGGAAATTTGAAATGAAAAAATATTCCTATATTCGAGCCTCTCATTGAAATCTAAAAAATCAATATATTGGCTAATAAAACAAATATGATATCAAGACACCTTAAATAACGATCCTCATAGGCTTAACTCTATAGAAGATGCTTTCATTACACAGTACACAGCCACCAAGCCCCTGTAAAACACCAATACTCTCATATAAAAACATAATACAAATGTAAAAAACAATAGATTATCAATGATTGAATAAAGTTTTATCTCTACGCTATTCCTTAAGAAAAATCAGAGAATAAAGCAGGTCAACAAACGCGATTTATGCAAAATTGACTTGTTTATCTTTGATATCGTCAACTAATAAACGCGGATCACGAGCAAGCCAAAGCGTAACCATACCTTTCTCACTGTTTTCATTTTGTATAGGAGTAAGACAAACCGTTTGTTCTAGAACAAGTCTCGTATTTTTAAGCCATTGTTCTATTTGTAAAGCCGAAAATCCAAAACGCGTATGTGCTTGATCAGAATATGAAGACTCAATTTCATGATAACCAAAATCCACAATCAATAAACGTCCATGAGGACGCAAAACACTTGATATCTCATGAAGGAATATTTCAGGGTTTTCAAAAAAATGTAAAACCCAATGAAGAATAACTAAATCAAAAGTTGTATCTCCAACAGACAAGTGAAAAACATTGCTATCAAGCACGACTTGAACCGCATGCGTATAAAGATTAGAAAACAATTTTAAGATAGAGTCTTCACCTCTTCCAATATTCAGCATCGTCTGAAATGGTTTATCGCCAATGATTTCAAGTAAAGCGTTTTCTACACCATGATCTGCCATATAAGATGACCGTAATACATCCCGTTGCAACGCATTTTGTAAGAAATACTTCTTCCTCGTTTTTTGACGCTGCTTTTTAACATCCTTCAAACGTTCTAAATCATGCGCTAACAACACATCATTCTTTGGCAAAGCCGAAAGAACACCCATCACAATGTCTTCACCCCAAAAATCATGACAAAGCTTAAAATAAAGGCTATCCCCCTTCTGATAACGCTCAATCAATCGTGCTTCGTACAATAAACGTAAATATCGTGATATACATGCTTGCGACTGATCAAGAATAAAAATAAAATCAGGGATTGTTAAATCTTCATGATGTAAGAGCCTAAGAACACGTAAATGGCTTACTTCTGCGACCGCTTTCAGCAGCTCAACCATTGCATCTAAACTTGCACTTTTTTTCATAATTATCCCCTCAACATTCCTATAAACATTTGTTTATAGGAAAAAAATTCAAGTATACAACGCATATTCTCATCTATTTTGTGCTCTCTATTTTATCATACTATGAAAAAAATAGGCTAATGTAAAAAACGAACAGATCTTATCCATCTGCTTCTCATTATAATATTCATGATAAATCAATCCAAATCATTCTCTTACAGCTCATAAACAGAGAGGACATATAGATAAAAATATCTTTTATGCCCACCTCAAAACAAAAACTGTATACCATTGAGAAAAAATAAATAACATGATGATGCCAGCTTGCATTTTTATTAAGTAAAGATGGTAATGCTCAATGACCAGAGCATTTGTAGAAGTAGTGCTATACTCTTCATCTCCTCCTTTTCATTGCAATTTTACAAGAAATAACCGGTTATATATCATGATTAGAACAACCCTATTTAGGCTATAATTTCATAAAGTGTCTCTTACTCTTTTCAATGAATAAAAACTCCCACAGAGTACACACACTCTTTATTTATGAAATAACAAACGCAATAAAATACACTATTATTCCAACAAAGTTGAGATAAGATAAAAAATTCTAGCGTGTAAGAGGTTTATAATTTGCATGCTTAGGATTAAGAGATTCCGCCCCAAGACGACGAACTTTATCAGCCTCATATTCAGCAAAATTACCTTCAAACCATTCTACATGACCATCACCTTCAAAGGCTAAAATATGTGTTGCCAATCGATCAAGAAACATACGATCATGCGATATGATAACTGCACAACCAGCGAAATTTTCCAATGCATCTTCCAATGCACCCAATGTTTCAGTATCAAGATCATTTGTCGGTTCATCAAGAAGAAGCACATTCCCCCCCTCTTTTAGAAGTTTCGCCAAATGTACGCGATTGCGCTGCCCTCCTGATAAATTTGCCACCTTCTGCTGCTGATCTGCCCCCTTGAAATTAAAAGCCCCGCAATAAGCGCGGCTATTCATCTCATATTTGCCTAATTTAATAATGTCATTTCCACCAGAAATTTCCCCCCAAACAGTTTTATCCCCCACCAAGGAATCGCGACTCTGATCCACATAACTCATGTGAACTGTTTCACCGATACGTATCTGACCTGAATCGGGCTTTTCCTGTCCCGTCAACATTTTAAACAAGGTCGACTTTCCCATACCATTGGCCCCAATAACGCCGACAATGCCACCAGCAGGAAGTTTAAAAGAAAGAGAATCAATCAATACACGTTCACCATAAGCTTTAGAGAGATTATCAACCTCAATAACAACCTGTCCTAATCTTTCTCCAATAGGAATAATGATTTGCGCCTCTCCAGGACGGCGCTCACGTGCTGCTTGAACCAACTCATCATAAGCCTTAATCCGAGCTTTTGACTTTGCTTGTCGCCCTTTTGGACTAGAAGCGATCCATTCTTGCTCACGTGATAAAGCACGTTGACGCGCTGCCTCTTCACGGCCTTCCTGAGCCAAACGCTTGGCTTTAGCCCCCAAATAAGCAGAATAGTTCCCCTCATAAGGAATACCTCTACCGCGATCTAATTCTAAAATCCAACCCGTTACATTGTCGAGAAAATAACGATCATGGGTTATCAAAAGCACAGCCCCAGGATATTCACGTAGATGCCTCTCAAGCCAAGCCGTCGTTTCAGCATCTAAATGGTTTGTCGGTTCATCCAAAAGTAATAAATCAGGTTTTGACAAAAGCAATTTACAAAGTGCAACACGCCGCTTCTCACCACCCGAAAGTTTTGTTACATCCCCATCGGCTGGCGGACAGCCAAGAGCAGCCATAGCCATTTCCACTTGACTTTCTAAATCCCAAAGATTCTGACTGTCAATAATGTCCTGAAGCTGTGCACTTTCATCAGCCGTTTCCTCGCTATAATTCATCATCAATTCGTTATAACGCTCAAGAACTTCCTGTTTATCTGCAACACCTTCCATCACATTACCACGCACATCTTTGCTCGCATCAAGCAAAGGTTCTTGTGGTAGATAACCACAGCGAGCTCCTTCAGAAATCCATGCTTCTCCCGTATATTCCTTATCTAGCCCAGCCATAATACGTAAAATAGTTGACTTCCCTGCACCATTCGGCCCTAAAATACCGATCTTCGCATCTGGATAAAAAGACAAATGAATATTTTCTAGAACTTTTTTATTGCCGTAAGACTTGTTAAGCCCAGCCATATGATAGATAAATTGACGTGCCATAAATTTCTCTTTATATTATGCGATATTAAAGATTAGGATTTTGAAAAAACTGCTTTTGCTTTTTGAAACTGTACAGTAAATAGCACTTACGTCGTATCAAAAGCTTTCGCTCTATATTGGTACATTTTTTCTAATCTCACAAGCCCCAGTATGGTCCTGAATGCAAAAAAACATCCCCCTAAAGAGCAAAAAGCAAATCTTTTTAGCTGTACCTGAAACCTGTTATCAAACATTGCCTCTCTTTTCCATACCAGATATAACATTGTATTTTTATCGTATTAAACCGACTTATCAATGTAATATGGTACCACAAAGAAAAGCAATTCTCTATGCGCCTTCTTTTCTCGCTTTATGGGCTTTATATTACGCAGTAAAAAATCCTTCTCTTTTTTCATCGATTTTTTGCTACGGAAAGCAATGGACTTCACCCCTTGCCTTGATATGGCTTAAATTACGTTTACAAAACGACCGCCGCCTTATGGGATCTGACGTTCCAAGCCCAATGATCATGAAAGCTTTGCATCAACACGTAGCAACAAATGAATACAGTGCACTTCCCATTGGTACGTGGTTACAATTCGTAAAAAACTATAAAACCAATTGTAAAAACTTATCCATTCCCCTCTTTTGGCTTGATAATTATAAAAATAATATCAATATCCAGCATATCATTTCAAAACTTCAAGACGACATATAGCTTTTTAAAAATACGATAAAAGCTCATCTCGTATAGGAATATATTTATGGAAAAAAAAGCCTTAATCGTCATTGATGTTCAAAATGACTTCTTACTAGGTGGAGCACTTGCCGTACCACAAGGTGATGCTATTTTACCCGCCGTCAATAATCTCATAAATCATTTTGATCACATTATCTTAACCCAAGACTGGCATCCCAAAAACCATTGCAGCTTTGCTTCCTGCTATCCTGAAAAAAAGCCCTATGATACAGTCACTCTTGACTATGGTCCTCAAATACTTTGGCCTGATCATTGCATACGAGGAACACAAGGAGCAGAATTTCATCCATCTCTTAGAGTGGAAAAGGCACAACTTATCCTTAGAAAAGGCTATAATCAAAAAATGGATAGCTATTCTGCTTTTCTTGAAAATGATCAAAAAACACCAACAGGTTTACAAGTTTATCTTAAAGAACATGGTTTTACTAAGCTCATTATGTGTGGCTTAGCAACTGATTTTTGTGTCGGATTTTCTGCTCTTCACGCTATGCAATGCGGTTTTAAAGTCAGTGTTTCATTAAATGCCTGTGCTGGTATTGATGTAAACGGATCACTAAACACTATGCTTAAAACAATGAACGAAGCCGGTATAGAACTTTTAATGGTCTCTTAAAATATCCTTCTCTAATCTACCATTATAATACACTGATTTATAAAGGATAAATTATTTTGCACATATTTAAGTAAGAGTTCAGAATATCGTAAATTCTCTCATTTCAAACCTGTTTCAAAACCATTCTCTTACACGTTACAAAGAGAATCCAATGTATGAATAGAAATCATTCAAAAAAACAGCAAAAAGGCCTCTTATGAACCATTAATGCAAAAGCTTGTCATAATATTGAAAGCTGGTAAAAAGTATAGCATCAGCTTTCTGTCTTATATTTAGGTCAAAAAGTATCCTAGAGATTGTATATTATTCCCTTTATGGGTAGTATTATGCAATAAACTCAACTTAAAAAAACGCAAATAAGCAATAAAATAGTATTTTATTTTGCATAAAAGACCTCTTTCTATTCAAAGATATGCGATAAACAAAAGTTTGAAAAAGGAAGAGATCTCCATTACTTAGATACAACATGTTTATCCAATTGACGATGCTTAAAACGAATCGAAGAATATAATGCCATTCCAATAATACAGACTCCCACAAGTCCTGTTAAAACTTCAGGAACCGATATAATCGTTTGCAGATACATAATCACTGCAAGAACTAGAATTGCATAAAAAGCACCATGCTCTAAATAACGATAATGCAATAATGTTCCTGATTCAACCAACATAATTGTCATAGAACGAACGTAAAATGCTCCGATACCAAGACCTATCGCAATAATAAAAAGGTTGTGTGAAAAGGCAAAAGCACCAACCACGCCATCGAAAGAAAAACTAGCATCAAGAACTTCTAAATAAAGAAACGCCCCTACTCCCCCGTGAGCTACTGTTGTTAAAGTCTTTTGAGGAGTATCCAAAAGATGACCGACAACTTCAACACCGATAAAGGTCAAAAGTCCATAAAGTGCTGCCAATAAAAAAGTTATTTTATTTTCTGCGTCAATCTGACCTGAAACCAATAAGATCAAAATCAAAACAATTGCAATATCAATTCCAACAAGCGCCCCAAACTTTTGAGCAGGTTTCTCTATAACATTAAGCCAATGCACTTCTTTTTCAGAATCAAAAAAATATTTTAAGCCAACCATCATAAGGAAAGTTCCTCCAAAAGCAGCAATCCCCATATGCGCATCGGTTAAAACTTCAGCATATCGATGTGGTTCCCATATCGCTAATTTGACTGCCGCAATTGGATTAATCCCAACAGCAACGACAACCACCAATAATGGAAAAACAATTCTCATCCCAAATACAGCTATCAAAATGCCCCACATAAGAAAACGACGACGCCACAATGGACTCATTCTACTAAGAACACGCGCATTGATAATAGAATTATCAAAAGATAAAGAAATTTCCAAAACTCCTAAAACAAAGCAAATAAAAAAATATTTAAGAAAACCAGTAATACTTTCCGTTTCAAACCAACCAATAACCCCTCCTAAAAAGACACCAATAATCGTGAAAAAAAAAGCAAACCCAAAATAGCGTAATAGGGCCATGATCATTCCTCAAAGTTTATTTTCTACTTCATCTAAGCACACCCAGTACCAATCCAAAGTTTGCATCTCTTTAAAGTTGCATCTATTAATGCAGAGGTGTATAGAATATATATGGTAAAGTTACATGAAAATTCTCTCAAAAAAAGCAAGAGACAAATGTAGCAACAAGGAATTTTGTTTTGAAGTGAATATCAATTGTCAATACAATAAGTGCAAGATTGCTTTCTAGCTACACAAATAAAAAAACAACAAGAAATTAAAGCTATAATATTGACATTATATCATAGAATATTAATACATAGTGTGCTTTTATTATTTAATGATTTATACCATGATGATTTACCGAGGGAGATAATTCGTGGCACGTCCTGAAACTGAATCAAAAACCATATTTGGAAAACGTTTACGTTATGTACGTCTTGCTTTAGGCGATCCATCACGTGAAACCTTAGCTAAAAGTTTTAGCATGACAAAAAATTCCATTGCTTTTTATGAGCGTGGAGAGAGAGAACCCAATCTTAGTGTCTTACAAACATACCGCACGTTATATGGTGTCAATATTAATTGGCTTTTAACTGGACAAGGAAAAATGTTTGACACCGAATATACAAAAGGTGATTTTGACTGGAATTATTTTATTAAAAAAATCGAGGGGCTGGAAGAAACTCTTGCCGATAGTGATCGTAACGAAAAACTAAATCAAGAAAAAATCGACAGTTCTTATGAAAAATTGCAGCAATATTTGTCAAGACAAGGTTTATCAAATGGTTTTAACCCTAAAACTACAACCTCTCTTATCGATATGAAAGCTAAAATGGCCAATTCTTATACCCTTAGCTTATTCATTGATTTACTCATTCGAAGCGTATCCCAAAAAGAGGTTATAGCTAATCAATAAACGTCTATTTAAAAAGAAAAAACAAGAAATGATTAAACTCTACCAGTATGGAAAAAAGTATTTTTTACTTTATCCTTGCTGGTGAAATTTTATATAATTTATAAACTTTTTTCTGTAACGACAGAAAAATATTTGCGTTGTAAATGAAAGTATAGTGTCTTTAAATTAAAAAAAATAATTTTATAGTATAAAATTCTCATTCATATCTTATTGACAATAAATTTTTTCTTGTTAAAAGAATAATAGCTCTCATAGAAATTATTTTTTAAGGTCAGAAAATTTAAGGGGAATATATTGACGACTTCCTAGAGAGACATACATTAATGTTTACAAGCGGATTAGTTAAATATTTATCCTGAAAATTATCAGCTATTTTATGAGGTGGGAAGCATGTATTTTGAGGTGTTTCAAGGAGTTCACAATCAATGGTACTGGCGTTTAATCTCAGGAGATGCACAAAAAATTGCTTTTTCTAGTAAAGGTTATCCAACAAAACAAGATATCCTAATCAATATTGAGCAAATAAAAGAAATTACACATAAGGCTCTTATTAGAGAACTACAGTCCTAACGTTCTTTACCATTAAAACAAGCGTCTATTTTGTATAATGGTATGGTAGTCACTTTTGTGATAAATGAAAAGTGATTGATTTCCCCTCAATGAGAGGAAGTTCTGTATTATTTCTGACACTCACAAATAACAGTCATATTCTTACAGATTATATGTTTATTTTCAATCATACTCAAATCTCTATAGCCTTTATCAAAAAGAAAATCTTTTAAGTTTTGTATTTTTCATAAAAAATAAACGCACATGAAGAGAAGATAAATCATCAATGAGAAATATATTTACTCTACAAGATATTAATATCTTTTACGTTCATATTCCTCTTCTGTATCTGATAATCATAACTGACTTACCCATTTCATCTTCATAAAAAGCAAATATCTCTTTCTTTCTATTATCATGCAATTTTTTATACCTATTAGCTGAAACTATCGTAGCATTTATACCTTACATCTAAAAAGAACGTGCAAAATTGTTTTCAGTAATAATATAAAATTGCTGGATTGTATAGACGCGCTTTTTAATAACCAGCCTACCTATAAACTGGTTTATCATCATAAACTCTTATTTTATGATCAACGACGCTCTGTCTTATAAACTTAAATGTTGTCATAAAATCAGAGTAAACTTGAATATTCTCTTCCAATACAATCTCTCCATCAGCACCATAATTGGCTTCATTAAAGTTTATCTCTCTCGTCATTCCAATCTTCCTAACACATTTCCAAACCCTTTAATGCAAAATATGAATACAATCACTCTTTATCATCTTCAGATTTAAGCATTTTTTTATATTTCTTTTCATTTTTTTCATATTGCTTAATTTGTTTTTTCAGTTTTTCAATTGCTTGGTCACGTCTTTTAATCACCATACTTTGCTCTCTAATAGCCCTATCTCGTTCTTCAGTCATCTTCATAGAATCTCTTAAAAACTCATGCTTTATTCTTCTAGATTCCTCTTTTAAAATTTTCACTTGACTGCGATAATATAAAGAAAACCGAAATATAACCCCACTGCACAACAAAACAACAATCATTGCTCCCAATAAAATTTCGTTTACACTCATTTGGATCTCCCTTAATTGTCGCTCAAGTGATCATCTTGACCAATTTGTTTCATCCTCAATCAAAAAAAGAATGCAATAAATTGCATGTTCCAAGTGTGAACAGTCACTCTCGGCGTTCTTATTTTCTCCATTAAAGCATTGATAAATGACGCAAACAAATCTCTGAAAGCGGCTAAATCTACACTCACACCAATTATTTGCGACACGTTTATTGACACAAAATACAAAAAATAAGGAACGTCAAATAAAACTAACGACGCAATCCAATCATACAAGCCTTGCCCAAATCGTTCCTATCTTCCTTTTTTACGCCATGAGGAATGCGGCTATATATGAAAGTTTTTCATTATTACAAAAATCTTCAGTGTCACAAAGCACAGCATTTCTGTAAAATTTTTCCTTCCCACAAATCTTTACATCACCACAAACTAAAGCATCATTATAAACTCGAGCCTTTCTAAAATCACGAGTATCACCACAAAATTCAATACATTGAGCATTCAAAACTTGATCAAAAAAGACCGCATTAGCATAAACATATGCATCTCCACTCATATTCAAATAACGATAAAGTTCTTATTTTTCATAAACATGCGAACTCTTACGAACAACTAAACAACCATATGTTAATGCATTGTTATCAATAACAATATCATTATAAACACAGACTTCATTATAAACCGCAGCATCATAAAAACACATTCATCGCCATAAGGGCATTGATCGAATGTACAATTCTACCAAACAACCACCTTTGTGGATCAGATTACCTTCCTGTTTAATAAAATATCCAAGATCACTTTTTTGATATTTCCCATTTTTTTACGCATATATACGATATACCATCTGATAGTGATCTAATTTATTACAATAAAGAAGAAATCAGTATTCTTTGTCTATGCAATTTACATTTTTTCTACAGCCATTATCCTATCTCTTAAGGCTCTAAAGCTTCGTTATATTCACACACTACCTCAACGCAGAATTTTTTTTACAAATTCTGATGTTGGGGTATATCTTGATTTATAATGCTGCTACGTATACTATCATAGTGAAATCTCATAAACATACGAGTGTGTATCGCCCTTTCTGGTATACACATTTACTTTTTCACAACCGTGGAACTAAGCAACCATTTTTATTGATTCGAATCTGAAAGTGTATGGGGACATTTTGTTATTAGTTAAAAACAACTCTATATGCTTCCTTAGCGAAGAGCTACACATGGATATTTTCACGCTCCTTGTATCATATATTCTGGATTCGCAACGCAATATTAACGCTATAGCGTAAATATGTAAAGGTCTAAAAATGACAAAGACTGAAAAAGATTGGTTCCAACGCTTAGTTGAATTAATAAAAAGTGACGGACGAACAATGATTGAAATAAGCAGAGCTGCAGGCTGTGGACAAAATTACGTCCAACAAATGATAAATGGAGGCAAGAGGCCTTCTGTAGACAAACTCATGGCTATTTTGAATACACTGGGAAATGCTAGTGCCATATATGTAATAACTGGTTTCAACATCTCCGATGAAGACTTAAAACTCATAACTTTGATTTCGTCTGGAGATAAAAAGAAGATTGAAGCCTTAAATGTTCTGTTGAATGAGCAGAATCTGTAGAATCTGTAGAATTTTCTACTTTATCCAATATCGCTTGCTTTTGAGACGTCGATAAAGACTCCCATTTCACAATAATATCAGATAAAGTTGTTTCAAATTTTTTATCATTCTTCATAGTCATACTCCATGTAGTCACACTATATAACGCTAAAGCGTTTAAAATATATCTCATACCTTAGAAAAAAATATTTGCAATAGGCAGTATGGAAGCAATTGTGTACAAACTTATTTTACAAAATCAGATGAAGTTCTATTAGTCATGCACCATGGTGAAACAGAAAGCATCACACGATCCAGACCTTCTTATGAAAATTGGTATAATCTATCAAAAACGCGAATAATGTTACGCAGATCTTGCGATTCGGACCAATAAAAACTAATGTGAAAATATCCCTGAAGACACTCCTGAACTCTATATAAGAGAACACGAAAAAGCTTTTTGAAAAAAATACATCACAATTTATTCTACATAGCACCATCTATATTTTTTTAACAATATTGCAAAGCAAGAATATAACAATGTTATAGGAATAAATTCTTATAAACAGAGCCACATTACCTAAAACTCTGTAACACGTTTACAGGTAACCTCCCCTCTAAACGCCCCTTGTAAATACTAATATAAGTCTCTATCATAAGCAAAAATGATACTATTAAAAAATAAAACGAATCACCACGCACAATCTTTGTACGTAAATTTTATACAGATTTACAACAAGAGAGAAATTCCCTTATGCAAATTATGAAGAATTATATTTTCAAAGTATGACTTTGAAGAAAAAGTATACTTTTCCAAAAAAACACCCTCCCTGCCAATAATTTTTCATAAGAGAAAAAACTCATAATAAAGATAAAACTCTCTATACGATCAATACGAGAAAAATGTTAGCAATACAAAAAAGTGCTAGGGTTACCGCAATATTGCCAATTCCTTATGAGAGTAAAATCAAAAAAGACGTCTGTTCTTCAATAATAATTCGGATCACATGAAAACTCTATAATTTAAACTTTAAGCAAAAAATACACAAAAACAGAAAATGGCATTTTAATGAATTTTCTAATATCATAGAAAATATTTCTTACAGAATAATAAAATGCTTATTACAATAGAATCTGGATGATGCAAAGCGATAGAAATAATCACTCAATTGACTTTTCAAAGAACAATTAATAAAATTCTTTTCAGAGAACACGTCACCGTCACTATGAACAATATTTCTCAAAATATCAAATAGAATTCCTTTCTTGGAAAAAAAATATCAACAAATGTTATTATCATCGTTGCCCCATGATACATATGAATGCCCATAGATCACATTCTCTTATACACTAACCTTTCATCACGATGATGCTATTCGAACGTCTAAAAGACCTTAGCATCACTTAAGAAAAAAGCAAATTTACACTAAATGTTTTTTGAGCCATTTTTTCTGAACAGGTCCAATCTTTAAAATTGGTTTTATTGAGGTCTATTTATTTGCAGAACAAGTATAAATAAACTTATCCAATGAAGCTTTTAGCCTTCTATTTTATGAAGAACACCACACAGAAAAAGTACAAAACAGTATATGAATTAAGAAAGTAAATAGCGCCCCATATCAGTTAATCCAAATGCTAAAAGGTTGCAAATGAGAGAACTCCTTTGATGAGACTAAGAAAACATACCATCATATTAAAGCGACTGAGAGAAAAAACTGCAACAAACAACGACCAAAAGCTTCTAAAACAAACAGGAAAATAAATAAAAAACAAAAAAGGTAGAATCTCAAAACTTTTATATAAGCGATCCATTTTTCTATTGGACATTTCCCTATTGGTGGGCCCGGAGGGACTCGAACCCCCAACCAAGCGGTTATGAGCCGCTGGCTCTAACCAATTGAGCTACAGGCCCCACATAGGTTGTTTCTCTCTAAACTAAAATGCCCTATGATACAAGAGCTGACAAAGATTATAACCCATCTTTTTCTCTTTTCTATTGGTTTTTTTTTCAGTGCTCTAATTTCTTTACAAAAACTCTTAAAAATGAGAGAATAATTAACTGACAAATATAAAGGTATAGATATGATAGAAAAGAAAATTCAACCACTGAAGGGTTCTCTGGTTAAAACAGTTATATTAGCATTTACACTCTTAGCCACATCGTTGACTGTACGTGCTTATGCTGAAGAAAATAAAATGAAAAATGCAACGATTACAGTGACAGCAATCGGAGAAAGTCAAGCAGCACCGGATATGGCCATTATTAATCTAGCCGTTGTTACCTATGACAAAACTGCCCAAAAGGCATTAGCTTCCAATAATCAATCCATCAATGATATTATAAACGCTTTTAAAAACAATGGCATCCAAGAAAATGATTTGCAAACATCAGGCTTATCCATTTATCAGTCGACCTCTGATAAACACCACGAAAAAAAGAATAATGAAAAACTCTATCATGTTTCAAATTCTTTAACCGTGCGCATTCGTGATCTTACCAATGCTGGTAAAATCTTTGATCAAGCGATGACACTAGGTGTTAATTCAGTTAACGGCATTACTTTTACCAACGCAGATACAAAGCCATTTTATCAAGAAGCACGTAAAAAAGCCATTACTGAAGCCATTGAAAAAGCGCAAACGATAGCGCAAGCAGCCGGTTTAAAATTAGGAAAAATTATTGAAATCAATGAAAAGGATGATTACTATCACCCAACACCACGGCTCATGAGTAGAGCAGCAGATGTAAGCTACGCAAATACAAATTTTGCAGGTGGTGAATTAAATTATAACGTGAGCGTCACTGTAGTCTTTGCGATCGATTAAGTCACAAACAAGTTGTATAAAAAATCATATTACTGGCCTTCACGTAGAAGACCAGTAATATGATAAAGATAATCTTCCTCAGATAATAATTCGTCTTCGTAAATCTCTATTTGTCCGCGTGCAGAAATATGCGCTGTATGTATCGTCTGACAATCCCCTGATACCAATGGATGCCACCAATGAAGATCTTTTCCCTCATAAATTAATCTATAAGCACAACTTTCTGGAAGCCAACGCGCTGTTTTAACTATCGTAATATCTAGCGATATACAATCTGGTACAATTGATTTACGATGAGCATAATCTCGACACCTGCAAGTTTGCCCATCTAAAAGACGACAAGCAATACTGGTTGCATAAAGGTCACCCGTATCATCGTCCTCAACTTTATGGAGACAACAACGGCCACAGCCATCACAAAGGCTCTCCCACTCAGAAATGGAAATCTCTTCTAATTTTTTTACTTTCCAAAAGGGAAGTTCTCCACTCATAAACTCAGACACACCTTTTTTAATTAAGACGATCTATAAAAAATGAAACGTTTAATTTCTATAATTTCATCTATTTCTGTCTCTTAAAAAGATTCAACTCAATGTATACTTTAAACCATGTTCTTAAAAGCTATCTGAATAAAAAGAGAATATTCAAAAATAGCGCATATAAATGAACATAACCTATTGAAACATCTCTTTGTAAACTTAACGAAGAATAAAATGCGTCACCTAAAATGATAGAAAAATTCCGCAAAGAATATACATTTTTCATCAAAAAGTCCATATGTTGCAATATAAGTTTATTCCTAATAGATCTCATTTCTTAAAAACGAGCCGCGCTATACGCAAGGTAATGTTTTTATCGTTCATTTCTTGAAAGCCCCCTACTCTCTACTCCATAACCACCCTTTGCCCTATATCTATTCTTTTGAGACAGAGAAGTATAAAGCCCCAAAGCTAAGAAAAACATTAAACATCGTAAACTTTCTAGATTGTTCAAATTCTTCCTATGTTTTTCTCAAGAAAGTATCCAAGTACAACATGAAGCACCTCCCCCCTTCATTAAGAAGAAGGAGGAAGTTATTAAAATGCACACGAATTCCTTTATTTAAGAATCGAGAAAACTGCGCAATTTTCGTGAACGGCTAGGATGTTTCAATTTACGAAGTGCCTTTGCTTCAATCTGACGAATACGCTCTCTTGTAACTGAAAATTGTTGTCCTACTTCTTCCAACGTGTGATCTGTATTCATCCCTATTCCAAAACGCATCCGCAAAACACGTTCTTCTCGCGGTGTTAATGAAGCAAGAACGCGTGTTGTCGTATCTCGCAGATTAGCTTGGATAGCAGCATCAATTGGTAATAACGCATTCCTATCCTCAATAAAATCACCCAAATGGGAATCATCTTCATCACCAACAGGCGTTTCGAGAGAAATAGGTTCTTTTGCAATTTTAAGAACTTTTCGTACTTTTTCTAACGGCATAGAAAGCTTGCTAGATAATTCTTCTGGTGTTGGTTCTCGTCCAATTTCATGGAGAATCTGACGCGAGGTACGAACAATTTTATTAATTGTTTCAATCATATGAACAGGAATACGAATTGTACGTGCCTGATCAGCAATTGAACGTGTAATAGCTTGACGAATCCACCATGTTGCATAAGTTGAAAATTTGTAGCCGCGCCGATATTCAAACTTATCCACAGCCTTCATCAAACCGATATTGCCCTCTTGAATAAGATCAAGAAACTGCAAACCACGATTGGTGTATTTTTTTGCAATTGAAATGACAAGACGCAAATTAGATTCTACCATCTCTTTTTTTGCAATTGTTGATTCGCGTTCACCTTTCTGCACCTGCATAACAATCCGACGAAATTCACCAATCGAAATAGCCGTTTCTTGCGCAAGATTTTGTATCTCACTTCGCAGTTTTTGGATTTCTTTTGCTTCACGCACCGAAAACTCTTTCCAACCAGGTGTAGGCAAAGCAGCAATATAATTCATCCAATCTGCGTCCAATTCACGCCCTTGGTATTCTTTTAAAAAGTCCTCATGGCCAATGCCATAGCTATTGGCAATCCGTTTCAGCTTACCTTCATTATGAATCAATCTCTTATTGATGTCATAAAGCTGTTCAACCAAAGCTTCGATACGATTTTGGTTTAAAGAAAGAGATTTTACTGCTTGAATCAACTCACCCTTTAATTGAATATATTTCTTCTTCTGAGAAGATGTAAGGGCCCCCTCTTTACGCTCTGCCAAACTGCTTTCAACATGCTGATCTTGTAATTTTCGTAATTTTACATAGGTTTGAGCAATAAAATCCAATGTTTCCATAACTTGAGGACAAAGTTCATTTTCCATTGCAGCAAGCGATAAGTTAACATCGTCCTCGTCCTCTTCATCATCGTCTTCAATGTTTCTCTCTCCTGCGCTCTCCCCCATATTACGTATACCAGAAGACATTTTTTCTTCTACGGTCTTATCAACTTCACTTCGCTCAATAACAGGAGCCTGCTTTGCTTCTGGACCAGCATAAGTCGTTTCAAGATCAATAATTTCACGAAGAAGAATACGCTGCTCTTTTAACTCGTCACGCCAGATAATAAGAGCCTGAAAAGTCAAAGGACTCTCACAAAGTCCCGCAATCATTGTCTCACGCCCTGCTTCAATACGCTTAGCAATGGCAATTTCGCCTTCCCGCGAAAGAAGCTCAACAGCTCCCATCTCACGCAAATACATACGCACCGGATCATCCGTACGATCTGTTACTTCGCGTTTATTCGTTGTCGTTGCAATTGCGTGGCTAGAGGCTTCTACTAAATCACCCCCCTCTACCGTAACTTCTTCTTCATAATTTTCAGACTCAACTTCATCCTCATCATCCACAACATTAACCCCCATCTCAGAGAACATCGCCAAGATATCTTCAATTTGTTCGGATGTAACCTCGTCAGAAGGAAGAACTGCATTGAGTTCATCCATTGTTACGTAACCATTTTTTTTGGCAAGTTTAATCATTTTCTTGATGGCATCATCAGAAAAATCAAGAAGAGGACTATCCAAACTCGCTTGGTTTGTTACTTCTGCATTATCTTTCTGTTTAACCTTTGTTGCCATACCATAACTCCACTCGATCACTTCACAGTTTCCATGTGACCAGTTTTTTTGTTCTCACTAAAATCTACCAATAGTTACTCATATATACTTCCTGTTAAGAGATTACCATTGGAAAGAATACATTTTGTATACGCCCTGACATCCAGACAAACTTGACATCCAGACAAAAACGCGGGAAAACTCCAGAAGTTTCCCCGACACCTCTCAGCCCTTCTGAGATAATCTCTGCACCCTATCGTAAGAACCAATTTCCCGCTTTTCCTAAAATTTACCCGCTTTTCCTAAAATTTAATTGTCATCTTTATAAAAATGTCACTCCACATAAACTTCCTCATCTAAAATTTAAGTGACTGATTCGCATTAAAAAAGCGAATCATTTTATCGTATCTTGTGTATTCCCGTCTATTTTTTCATCCAACCAACTTCCAAATCCTTCAATTAACGCTTCTGTTGCCTGCATCTGCTCCAGCTCATTTTTTACCTCACGAAGCAGATCAAAAACCTCACTCTTAGGATTTTCTACAAGTTGCTCTTCAATATCCTGTAACCTCTTATGTAGGTGGTGTTCTTGAAGATGCAAGTAGACAGCTTGTTTTAATATAGCACGCGCATCTTCTATAGGGGCTCCACCAGGAATAATACGCATACCAATATTTTGCACAAGATGTTTCATACGCTCTAACAGAGCCTTTTGCCCTCTTTTTTCTAAGAACGCAACCATCGTCTCTTTATCATGAAGCTGTTGGTCCCCAAGAATTTCCAACATAGCTTGATGAAAAATTATCAATTGAGTATTTTTTAATTCTAATTCAGAAAGAATTTCAAAATTTTCATACCACAACTCAGGATAGTAAGCTAAAGTGAGTAAAATCACTGCTTCACGCAAAGGGATAGATTGCGAAGAATTTCGTACTATTTCAGAATTTGCTAACAGAGAAAAGGTTTGATCTTTAAAGGTCCTATTTGGTGAAGATTGACCATATCGCCCTTCCCCCTTTTGTTTTGAAAAAGAGGAACGAAAAAAATCAAAAAGGCGTTTTTTTACATCTTGCAAATAATAACGACGGACATCTTCATCCTTAATCGTAAAAATTTGTTGTTTTAGTTGTTTTTCTAGCGCTGCTCGTGCCTCTGGAATTTCAAAATGCTTTCCATAGGTAGCACGCCACCATAAAAGCTCACTCAAAGGAATAGCTTTTTGCAAAAAAGAAGAAAAAAGCTGTGCTCCACCAGCACAAACAATTTCATCAGGATCTTTCCCTTGTGGCAATAAAACAAAGCGTACACAAACCCCAGCCTTTAAAAGAGGCAACACACGATCAGCAACACGAAAGGCAGCTTTTAAACCAGCATCATCACCATCAAAACACAAAATAGGTTCCTTCCCCATCTGCCATAAAAGCTCAATTTGCGCTTCCGTTAATGCTGTCCCTAAGGGTGCTACAACTCCTTCAAAACCAGCTTTAGTCAATGCAATGACATCCATATACCCCTCAACAACAAGGAGTGAATGAATTTTTTCATCGCCAACAAAGCGACTATTTTTGCGAGCTGCTGCCGCGTTATAAAGTATATTTCCTTTATGAAACAGCACTGTTTCAGGGCTATTGAGATATTTTGCTTGTGTCTCTTTCTCTAATGCACGCCCTCCGAAAGCCACCACACGTCCGCGCAAATCTTCGATAGGAAACATAATGCGATTTCTAAATCGGTCATAAGAATCCGCGCTCTCCTCATGCACTGAGAGAAGCCCACATTCTTCCATTTGCTTTATTGAAATGCCCCGTGCACTCAAAGCTTCTTTCAAAGCTGTACGCCTTACCGGTGCAAAACCAATGCGGAAACGCTCTACAAGCTCTGGTGTAACACCACGTGCATCCAGATAACGACGTGCTTGCATACCTCCTTTATCGCGTAAATTATATTGAAAAAAATCTGTGGCAATTTTCATCACATCATAAAGGTCAGCTTTTTCCAGTTGACGTTTATGACTTTGTGAATCCAAAATAGGGAGTTTCATTCCCGCAAAATCAGCCAAACGCTCTACACTTTCTGAAAAGTGCAGTCCATCAAGCTCACACAAAAAGGTAAAAATATCTCCACTTACACCACAACCAAAACAATAATAGCGCCCTTTATGATCATCACAATGAAAACTTGGCGTTTTTTCACCATGAAATGGACAACAACACCAAAAGTCTCCCCGTGAAGGCTTACTTTTTCGAGGATCAAAATCCACCCGTTGACCAATCACTGTTGAAATTGGGAGTCTCGTACGCAGTTCATTAAGGAAATCGGGCGGAAAACGCATTATCTCTCACAGAGTTTGAAAATTCTTTTTTGCATATTTAACGACTTTAGAGCATAATTCCAATACTTCCTCTTAAGCAGTTGTAAAATTTTAACCCCTCAACTGCATATATTTTTAGAAATGGAGAATAAAAAGTGATCGAATTTATTGCTCAATATCCGTGGTTAGAGGCTATTTCTTGGCTTGTTATTCTTACTATAGCTGCCCTTTTAGTGAACTTTCTAGGACGAAAATTACTTATTCACGGAGCAAAAAAACTCTCTTCTTTTCTCCCAAAAAATACAACGATCGATATTAATAATGCTATTCAATACATAGCGGATATCATTTCAGCTTTTATTCTTTCAATTGGTGTTAATTTTATCTCAACATTGCCCGATGCATTTAGCACTGTCATTGGTAATGTTGCCAACGCCTTCATTATCTTCTTTGTCGTCCTGACAATTTCTTCCTGTCTCAATGTCATTAACATCCTTTACGAACAACGACCAACAGCACGACTAAAACCAATAAAAGGTTATATTCAAATTGCTAAAATTGCACTTTTTGCTGTGGCAACAATTTTAATGGTCGCTACATTGATTGACCGCTCCCCTCTTATTCTCTTCTCCGGTCTTGGTGCAATGGCCGCGGTTCTCATGTTAATTTTTCAAGATACGCTTCTTTCTCTCGTTGCCGGTATTCAAATTTCATCCACTGATATGGTTCGTGTTGGGGATTGGATTGAAATCCCCAATCTCGGTGCCGATGGTGATGTTATTGAAATTGCCTTGCATACTGTTAAAGTTCAAAATTTCGACAACACCATCACCTCAGTTCCTATCCGCAAACTTGTGACCGACCCTTTTAAAAATTGGCGTGGAATGCAAGAATCGGGTGGAAGACGCATCAAACGCTCTCTTTTTATTGATCAATCAAGTATCCATTTTCTCACAAAAGAAGAACAAAAATATCTTTCCCGATTTAATTTATTAGAAAATTATTTCACGCAAAAAGTAGCAGAAATTGATCAATGGAATGCTCAATTAGATAAAAATCATGATATCTTAGCCAATACGCGCCGTTTAACCAACATTGGAACTTTTCGTGCTTATGTTTTTGCTTATCTACAACAGCATCTAAACATCAACCCTAATATGACCTATATGGCACGACAATTACCTCCTACAGAAAATGGTTTACCCTTAGAAATCTATTGCTTTACGAACACCACCGTTTGGATCGACTATGAACAAATTCAAGGCGATATCTTTGATCACCTCTATTCCATTCTACCCTGTTTCGGTCTAAAAGTTTTTCAAAATCCAAGCGGTTATGATTTTAATCAAGTATTAAAAGCAAAAGTGAAATAAAAACAATAAACTTCAATTTATTAATTTGAGGCAACCACATTCACAACAACAAAGAAAGAATAAAGTATCATGAATGGTTCATTGGTACTCCTTCATCTTGCCGGCGCTATTTCTTTACTTCTCTGGGCCACACGCATGGTGCGCACAGGAGTTGAACGCGCCTATGGTGACAGACTTAAATATAAAATGTGCCACGTCGTTTCAAAACCATTGTTTGCCGTAAGTTTTGGGCTTTTTACAGCAATGATTTTACAAAGCTCTACAGCAATAACACTCCTCGTTGGCTCTTTCGTTGAATCTGGTTTTGTCTCTGGGGTAGCAGGACTTATGGCTGTACGTGGAGGAGAATTAGGATCAGCAATCGTTGTAAAAATTCTCACCTATGACCTCACTCTTGTTGTACCCTTGTGTCTTTTAATTGGCACTTGTATCTTCATGACAACAGAAAAACGTGAATGGCGTCAAATAGGACGTATTGTCATCGGTATTGGTCTTTTGATTTTATCTTTAGAGATGATAAGTACCGCGACAGAACCTTTACGTGAAAGCGAAATTTTGCCTAGCATCATTCGTTATCTTTCAACCGATCCTATTTCCACTTTTTTGTTGGCTGCTGGCTTAACCTACCTCTTACATTCGTCCATTGCAGGAATCATTTTGCTGGTCAATTTTGCCAACTACGATCTTATCCATACGCAACTCTGTGTTGTCATGGTTCTTGGTGTCAACTTTGGCTCTTCTCTTATAGCACCACTTTTAACGCGCAACGCCTCTCCTAATACCCGCCTCGTTCCCTTAGGAAATTTACTCATGCGTGGGGCAGGGTCAATCCTTATACTTATCTTATTTCTCTCCTTTCACCCTCCCATCACATGGCTTGGCAATAACGCCCCTACTCAAGTGATCAACGCCCATATCATTTTTAATGTTTTCATTCTCCTTGCTGGAATACCGCTTTCAAAATGGGTTTTAAAATTAACCACTCAGATCGTGAATATAAGTGCAAAAAAAATGCAAGCCGACAAAAGGCTCAATTTATCTGATCAAACAGCTCTTGATGACAGTGTTCTTGATCGCCCAACTCTCGCCCTCTCGAATGTCATGCGTGAAGTCATTCATATTTGTGATCTTGTAGACATCATGCTAGAAAAAATTATGGGACTTTATGAAAAGCCTGATCCCAATATTATTCGTGAACTCAACCAACTCAACACCATATTGGACAAAAAACATATCGCCATCAAACTTTATCTGGCCCGATTAGCGGGACAAAAATTATCTGACGAAGAAGCTCTTCAAACGCAAGAACTTCTAGGCGCCTGTATAAAATTAGACCAAGCAGGCGATATCATTATTCATAATATGTTGATGCTGGTTAAAAAGAAACAACAAAAAGGTTTACAGTTCAGCAGCGAGGGCTGGAGTGACCTCCTTCGTTTCCACGCCATTGTACTAGCCAACGCGCATATAGCATTTAACGTTCTCGTCTCACGTGATACACACACTGCACACCTATTGGTACAAAAAAAAGATCAACTACGAAACTTAGAAAAAGAGATGAGTTTAAAACATTTTAAACGTCTGCGTGAAGGGGATCTCAAAAATGTAGAATCATCCAGTCTTCATCTCGACACTGTGCGCGACCTCAAACAAATCAACTCTCTTTTGACCTCAATGATCTACCCCATTTTAGAAGAACAGGGACTTCTTCAAAGTTCTCGTCTACGCAACCCTGCTGAAGAACAAGCAGAAAAAACTTAAACTTTTCAAATAACTTGAATAAAACACACATCACATCGATTATTCAATTTTGAATATGGTCAAGATATTGATTTAATCAAAATATCTTATTATTCGACAATTTAAATGAGCTTTCTTCATCGTAAGTTTCTTTCATTTAAAATCTATTCATGATGAATTGCTCAAAGTCATTTGCTTGCACATTACAAACAAAGCAGCATGTAGAATAGAACTCTTGAAGAAAGACGTAAAAATGCCTAACCATATCAAAGCCAAAACTGTTAAACACATAAAGAATAGGTCAAGAGTATGATAGTTCTAACTTAAACCCGCCTTGTAAAAAGGGAACCGCTTCACAGTAGCAGCGAAACAGAAATACTCTATAAGGAATACAAAACCCCACAAAAATGCAACGTTTATATCAAGATTGGTAGAGGTTCAACCTATACAGCCATGCTATAACGTGTCAACGAAACAGTTTTCATTTCAAACATCATTGATATCAATTGGCAAGCTCCAAACTTTTAAATATCCATTTTACTTATTACTTTAATCACAATTGTTTTTTTAATTTAAGAGAGAGCTTAAAAAGCTTATAAATACACTTTATGAGTTCTTAGAACATTTCTACTAATATTTTCTTCTTTTATTCAATATTTATCAATTAATTTATTTATTTATAAATTAAAATGTATTATATAATTTATACTTATTAAGTATTATATATAATATAAATGTGAGTATTATTTTAATATAAAGGAAAGTAACAAGTAAAATCTCTAACAGAAATATCCTTTCCACTGGGTAAAAAAGGAATAAACCTTGATTTTTACAAAGTTTACTCTAGTTACAATTTAAATTCAGGCAAAGGAGGGTATCATGGAAAATGCAAACATCGGCTGGATTGCAGCTATTATTATCGGCGGGATTGCCGGTTGGGCTGCACAGTATATTATGAAAAGCCAAACAGGAATATTGTTAAATATTATCTTAGGGATTATTGGCGCTGCGCTAGCAAGCTTTCTTTTTAGTCTTTTAGGTGTAAGTTTTGCTGGTTGGCTTGGCTATCTTATTTCAGGTTTTATAGGAGCCTGTATTCTTATATGGATAGGACAAAAAATTCGATCATAGAGTATTTATTTTTTACACCTTTTGGGATTCAATACAAAACTAGGAAACAACTAGCAGAGTTTGAAATATTCCCCTGTAACTTGTTGTTACCAATTTTGATATGATGGTGAGATGCTTAAGCTGCGATTTTAGGCATACACCATCACCGTATTATAAAACCAAATGCAGTAAAGAACTTTATAACGCACCATTTCATACCTATATAAACTTACGCATAGCAGGAGAGATATGTTGCGTTACTTTAACAAAATACGAATTATTTTTGTACCACGTGCGCAAATCCAGCTTATCTCACTGTAATAACAACCCATAAGGTTACAAAAATCACTAACGATGATTAAAGATTTTACCGTATAATGCTTAACACCTATACACTCTATCAACAATACCCTTTTTACCGAAAAACTCGAAGCGCTTTTTTACATTCTTAAGAAATAAGAAAGAGAAGGTAAGCACAAAATGATAAATAATTTTTCCCTAATATGTGAAATAAAATAGTATATAAAATAAATATGAAATAATATTAATGCAAACTTTATTATAAAATTACTAAATACCCTGTAATATAAAGTAATACTTCACAATTTTAATAATATAATATATTTAAACGTTTTAAAAAGTATATTCATTAATATAAACTTCTTGATTATAAAGAATACGATCTCCTTTACATCTCAATTCAAAAGTTTTGAATATCTCTTCACTTTCTAAAGTATAAAATAAAGTTTTGTTCCTCTTAAAAATTCCTCTTTATATCATCTTGCATAGATGAATTTTTAGCTCTTCTTTATATGCGTTACAAACGAATTTTAAAGTACGAAACATTTTTCCCATTGCTCTCATGCGATAAAGAAATTTCCGTAACGCATTGTGAAAGCGCCTTGAACAAAACATAATACTTTATTTTGCTTTTTTAAATGAAAATAATCCTATAATATATACTTCCTGCATATCTTCTTTTAAAGACCTTTGCTTTCGATTTTCCCTTTGATATCTTCCTGTTAAAATCTTGCTGCTTTTATACTCCTTGTATTACAATAGAGCTATCTATTTAACCCAACATAACATATGGAATAAGACTTTAGCTGTGGAGTAAAACGATGTCTGATCTTGAAGATTCCATCTTACCACCTCTAAAGTGGTTTTCTGATCAAAGTCCTCCAATACCAGAAAACGTTCGCGATTGGCTCATGGAATCGGGCTCAATGACGCTTCGATTAAAGAAATATTGTACCTGCCTCCAAGTTCAACCACAACGCGAATGTTTTATTACGCGAGATAAATTAACAGAAGAAGCAGAGCATCTCCCCGAAAGTGCGCGTTATTGGCTACGTGAAGTCATATTAATGGGAGATAATAAACCTTGGCTCCTTGGACGCACTGTAATTCCACAAGAAACCCTCCTACACAATCAAGCCTTAATGCATTTGGGAACTGTACCTCTAGGACATTATTTATTTAACAATGACAAATTAACCCGCGATTACATTCATATTGGTCAACAAGGTGCACTATGGGCACGCCGTTCCCGTTTGTGGTTAACGGGTAAGCCATTATTGCTAACTGAACTATTTTTAACAGATTCACCACTGTATCCCCACAAATAGAGGTTACTCATTTTATTCTGCATAATTTATAGATTTTATATAGCTTATAAGGGATTTAATCAGAGAAAAGAATTTCAAAATTATCTCAAGAACACATTACAAACAGAGACTTCTTTTCAAAAGATCTTTTTATTTCATAAACTCAACTTAAAAATCTCTTCCCTAGAAAAAACGTTTTAAAGTTTTGATTTTCTTATCATTAAAACCAGCACTTGAATTAAAAAGATACACACCATATTGATAAAACCATCTATATTTAAATTTCTTGCTGAATAATCACCACTCTAAAATACGGAAACTTTTTATCAAAAAAATACTTTGAAACAGCAAAAAAGACAATAATACACTCCCCAAAATTGGAAATCTGTATCAATTACCTTAATCATCCTATTTTAAAATTTTTAACAGTGCTGACAATAGATCTTTTTAAAAAAGTAAAAACTCTATAATACTTTTGTTTTTTAATGGTCTAACAGCTTTGAAAAACAGAAAATATAATACATAAAAGATGTTTCATTGCTCTATAAGAGCCCAAAAAGTTTCGTTGATATCAAAAAGTTATTTTTTTTATAATAGTATGTGTGTACAAATAAATGAAATTTATCAACATTCTACTGACTTACAAAGGCGACGCACAATAAAAAATATTTTCCAATCCCCTTGAATTAACAAGATCTATTGCAATTTCTTACGAAGACTATTGCACACTTTAGAAAAATTCATTTGCCCCGCATACCGTTCCTTAAGCCATGCCATCACCTTACCGATATCGCGTAATTTTTCAGCCTTTGTTTGTGCCAAAGCTTCACAAAGAACCTGTTCTACTTCCATCTCCTTAAGTTGATAGGGAAGAAATTCACGAATAACTTCTATTTCTGCTTGTCCTCTCTCTGCCAATTCCAAACAACCAGACTCTTTATAGGCTCGCATCAATTCTTCACGCTGTTGAAGCATTTTAGTGAAAACAGACTGTATCTGCTGATCATCCACTTCTAGCTTCCCCTCATCATAATAAAGAATATCACGATCCCTAACTGCAGCATTCATTAAACGAAGTGTAGCAAGACGCGCACTATCTTGCGCTTTCAAAGCAGCCCTAAGAGCCCCATCAATCTGGTTACGCAACATAAATTTATCCAATTTTGTTCAAGAAGAAGATGCCTTTTAACCAATCTTTATCCATCTTGCAATGGAGGATAAAAAAAATAATTAAGGACTCGATCTTCGAAAAGCTAAAACAAGACTTTACCTCTTCATGGAATGTACTTATACTGCCTAATTCAAGCAAAACGTTACCAGAATAATATACACAGCATCTGCTAAAGGTATGATTTTTGTGTAAAGTTGATCATTATACCTTTCAGAGAATAAATTGTGGATACATACTATGATACAAGCGACTTCACCCAGCCACCCTTGGAGTATCAAAAAACCGACAGCCCTCTTAGTCTTAGCAGATGGAACCGTTATTGAAGGCAAAGGAGCAGGTGCTACAGGTATAGCTGAAGCTGAAGTGTGTTTTAACACCGCCATCACAGGCTATGAAGAAATCCTCACAGACCCGTCATACACACAACAAATCGTTAATTTTACTTTTCCTCATATAGGAAATGTAGGGGCAAATAGCGAAGATATTGAAGATCTCTCTCCTCTCAATTGTCATGGTGCTGTTGGCGCTATTTTCAAAGCAGACATTACACATCCCTCAAATTATCGATCCAATGAAAATCTTCATCAATGGCTTAAAACGCGTAAAATTATTGCACTTTGTGGTATTGATACACGTGCACTCACAATTCTTATTCGTGAAAAAGGTGCACAAAATGCTGTCATTGCACACGATGCTAATGGAAACTTTGATATTCCTTCTTTAAAAAAACGTGCGCAAAAATGGCAAGGTCTCGTCAATCTTGACCTTACGAAAGACGTGACATCTCAATCATCAATGCAATGGAATGAAAAACCATGGAGTTGGAATAAAGGATACGGTACAAACAATGTGCACAATCTTCATATCATTGCAATTGACTACGGTATTAAACGTAATATTCTTCGCCTTATGGCAACACAAAAAGCACGCATTACTGTTGTGCCTGCCCACACAACTGCAAAAGAAATTCTGGCAATGAACCCTGATGGCGTTTTTCTTTCTAATGGACCAGGAGACCCCGCAGCTACGGCTCAATATGCCATTCCAACAATCAAAACATTAATTGATCATAATTTACCAATTTTTGGAATATGTCTTGGTCATCAACTTCTCGCTCTTACGGTTGGTGCAAAGACCATGAAAATGCACCAAGGACATCATGGTGCCAACCACCCAGTTAAAGACCTTAACACTGGAAAAGTTGAGATTGTATCGATGAATCACGGTTTTGCCGTAGATTCTTCCTCTTTACCACAACATGTTCAAGAAACACATATTTCTCTCTTTGATGGTTCAAACTGTGGTATTCGAATCATTGGAAAACCTGTTTTTTCTGTTCAATATCACCCCGAAGCTTCTCCTGGACCACAAGATAGCCACTACCTCTTTCAGCATTTTAGTGATCTCATTATGAATTATAAAAAAATATCTTAAAATAAAAAGCCTCACCTTTTAACTTCTCTCCTTTAAATTATATCATTTTCCTACGCACAATTATATTATTTTTATACCTACAACTTATTGAATAAATATTCTTATTGATCATTCTAAAACTAAAAAGAGCGCACTGAATAACTTAAATTTTTCTCCCTCCTCTTCTCTTAAGGTCGTATCCATCAAAATCATTGGCTTCTCCCCCCAAGCAAGGTAAGTGTATCGATAAAAACTATTTTTAAAAAGAGTAAAGTGTCTAAACTTCAAATAAGCATTTGATTCACAATACAATTTTAAGCATTCTATTGTGCATGAGAAGCATAACTCCTCCTAAAGAATAAAAAAAATTAAAGTGTGAGACAATGCAACAAATCTCTACTTTTTAAAAGATATTGCCGTAGATGGTTTTGAAAACTGTAAAGCCGAATAAAAAAGTAATAGCAAAACAGAAAACATCTTTTCAATTTTACAACTTTATATTCTTCCAAAATGAGGTTTTCTTTCGATTCCAGAAGTGATGCCAACAAATATAAGCAATATTTTACTTCCAATTTGCCATATAAAATTTGGAATTGTTCATACAATACTGATACATCTAACTCAGATACGTTTTAATCTTTGTTTTCAATATGCTGCTGCATTAGCACTGGATATTAATTTGCAAGCAATAGAAAAAATACGGACTCCCCCTCTACAAACAATATCACAAAATAAAAAAATTATTTTTACTAAATGAGAAGGATATATCAATATTTTATACAACACTTTGTGAAACAAATATCACAAAAACTTTCTGCCTATAAAATGATACATTTTGTTTATCTTGTGCATTCTTTAGCAAAATAGTACGTACCAGCCCCTCTCAACAAATTAACGTACCCGCAAGGCAAAAATAACTGTCGCAACGACAAGAAGAAAAAAGCCTCCAACAAAAGGAGCACCAGAAAAATAAAACAGTGCATTTTTATCTGTAAAACATTCAAAAAGAAACACATAAAAAACAGAACCAAATGTTAAACTCAACGAAATAACAGATGTCATCGCTCCTTGCAGTTCTCCTTGTACATTTGTCGGTACCTGCGCTGAAGCAATCGCACGTATAGGTGCATGAACAAGATATTCAAGCATTGTACACATACAAACCATATAAACCATCCACCCCTGCGTCGCGAATGTATAGCCCAGCATAGCAACAGAGGCAAACAAAAGCCCCACTATAACAATATGCCAATCACTCCATCGTTTAGAAAAATAAGGCAAAATGAGAGCGACTACAATAAATTGGCCTATCCCAAAAACACTATAGGAGAGTCCAATAGAAAAAGAACTCCAATCATAGCGTTCTTTTGCAATGAAAGCCCAAATGCTTAACCATACAGATTCCGCAAACCAATAAAGAAAAAAGACCAATAACACCCAAAGAACCATCGGGTATTGTTTCAGATGCCAAAAAGCACCTAAGGGATTTGCCCGCTTAATATCAAAAAAGCGCCTATTCCATAAAGAAAGGGTTTCTGGAAGCATAACCCAAGAAAAAATAAAATTAATGAGAGAAAAACCAGCAGCAAAATAAAACGGAATACGCGGACCAAACTGACCTAAAAAACCACCAATAAACGATCCTAAAATAAACCCCAATGCGGATGCAATGCCTAACAAACCAAAATTGCGTGTACGGGTTTTATCATCGGATATATCCGCAAGATAAGCTGTACAAGTTGCAAAACTAGCGCCACTTATCCCTGACAAAAGACGTCCGATAAATAACATAGAATAGCTCCATGCTATAGCACATATGAGATTATCAAGAGCAAAGCAGATAATAGAGAGAAGCAAAATAGGACGACGACCATAACGATCAGAGAGATTGCCAATAACAGGAGCAAACAAAAACTGCATCACTGAATAAGCTGCAAGTAATTTTCCTCTTTCTACAAAAGATGTACTGACCTCTTTTCCAGTTAATTGAGAAAAATATTCAGGCAAAACAGGACAAATGATCGCAATACAAAGAATATCTAACAATAAAGTGATGAACACTAAAATGAGCCCACGCTGAACAAATTTCGGATTGAGCATTTGGTCTTGCATAACATACACACTATTTTACGCATACAATGACTCCCCCGCTCTCTTTTAACTCCCGTTTCCTTTTAAAAGTATTCTATAACCTATACTTTTCACATACAAAATAATAACAAATTAAAAATTACAAAAAGAGTCAAGATAAAAATATAAAATTATTTTTACTTGATATATAATTATCAAATTATAAAAAATATATTTTATATTAAATGAAAAAATACTTATGAGAATAAATCATTAACAATTCCTCGTAAGACATAGAATATCAAAATAATTTTATAGATATTATGATTAATTTTATAATACATTATTACCACTTATCATACTGCTAATTTTTAAAACATCAACTCTATTAGATAAATCAATAACATATAATAATTTAAATATTTAATAATCATCATAAAAATATATTAATACTGTAAAAACTGATTATATTTATTGAATCAATCAATATTATATGTTATTATTACATTCAAATCTAATAAGCATGAGAAAACAGTTCTTTTAGTACGTGTTGTCCGTGAACTGTTAAATTTAAAAATGGTGTATAAAATGCAAAAAATATCCCTATTAATTCTCACTTTAATGTTAGTGATAGGACGTGATGTCCAAAATTCTTATTCACAAGAGGGGGGGATAGAAAATAAAATAGAAACACAACAAACAACCAGCGTAGAGCTAGATCCCTATACTTTAAATAAATTAAATGCTCTTCTCAAAAAACGTTCAGAAATAAATGATCACGAAAAAGGAGCCATGATTGACTTTCTTTCTGAAGCTTTTTTAGGAACACCTTACAAAGCTAATATGTTACATGGCTCAGAAAATACACCAGAAAAACTGATTATTGATTTTAGAAGCTTAGATAACTTCACTTGTATGGATTATGTTGAAGCATTGCGCAAATCAACATCCCAAACAGAATTCATAAATAACGTCATAAAAACGCGTTATATTAACGGTAATGTTGATTTTTTAAATCGGAAACATTTTTTTACGGATTGGGCTTATAGAGAATATAAACTCGCCACTGATATTACCGCTGAAATAAGTCCCCATGCGGTAAAAATAGAAAAATATCTAAACAAAAAAGCTGATGGTGAAAGCTATCTTCCTGGACTTCCAGTTGTGAAACGCACAATAACGTATATTCCAAGTAACTTTATTAATGAAGAGGTTATAAGCCGTTTAAAATCAGGGGATTTCATTGGCATTTATGCAAAACTTGCTGGATTGGATGTAACACATGTGAGTTTCTTTATCATGACAGATAAAGGGCCGATGTTACGACATGCTCCTTCACACAAAGAAAATGAAAAAGTCGTCGATACCCCTTTTATGGATTATGTTGCAAAAACACCAGGAATCGTCGTTTTAAGAGCCCTTGAATAACATCATAGCGATATGAAATAGCTTTTCTATTCTTAATAGATATACTGAAGCTATTCAGATAAACGTCTAACTTTGTATAATCTACACGGATAAAATCATATTTGAAGAATGGCGGTTATAATTACCTTTACTGACTGAAAGCTGAAGGCAAGCAAAACTCTGTTATTTCTTGTATCATACTTTCTTTTCATATGCTCGAGCTAAGAATTATCTATAGACCACCGCCATTCTAATCTTTATGAATATAAAAAATATTTTTTGCAAGCATAAGTAAAATAAGGTATGTTATGATTATTGTCTCACAAAGTATTTTATATAAAATTTATAATTAAGCTCTATTTCCTCTCGCTCTCAAAAACAAGAGATCTATTCTTGACAGCCCCGTAAACAATACATCTTCTTAAGCCAATTTCAGCGGATAACCATTTCATGTAATTCAATTAAATGCCACCAGCAAGCCTTACTTCTCGGCATTGACCGCGCACTCAAAAAATGCTTAAGAGATCAAATTTTATAGGTCTTATCTCACCACACCTTAAATGACAGTGTACGATAACAGAATAAATCTTGCCTTAAGAGACTTTGTTTAATCTTCCCCTTTATTGATGCAAAAATACAATCAACAAAAGAGCATCATCGTATTTTCAAGAGATATGAGTTGCCACACCGTAAAAAATTAATGTTCGTAACATGACAACCCAATTGAAAAAATCTTTTTATATAAAAGGGATCACCGTTGTACCAGGAGGCAATTTTGCCTCATCTTCAGGCTCGACATGAATAGAAATACGCACATTATCAAATTCTTTTTGAAGAACAGCTTCGATTTTATCACAAATTTTATGTGCTTCTCCTACCTGCATTATAGCAGGCACAACCAAATGAAACTCTATAAAAGTAACCCTCCCAGCAACACGCGTCCGCAAATCATGGACCTCAAGCGCACCCGATGCATTTGCAGAAATCAGCTCCCGAATCCGCATGCTTTCATTCAATTCAACGCCAACATCCATTAATCCCTGAACAGCATTTCTAATCACCTTCCAGCCCTGTAAGAGAATATTAACAGCAACGATTATCGCTAAAATTGGATCTAAAGCTCCCCATCCTCCGACAAAACCAGCAATCAAACCAATTAAAATTGCAAGAGACGTAAAAACATCAGTTATAAAATGTACTCCATCAGCTTTAAGAGCCGGTGAGCGATGGAGTTTTCCCTGCCCAATAAGAACCATTCCCCACATACAGTTTATGACAGTTGCAATAAGATGAATAGCAAGCCATATTCCAGGTTTCTGCAACAATTTAACGGTAGAAAGAGCTATCCATGCTTCTCTTAAAATAACAATTGCCGCAATAATAATGAGTACCCCTTCAAGAATTGCGGAAAAATATTCCGCTTTATGATGCCCAAAGGGATGATCATGATCTGCTGGCTTCATACTCACTTTAACAGCCCACCATGCTGCCAATGATGCAAGGATATTAACGATTGATTCCAATGCATCAGAATAAAGTGCAACCGAACCTGTGATGTGATATGCCCAATATTTCAAAGCAAAAACAATACACGCAATAAAAATAGAGTATAAAGTTAAGCTTTGTATATTGATTTTTACATCCATGAACCTCATCCTTTTCTTCACGAAATAGGGAATTAATATTTTCAACCATATCATTATACTTTTGGCATAACGACGATCTTTCCTCAATATTACAGAAGCTTCATCATACAATAAACGCTTCAGCTCACCATTATTATCGTAAAAACTGCTCAGTTACACGAACAGCACCAATAAATAAAGAAGAGAAAAATAATAGAAAGAAGAGCTTTCCCAAGAGCAATCAAACACATAACCTTCATTATTAATCGTTTTCTGAATAACTTAAAGCCATCTCACTTCTCATAAACGAAAAACTTGTTTTTGCTCAAATCTATCATAATCATGCATTTTTTTAGTCTTATGATGTGCATTATAACCCATCTATAATCCATCTTTGCACCTTAGAAAAAATATCTTAGCACTCTACTGTAACCTTACAGGTCAACTGGATTTTAAAATATGATTTACTAAAAAATTTAGATATAAAAAGAAGAACAATGATTACCCTCAAAAAAAGAATCTGGGCATTGGGGACCCAGATTCTTTTCCCTTAGAAATTAAGGGCATACAGAACTTGGGAAATAGCGGGGACCCAAGATACTGCACCCGATACGAGAAAAATATATGATTCCGTATCAGTATTTTTACATTATACCTATGGTTGCATATTGTCAACATAAATTCTACCATAAGTTTTAAAAAAGTATTTTTTTATCTCTTCTTTTAAAATAAAACAAATTCTAACATCTGGAAATCATAAGAAAAAAGCACTAAAAATCTCGCATGCATTTGAATATCACAACAATCAATGAAACAGATGATCCACGCCTAAAAGCCTATCATAATATCCGTGAAAAAGATCTTGTTGGACGGCAACATCAATTTATTGCTGAAGGCAAAGTAACATTGTCCGCATTACTGCACTCAAAAGAGTTTTCTGCCATCTCACTGCTTATCGTAGCAAACCGTCTCTCTGGACTTCTACCGCTTTTAGAAAAAACACAGCCCCTATGTCCCATTTATTGCGTTCCACAAAAAATTATGGATAATATCGCCGGCTTCCATGTTCATCGTGGTATTCTGGGTATTGGTAAACGCAAAATACTGCCATCTTTACAAAGTTTTTTACAACATCTTCCAGAAAAAGCTTTGATTCTTGTTTTATGTGGTATCTCGAATCACGATAATATGGGATCAATTTTTCGTAATGCAGCAGCCTTTGCCAGTAATGGCATTATTGTCGACAAAACCTCATGCGATCCACTTTATCGCAAATCAATAAGAGTTTCTGCCGGTGCTGCTTTAAAAGTACCCTATACGCAAAACGCTGATATAGATGACATTATAGCTGCTCTAAACGATGAAAACTTTCATCTTTATGCACTCTCCCCTTCTGCCTCACACACTCTCAAACAAGCCAACAAAACCAAAAGAATGGCACTTATTTTTGGAACAGAAGGCGATGGCTTACCACCCCATATACTACAACAATCAAACACCTTACGTATTCCCATGACTGACGGTTTTGACAGCCTTAATGTTGCCACAGCCTCAGGTATTGCACTTGCTCATTTTACCAACTTTGACCACTAAAGATGATAACACTTCAAGTTATAGAACATACCTAATGTTGTGTGTTATCTACCAGTCTCCAATAATATTGCCGTTCCCTAGCCTTTGAAAGCATTGATAAAAAACATTTTTACATTTTTTTCATCACTTTCCACACCCTAACCCCACTTATGACGTGCAGAAGATATAATGTTGATGGATTCAATCATAAAACAAACTTTCAATGAGAAAATCTTCCGGAAGTCTCTCATTCAAGTTTAAGGTTAAAAGATATCATTAAATCAATTTACTATGCTTTATAAAGCTGTTGTTTTTAGTTCTGAGGAAACAGAATCTTTTGTTTCGAGATTGCATAAAACGCGCTTCAACATCATTTCAGTATCGGCTGCACGTTCTGAATGTGTTACAAATCCTCCCCCAAGAATACGCGCCTCATGACCATTTCCATCATAAAGAACGCAAGCTTGCCCTGGTGCCACACCATTTTCACATTCCAATAAATCAACGGAAAAAATACCTTCTTTATAATGTAAGCGCGCAAGATGAGGAGGACGCGTTGAACGCACCTTTACAGCCACCTCAATACCTTGAGAAGGGAAATTATCTAACGACTCATCACCAAGCCAATTCACATCACGTAAAAAAAGCTTATGCGTTTCTAACATTTCACGCGGTCCAACAATAACACGTGCATTTTCCACATCGAGATAAACCACATAAAGCGCTTCACCCGTTGACACCCCAATACCACGACGTTGACCAACCGTATAATTAACAATTCCCGAATGTTCACCTAAAATCTTTCCATCAATATGGACAATAACGCCAGGATTAGCTGCTTCTGGACGCAGTTTTGCGATAACATCTGAATATTTTCCTTGTGGAACAAAACAAATATCCTGACTATCATGCTTATTGGCAACCACAAAGCCCATTTCTGCTGCCATTTCACGAACGCGGGCTTTTGGAAGGTTACCAAGTGGAAAACGCAAATAATCAATCTGTTCTTGTGTCGTTGCAAAGAGAAAATAACTCTGATCACGATCATTATCGAGAGGACGAAAGAGTGCTCGATGCGCTCCGTGGGAACGCGAACGAATATAATGTCCCGTAGCCAAAGCATCTGCCCCCAATTCGCGTGCCGTTGCTAATAAATCAGCAAACTTAACCGTTTGATTACATGCAATACATGGTACTGGGGTCTCTCCATGAGCATAACTTTCTGCAAAAGGATCAATAACAGCTTCGCGAAAGCGCTTTTCATAATCAAGAACATAATGCGGTATTCCTAGTGTTTCTGCAACGCGGCGTGCATCCTCAATATCTTGTCCTGCACAACACGCCCCCACCCGATGCGTTGCTTCCCCATGATCATAAAGCTGCAACGTAATGCCAATAACATTATACCCTTCCTTTTTCAAAAGACCTGCAACAACCGATGAATCAACCCCCCCCGACATTGCAACAACAATGCGAGAATCCTCAGGTTGCCCTGGTAAATCAAGACTGTTTAAAAACATGTATTCATTCTCTATTTAATGCTCTGTTTAATGGCTACCCATATGTTGACATTCTGATGCACGCTCTTTAGCACTTTTACACGATTGATTGTCTTTATATTATTTTTTTATCCTTTCCACAACCATAGGCATTACTTTCTTAAGAGCTGCTGCAAACAAAAAAAGAATGATGGAAATAAGGCATAATGGTAATCGTTTAGGAGAAATCCTTTTTTCTCTTTTGAAAAATCCAGTAAAATATTGCAAGAATCTCTTCTACACACTTCAACTTGAGCTTCTTTTTACAGACCCAATCACTTTATTAATTTTTTCTTTCAGCGCTTTTAGCTCTTTTTTAAATTTCATGCTCTATAAACGAATCAAGTCCTTGACTAAAGGTAGAGGATACGAATGAGCAACTTGATAAAAACACAAATGAAATATGTTATTGGGCCAGATGGAAGTCCGCTTACAATTGCCGACCTACCGCCGCAAACAACACGGCGCTGGGTGATTCGTCGCAAAGCTGAAGTTGTTGCGGCTGTCAGAGGTGGATTGTTAAGTCTTGACGAAGCGTGCCACCGTTATACTTTGACTGTAGAAGAATTTCTTTCATGGCAAAGTTTAATCGATGAACACGGTTTAGCGGGATTACGAACGACCAAGATTCAACACTACAGGCATTAAGTTGCCATTGATTAATAAAACATAAAGCAATCTATAAAACAGCCAAACTTGATAAAAGTTTGGCTGTTTTATACTATACCCAAAAGATAAACCTGAAAGAATGGATTTTTCAATAATTGCTTTTATCATCCAGCCATTAAATTAGCCAACCATTGAATTAGATTGAATCAAAATATCCTTATCATCCGCAGCAATCTTCTTTTCTCGTGCTTCCAAAAGCTGTGCACGTTGCAGCTCTGTATTAGCTTCATGGAGAGCAATTTCAGCATTTGTTTTTTGAAGTTCTAAATCACGAATTGAATTGATCAGATTATCACGTCTTTGCCGCGCTGCACGCGCAAAAGCAGAATAAGCAAAATGGTGAACATCATTGTTTCCAGATTTACGTTCTTCATGAGTAATCTGTGCTTCCAACTCTAACACCATTCGTTCAAATTCTGCGATCATCATCTCAAGCTGTGTAATTTCACGGCGCTTTCCACGCACTTGAAACATCCTTAATCGCACCATATTTTCTCGTGGCTTCATACTCACTACTCCTTGATTGCGCCAACTCAAAACTCGCATTCACACCCAATAAATATCTTTTAGTTATATATCTATCCGACAAAAACAGTCTATTAACTTGAAATTATAATAATTTTTGCCTTTCATTAAAGCATCTGAAAATACAATCTGCTTTAATAGAGCAATAACTATTTCTTTAACTTTTCCCCCATTATAAACTGAAGAGGTTTAAAGCTCAGTAAATAAACACTGAAATTGTAAAAAAGTAATTTATAAAGCTCTTTTACAAATTTTTTTTAAGTTAAAGTTTATAGAAAAAGCCCTCCTTTTTTATTATGTTAAAAAATATAGGATTTTTCTAAAATAATTTTGTAGCCTCTTTCAAAAATAAAAATATTTTGTTAACCACTATCATGGATAGTGGGGAATTTAGTAGTGATTGTTACGCGTACTACTGAAATGTTCATAAACGCTTTGTTATAAGTGTTTGATTTAATGAATTGTTTTTATAACAGTGGTTTTGCTAACTGATATAAAATAGAAATGCTCCTTATGATTCGTGAAGGAGCAAAGTGAGGGATCTAAAATGCGCGTATTATTAATTGAAGATGATAGAGCAGTTACTCAAAGCATTGAGTTGATGTTAAAGTCGGCTAACTTTAATGTTTATATCACTGATCTGGGTGAAGAAGGTATCGATTTAGGAAAACTCTATGATTATGATATCATTTTGCTTGATCTGAATTTGCCTGACATGTCAGGGTATGATGTCTTGCGGACTCTAAGGTTGGCAAAAATAAAAACTCCTGTCCTAATCCTTTCTGGTATGAATGCCATTGAAGATAAGGTTCGTGGTTTTGGCTTTGGAGCAGACGACTATATGACGAAGCCTTTTCATAAGGATGAGCTCATTGCACGTATCCATGCAGTTGTTCGTCGTTCAAAAGGACATGCACAATCGGTTATTGTTACCGGAGATCTCACCGTTAACCTTGACACAAAAACTGTCGAAGTTGCAGGGCGCCCTGTTCATTTAACCGGTAAAGAATACCAAATGTTAGAGCTTCTCTCTTTACGCAAAGGCACCACCCTTACCAAGGAAATGTTTCTCAATCATCTCTATGGTGGAATGGATGAACCAGAACTAAAGATTATCGATGTTTTTATCTGTAAATTGCGGAAAAAATTGGAAGCAGTCTCTTCCAGTGTAAATTACATTGATACAGTTTGGGGACGTGGTTATGTATTACGTGATCCAGTTGAAGAGAACGTACGAAAAACCGCTTAAGCAGTGAATATGCACATTGTAAAATCTCGGAGTGTAGCGGGCCGAGATTTTTTCCCCGAGATCTTTTCTCTATTAAAAGTAGAGAACTCGCACACTAAAAATCTCATATAGAAAGCGCTTAAAGCTTAAGAAGTAACCACACCCAATTTACACATATAACCTTATCGCTCATAAGTTCAATCGAAGCCACTTTTCCCAACACAGCTTAAGCGCTTCTCTCTTATTCAAAGCTTTTTTACACTTTCTAAAACAATACAACCATCACTTTCATCAATATTTATTTTCATCTCTGTCATCTGAGCAAGTAACATTGTGTAATAAAATTGGATGACATGTGCATCAATAAGCTCTTCTTGAACTTCTCCACGAAATAACGCAAGAAAATGAGGGGGGATACGGAGAGTTCTACCGAAAACCTCAAATCGAAAAGAACGTTTATTTTCTTCTTGCAAAATCATAACAACAATTTCACCACCACGAGAAACTGTTGCGTTTGCAATCAATAATAAATTAAGCAAAAGTTTAACTTCATCTTTTTCTAACAATAAAGAAGAAGCTTGCCATTTTAAAGTTGCTTTTTCTTCTTTCATATATTGTTGAGCAACCTGCTCTGCAGTCCGTGTATCTATTTGTCCTCCACTTGCACCAGCAAAACCAAAAGCCAATCGCGCAAATTGTAGACGTGCAGCAGCACTCGCAACGGATAAACGCACCAATTGTAAAGCATCTTCTTCAGCTCCTCCTTCATCATAAAGCTCCATTGCATTTTGAATAGCCCCCACAGGTGAAATCAAATCATGGCAAATACGACTACAAAGCAAAGCAGCAAGATCCATAGGCTTCAAAGAAATATCTAACGTCATAATGATTGAAAACTCCTAGATTCAAAAAAACAAACTTTATTTTAAAGAAAAACTCTTAACATCTGATGCATAATAGGAAACATTAACAATCATGCTAAAAAATTCAGAAATAAATTCAAGAATTTAAATAACCTTATATCTTATTTTTTATTTGAATAGAATGAAAATTCTAATATTATCTTTTTGTTTATCACTAATAAAAGGAGAAAACTCCATGGCTCTCTCTCTGCTCAAATACTGGTACAAAAATATTATATCTTTAATCTTCCTTTTATTCATCACCATAAACACTACACAAGCTCGACTAAAACCAATAGAGCAAAACGAACCTCATTATTCACTCCAAGAAATTATTGATTCTGGTCATATTTTTTTTGGAAAAACAGCTAGTGGTCTGGCTGTTGCAATTCAAAATATTTTTTCAAAATACGGTTATCCCAATGCCTATATTTTAGGAGAAGAAGCTTCTGGTGCCTTTTTTGCTGGATTAACCTATGGCGAAGGAATGGTTTTTACCAAAAGCTATGGTCAACATAAAGTTTTTTGGCAAGGTCCCTCAGTAGGATGGGATTTTGGCGGCCAAGGCTCCCGTTTAATGATCTTAGTTTACAATCTTAATGGCATAAATAATTTATGGAGACGCTATGGTGGTATTTCAGGTTCGGCCTATTTAATTGCAGGTGTTGGTTTTCATGTCCTAAAATACCATAATACCTTGTTAATCCCAATACGTACAGGAGTCGGCGCACGCCTTGGTATCAATATAGGATATTTAAAATTAACACATAGACCGACATGGAATCCGTTTTAAACGTATTCTTATTTGAAAAGGGGTATTATGCTTATTCAATCATTTCTTTTTTTTATACTTGGAGTTGCTTTCACTTCCTGGTTACTGGTGCTTTTATCTCCTTTTATTTGGCGTAAAGCCGTTCATTTTGCGTATAAAGATGTTTGTGCGAAAATGCCATTATCACTCGCGGAAATAGAAGCAAATCACGATTTTCTTCGTGCACAACATGCTGTAGAATTAGCAAACAACCAACAAAAGTACGAATTTTTGCAAAAAAAATATGTCCAACAAAAAATACAACTGAGCCAAGTAACAGAACAGTTTTATCGGCTATGCCTCCCCACAAAAGATACTCTCACCAAAGAAGCGATAGCAATCAAACAAAATATTGCCACACTACACACTTCCAAAGGAAAGACAAATGATGCGTGAAAAAGTCGCACACTATCAGCAACGCTTACAAAAAATCCAAACTCATGAGCTGGACACGACCGCTAACCACCAATTGCTAGAAGAACTCCGAGAAGAAACAAAAGAACTTGCAGCAACATTAGCAGCTCAAATAGCGCTACAAGAAGGGAATACATCACCCATCAACACATTGATTCAAAAATCCAAAAGCAAAAATGACCTAGCATCACGTATTCGCCAAAAAATAACTTTTCTCTCCAAAATCCCCGTTAAATAAGTTATCTTTTAAAAAATCCCCGTTAAATAAGTTATCTTTTAAAACACCTTAAATGAAGAGTAAAATCAACAAAGGTTCATTGTAACTTTCATAACCCAAATCCTTTTTATTAAACGTGACTTTTTTGCTAAGCTAAAGGACAAAGTTTCTTAGCCCATACAGTTCTGTTAAAAAATATCTTCTTGTCTAGAAGCTTCACTTTCTAATCATATCACCGCTCTAAAGGACAACATTTCATAGGTCCTAGAAAGGAAATAATACCAAAACATTGGCCACACACTCTAACAAAAAATACCTTCTAAGATGGATCACCAATAAAGCTTTGACCATAATTTTAAGGATAAAAACACGCTCTCAAGAGTGATAAAAATCTCTTATTTTTTTGATAATCATATCCTGATCCGTTTGTGTCAAGTAAGGATGCATTGGTAAACTTAAAACACACTCTCCTAAAGACTCTGAAACAGAAAGGGAATCTTTTACATAAGGGAAGTGTTTATAAGCTGGCTGTTGATGTAAAGGAGTTTTATAATAAATCATTGTAGGGATAGAATTTTTTTGTAAAAAATCTTTTAATTTATCCCGTTCTTTTACCTTAATCGTATATTGTGCATAAGCAGAACGAATATTTTCTCCTATTTCTGGAACTGTAACAATATCTCTTAAGCCATTGGAATAGCGTTGAGCAATTTCCACACGCTTTTCCATTTCATCTTCAAAAATCGCAAACTTTTCTAGTAAAATTGCAGCCTGAATGCTATCTAGGCGCGAATTCATACCAATACGTACATTGTCATATTGCGTTTCACCTTTACCATGAAACAAAATAGAGCGTAAAAGTTCTGCAAAATGATCATCATTGGTCATCATAGCGCCTCCATCGCCATAACATCCTAATGGTTTTGCAGGATAAAAACTTGTAGCAGCCACATCACCAAAAGCACCACACATAGTATTACCGCTTCTCCCCCCCATAGATTGAGCAGCATCTTCAATTATAAAAAGATTTTCCTTTGCAGCCACTTGAGCAATTTGCACATAGTCAGCAGAAAGCCCAAATAAATCAACGGCAATAATAGCTTTTGGCTTTAGACGTCCCTCTTTTTTTACCATTTCGATAGCGTGAGAAAGTTTTTCAACATCAATATTGAATGTATCAGGTAAAACATCAACAAAAACAGGTTTAGCCCCCACCAAAGCAACCACTTCAGCCGTTGCTGAAAATGTAAAACTAGGACAAAAAACAGCATCCCCTGGACCAATATTTTTAGCCATAAGAGGCATCTTCAAAGCATCTGTTCCATTAGCACATGCAATCACATGTTTAACGCCAAGATATTCTGCCAATTTCTCTTCAAATTCTGTTACTTTTGGTCCCAAAATATACTTACCACTAGCGACTACATGCGCAATTGCAAAATTAATTTTATCTTCAATACGCGCACGCTGCGCCCCAAGGTCGATGAATTGCATATTAACTCCATTGATCATCACAAGAATGCAAAAGCGCTACCTATCTCTTTTATCTATCATAATTGACATCAGCAGCTGTTAAAATCCGTAAAACCGCAATAGCATCATCACCATTTGTACGAGGTGATTGACGCGTTTCAATACAATGGAGGAAATGCCGTAATTCGCAAGTAAGCGGCAAATCTTCACAAACATCAATGTAATTCAGCTCATCCATGCTAAAAGCCCACTCTTGATTTTCTTTCCAAACGGCAAAATAGTGCATTGCCAATTTACGACTCCACGGTTCCATATCATCAAAAACGAGTATAGCCTTTGTTCCAACAACAATTAAACGCCTCTCACGATAAGAACTCAAGCGTGAAGTAAAAAGATGACTACGCACGCCATTTGGAAAAATCATATGAATATGAGAAAAATCAGAAATCTGATCAACGACAGCAGCCCCCTCACCGCGAATTTCGGAAGGTTCACATCCTGTCAACGCCAAAATCATTGAGAGATCATGAGGGGCAAGATCCCATAAAGCATCACTGTGTGTGTGAAATTTTCCAAAGCCTAATCTATGAGAATAAATATATCGCACATCTCCCACATCTCCGTTTTTCACCAATTCACACATTTTTTCAAAAGCTGGATGAAAACGCAAAATATGGCCCACCATAAAAACTCGCTCATAGGCCTCAGCCTCCTGAACTTGGCGTTTAGCATCAGAAACATTCAAGGCTATTGGTTTTTCCACCAAAACATCTTTACCATTTTTAACAGCACGGAGCACATTTTGCGTATGCAATTGTGGCGGCAACGCTAATACCAGCGCATCAATATCTCGATGCGTAAAAAGATCATCTGGTGTAACAACCTCTACACCATACAGTGTTGCAAAACTAGCAGCACGATCATTATCAATATCAGAAACTGCTGCTAAAGCCCCGAGAGAGTGGAGTGTCCGTATATGATTTTCACCCCAATGACCGCATCCTAAAACCGCTACACGTGGCACCATTTTCATGCCTTACCTTACTTTATCATATGAAAATTACACTTTTACATATCGAGGATAAAATAGAATGACAAGAGAAAAGCTTAAAAACGATGCTTGACATCTTACTATTCTACCCCTTATATCCGCAAAAGATGTAATTATTGACAATTATGATTGCTTATTTTGGCGGAGTAGCTCAGTAGGTTAGAGCAGAGGAATCATAATCCTTGTGTCGGGGGTTCAAATCCCTCCTCCGCTACCATTACTTGTTTGTTGTAGCTTGTTGTAGCTTGCCAGCGGGTGTAGCTTGCCAGCGTTTTTTGTATATTTTGCCACTAGGTTTTGTACCAATTTATTTTTTCTCAAAGAGTTTTAAAGGGTCTTCAAATGCTTTTCAAAGGGTATTTAAAGCTCTCTTTAACGCATTTTTCTGCTCCTATTTTTCCAAATCACTAAAGCATGTAAAGTCGGATTGAAAGGCAAGGGGAACGATTCCTGTCGGACCATGGCGTTGTTTTGCTATAATAACCTCGGCTTTACCCTTGGCTTGCTCCATTGCATCTTGCCATTTGCTATACTCAGCGGTGCCTTCTTTGGGTTCTTCATTTTTGAGATAATATTCTTCACGATAAACAAACAAAACAATGTCGGCATCTTGCTCGATTGAACCAGATTCACGTAAGTCGGAGAGTTGTGGACGTTTATCGGTTCGGTTTTCAACTTGACGTGAAAGTTGTGACAGAGCAATGATGGGAATATTGAGTTCTTTTGCAAGTGCTTTTAATCCGGTGGTAATGGCTGTAATTTCTTGAACGCGATTTTCTAATGAACGCTTTGAACCGCTTGTCATGAGTTGGATATAATCGATAATCAAGACATCTAGACCATGTTGTCGTTTAAGACGCCTTGCACGGGCGGCCAATTGTGCAAGGGATACACCCCCCGTTTGATCAATATAAAGAGGGATTGTTTGTAAGGAACGCATTGCGTAAATGATGTTGGTAAATTGCTCTTCTGAGATATTACCACGACGCATATCAGAAGAAGAAACCTTTATTTGCTCTGAGATAATACGAGTTGCAAGCTGTTCTGTTGACATTTCAAGTGAGAAGAAACCTACAATACCCCCTTCATTGGTTTGGCTGTTATCATGACGCTTGCAAGCATTGGCAATATTAAAAGCAATATTGGTAGCAAGTGATGTTTTCCCCATAGCAGGGCGCCCCGCAAGGATAATTAAATCAGATGCTTGTAATCCTCCCATTTTTTCATCAAGGGTTTTGATATGGGTAGCTATCCCTGAAAGCTGTGAGGAACGCTTTTTCGCAGCGCTTGCCATGTTAAGTGCTTTTGCAATGGCTGTATCAAAGTTTTCAAAACCACCCCCATATTTTCCTTTTTCGGCTAACTCAAATAATTGATTTTCAATTGTTTCAATTTGTTGGGAAGGTGTGAACTCCAGAGGCGCATCAAAAGCTGTATTGGCAACTTCATTGCCAAGATTAATCAAAGAGCGTCGGATAAACAGATCGTAAATGACGCGTCCATAATCCTCAGTGTTAATAATAGTGACTGCCTCTGTGGCTAAGCGAACAACATACTGGTATACAGTAATATCTCCAATTTTTTCTTCCATTTGGATATAGGGCTTAATTGTAATGGGGTTTGCAAGATGACCCTTTTGAATAATTTGTAAGACAATCTCAAAGATCTTTTGGTGTAGCGTTTCAAAAAAATGTTCTGCTTTGAGAAAGTCTGAAACGCGATCGAGTGCATTATTATTAATCAGGATTGCTCCAAGTAATGCCTGTTCCGCTTCAATATTATGGGGAAGTTGACGAAAAGAAGAAGCAAAATTATCTCTTGGATTTTCTGTTTTTAGCATGTTCAGTGTTCTCATTGCTTTCTTTTCCCTTGTTTGGTGCCTCGAGTGTGATTTCTGTGGTGTATCCGCTTTGTTTTTCATAGCGGTGGGTGACGGTTGCAGCTTTCCATGGACCATTGATTTGCCCACGAAACCCTTGCAATAAAAGAGGTTGATCCGCCATGATTTCGGGACGCCCCTCAAGGGTCAAAGAACCACTGCCTACAGCACGACACAACCTGTCCGACTCGGAAGCAGCAGCAGCTCGTGCTTCCTCCTCACAAGTGTAACAAGTCCGCAAACGCCGCACGGGACCGCTAAACCCTGTCTGATGTTTGACTTGGCATTGCTGCCCTTTTGAGCGATCAAAATAAGAAGCTTCAATGGTGCCATATTGCGTACGTGGCTCTAGGGTAAATTCCCAGTTGGAACAGTCGTGCTTATGGATTGCTAATGCTGGTAAATTATCTCCGCTTAAAAACAAAAACTTATTGTCCTTGATCAAAAAACGCGCCCGCATGCGATCGGCAAGGCGGGTTAAAAAATCAACAGCCGATTGATCTGTTCGAATCACATAAGGCAAAGTTTGTTTGGTAAATTGGGGACTAACCTTTGCTTGATAGCCATGGCGTTTGGCAAGTGTCTCAACAATCTCCCCAACAGTTTTGTGATCAAAATGCTCACTCACCTGTTCTTTTAGCTCTTTACGCATCGAGGCACTTTTGCCACAAAGGCGCAAGATCTCTCCATCACTGCCCCCAATACTCACCACCGACTCGACAACAAAACGCCCCATGAAGGCACTGATGCTGTTCTCATAACCAAAGATCACTTGCAGAGTGCTGTTGCTTGAGGGAACCTCTAAATCATTGCCACTATCGTCAAACTCTGCTTCAAATGTATCGGCTTCATTCCCGGCATGGTCCGTAATGGTTGCGGTTAAAAGACGCTGGTAAAA
>NZ_JBHIRH010000003.1:0-260974 GCF_042196945.1 Bartonella sp. AA81SXKL | reverse complement strand
GCATGTTTGGGTGGTTGTCATAACTTTCGCTCCTGCTTCAAACGGATGCTCAAACCATCCGTTTTTTGTGGGGTTAAATGTATAATAAACGCCCTTCGTATCGGGCTCTAATATGAGGTATATCTACAAATGGGATATTAGTCAACCCCATTTGTAAACATTTGTAATATGAGACGACAAAAAAATGAGCCCAAAACTGCATTAGCAAAACGACTCACAGAAGTTAGAAAGCTTGTGGGCTTATCTCGTGATATATTTTCACTTAAAATTGGTATCAGTATTCAAGGGCTTGGAAATTACGAACGCGGTGATAGAACTCCAGATGCAACGGTTTTATCAGCATATAAAGAAAAATTTGGAGTAAACCTGAATTGGCTTTTGACCGGTGAAGATGCAATGTTTATAGACATGATGATGGCTCGGTCTTTCAATATCTCTCCGCCTACCATTCCTGCTGGACTCATGAAAAAGCTTGGTCGCATAGCTTATACAACCTATCGCGATGCTAAAATAAAACTCCCTCCTGAAGATATAGCGGAATTAGCGGCAGAGCTTTATAAAAAGTTACAAGAGCTTGTTCAAGACATCAACGACACGGAAGAAGTAGAAGCAACTTTCCCTCTTCTTAAAATTCATTTAAAGCGTCAAATAGAAGCTGAAAGAGTACATCTAGAAACTACACAAAATACGGCTTAATGCCTCTCTAAAATGAAAGTGGAAATCTTTTTACATTAAAAAATTTATATAAATTATTGATAAACAATACTTTTTACTCAATTTTTAGAGATTTCCACTTATATATGGAAATCTTTTTTGCTTTTTTGGTTATTTTTGGCTGATTTTGACGTCAATTGAACTTTTGGATTGATTTTTTTCACAGGATCTTCAAAGGCGGTTTTCTGGGCTTTCACAGACTTTTCAAAATTTTTCACAGGGTTTTCAAAGACCTTTCAAAGCCTTCTCTCATTTTTACCATGAAAACGCACTTTTTTCTGATTTTCGCTCTTTTTTACAATTTTAGGTGTCAAAATCTATTTTGACAAAACGCGCATTTAATGCTAAATTTTATACATAAAAACAACAAATTATCACGTATTCCTACCTAATCCCACCTTTTCCCACTTAGTATAAAACCTAGTGTCAAACTACAATGAATAATTTTTGTTCAAAAGTACGTTTTTTACCAAAATTGTGCCCTAAAATGAAGGTTGTTGATTTTTCAAATGGCGTGTCTTCTATTAATTCAACATTCGCTTCAGATACATTCAATATTATCTCTTCTAAAAATTTACAAGAAACTATACCTGTAGAGCAGGCAAAATCTATAATCGCTTCCTTTAATGCGCAGAAACTACCTTTAGTTTAGTGGGTTGGACCTCATTCATCTCATTATAAAGTTGATGAAGTTCTCTTATCTATTGGCTTAGAGCATGTTGAAACAGAGGTAGGAATGGCAGCTTTAGCGCAAGATATAGACTCACATGTTACTTCTATGCCAGATAGCTTCAAAATCAAGGAAGTTGAATCACTTCAAGATTTTAGAGATTATGGAAATGTTATGGCATCAGTCTTCGAGCCTTTTAATGAAGAAGCAGTTATATTTTATGAAACAATAGGGCGTTGTTATAAAAAAGACTCTGATGTAGAGATGTTCGTTGGTTATATAAATAACAATCCTATAGCAATATGTTTTTGTATTAAAGCGGATGGGATTGGTGGATTGTATGATATTGTCACCAAGCCAGATTTTCAGAAAAAAGGTATTGGGACATTCATGACAAAAATTGCTATTGAGCATTTAAAAAGAAAGAGATATCATGTTATTGGTATGCAAGCCTCTCACGAGGGAATTAGCATTTATAAAAAATTGGGCTTTACAAACTTTGGTGAATTTAAAATTTATTCCAATAAACACATAGTGGTTTAGCTCTGAATTCTTTTTTGCTCATCAATTAAAAGAATTTATTATTTTCAGCAGAACTCAAATATGATCAAGCAATCGATATAACCAAGAAAGCTTGGCCAATCGCCTTTAATACTGATAGTGAAAAGCTAAAATCAGTTTTATAAACATAATTGTTTCAAATGGCTCACTCAAATTTTCTTATTTTTTACTTTGTCTTAAATAAAGATATCTATCACAAATCTAAGTTGAACAAATGTAATTTTTTTATATGATCGATAATCTACTGTCTGTTACTGATATTTATGAAGAGCTCGAAAGCAAACATTTAAAACGACAGTTGCATCATAATTTGTTAGATGGTTAGTCTGTTAGTTAATTAATAGAAAAAATTTTCGCTTTATAAAATAACCAAAGGAGCTTAAAAAATCTTTCAAAGATCATTTAAAGGTCCTTTATGTGTATTGTTTCTTTTTCTATGTCACAGTTGATGATGAAAAATCCCTCACGCTAATTGTAATTATTTTCAAACGAAATAAACTGTTTTCACCTATTATTTAGAGTAACTTAAGTTTTTGGGATTTCTGGCACATCATTTGATAATCCTCTTTCTTGAACAAATTCTTATCCAGAATAATCTTCAACACAAAAATAAATTAATAACTTGATTTATAAAGATAATTTATCATTATTCATATTGAGCAAGCGTCTCAAATATCATAGGATTATCTCATTTCAAATCTCTATACATTAAAATCACTCACAATCATCTACTCACGCATAACAGGAAAAATTGAGGCATCAATAAAATTCACTTGAAGAAAGGAATAAAAACTCTTCTTCTGAACGCTCTGAAATACCAAAGATTATCGCAACATTGGGAGCTAAAATAGTATAGGGAGGTACCCCTTTCACCTTGAAAACGTAAAAATGGGAAGCATAATAGCTTTATACACTTCATAAAGGCTTTAGACCATTCACGAACGTTATTATAAAATGGATGTGACACACTTTGAGAGAAATCTCTTTAAAATAGACATGTGAATTAACAATATTAAGTGCATTCTATTTTACATGAGGAACATAACTTCAAATCAAGATAAGGTAACATAAAGTATTGAAACCGTCATAGTGCACAATAAAATCAGACCATTTTAAATGTTTAATGGTAACATCAGCTAAACAACAGAATAAAAATTCAATTTTGAAAAGATTAAACCATACGCTACAGGTCTATTGAAACTCCGATTGTGCAATCGACTACCTTCTCGCTAAAACTGAATCACTATAAATATAAAAACCTTAAAATCCGCTCTAAATTCGTAAAAGTTTCTAGATCTTGCTGTATTAAATGTTGAAACTCCTCATAGCTACTCATCTGAAACGCCAATAATTCTATAAAGCAGTTCCATAAAAAAGGATAATGACGTTGTAATATCCGAAAAAAATTTACCACATCACCTGAAAGATCATTAATAATTCCATCAGGAAGTATCAATTTCTATTTAGAAAACCCTATCCATGCTGACAAAAACTATGTAAATGTTAGATATATAATAATTTTGATGACGATTTTGGCTCACCCTGTTTTGCCACCAATATAAGAAACAGCGAATATAGCAGGATCCGCCAGCTTTAATATCGCCTTGTAAAAGGTCTTTCCCTCTACTCTTTTTGCTATCAAATCCTGATTTTACAATTCCTTGCTCTCTTTTTTATACTCAAAATTGCCTCTGAAACAGGATAGATTAATCGTAAAAAATATATAAAAGAAGCAAATTATAACATTTTTTCTTATCCTTCTTAATACAAAATAACTGTTAAGCTACAATGCGCTAACACTTATCAGTCATAAGTCCAAAACATCATATAATGACGAAACAAATTCATAGAGTGAAGATTTTTCACAATCAATCGTTGTATTAATCTTTCCATAATGCATAAAAATGATGAAGCGGCCCTCGCCCTTTCCCTACTTTTAAAGCATCTGAAGCAGTTAAAGCGCCATGCAAATAATCTTTTGCTTGTTTAACAGCGCAATCCAAAGGTTGAGTAGGTAACAGAGCTGCAATGGCAGCAGAAATGGTACACCCTGTCCCATGATCATGAGTAGTTGAAAGACGAGAAGCTTCAAGTATAAAAAGGTTTTCACAATCACAATAAAGGTCTGGACTAGAACAATCGTAATTTTCTGTGCTATTTTTGGTAAGCGTATTCAAATGTCCCCCTTTTAACAAAACTGCATGACACCCTAGCGCCAAGAGTCGTGGAGCATATTGATACATAGTCTCTAAAGACCATTGCACTTCACCCCCCAATAACAGTGCAGCTTCAGGCAAATTTGGCGTGATCAAAGTTGACATCGGCACAAGAACATCACGCATAATTTCAATTGCATCAGACTTTAAAAGAACATCACCACTTTTTGCAACCATAACCGGATCAAAAACAATGAAACGCACTTTATGATAAGCAAGACGTTCTGCAATAACCTGTGCAATCTGAGCATTTGCAACCATACCAATTTTAACGGCATCAACATGGATATCCTCAAAAACAGAATCAATTTGATCTGCAACAAAAGAAGCATCTAATGCCTGAAAAGAACGCACACCCTGAGTATTTTGTGCAACAACAGCTGTAACCACACTCATACCATAAGTTTTCATAGCTGAAAAAACCTTCAAATCCGCCTGCATTCCAGCGCCACCAGAAGGATCTGTTCCCGCAATAGATAAAATCCGTGGAATAAAAAGTTTATCTTTTTGTAATTCCATTAACCTCTTTCCTTCTGTTTTTAAATATCGGAAAATGAGTTACCGAAAAAATAGATGCTTGAGAAAACATAAAGAAGATGTTTTCTCATGTGAATTATATTATATATGAAGTCTTCTTATAGATATAAAATGGAAAATGTAGTGCTTATCCTTCGTTCTATTCTTTTTACGTTCGCTTTTTATACAACAACTTTCATACAAATGATTCTTTACGCTCCCGTTTATTTTTTAATGCCCCGCAAAAAGGCATGGATTGTCCCTAAAACATGGGCACGCGTTACACTCTTTTTGCAAAAATACATCGCAGGCACAAGTTATGAGATTGAAGGTTTAGAAAATCTTCCCAAAGGCCCCTATATCATTGCTCCAAAGCATCAATCAGCTTGGGAAACTTTCAGTCTTGTTCCTTATTTTGATGATCCCACTCTCATTTTAAAACGTGAATTGATGTGGATTCCATTGTTTGGCTGGTATATGGCAAAAACGCAAATTATCCCCATTAACCGCACAACACCCATCAAAGCTTTAAAAATGATTATACAAAAAGCAAAAGAGAAAGTAAAACAAGGGCGCCAAATCTTGATTTTTCCCGAAGGAACACGCCGACAACCCGGTCAAGAACCAGATTATAAGTCAGGAATTGTCGCGCTCTATAATGAATTAGGACTTCAAGTTGTCCCTATTGCACACAATGCGGGTTTATATTGGCCACGCAATAATTTTCGCCGCTATCCCGGAACAATTCGTGTCCGTATTCTTCCCCCGATAGAAGCGGGTTTAAGCAAACGTGATTTTCTAGATCAACTTGTCCAAAAAACTGAAAAAGCGTGTGATGAACTGCTTCTCTTAGCAGCTCAAGATCCTACCCCTCCTCCTATGCCACCATACGCTGTTCAGAAACTTCAAAAACTAAATCATCATGAAACAATGCACTAATTGATAAGAATAATGCATAACTTTGTATATTGAGCGGAGTATAGGGAACAAAAATATAAGAAAGATACTTCAAACTTTCTAATTCAAAATTATAAAACACATGTACATGATAAGAAATAATCAATGTGTAAATTTTTTTGAAAAAGAATTCTTCCTCTCTTTAAAATCATTTAAATAACATACATCTCATTGACTTATAAGGATGTTTTAGCGTTATTCAACTTGAATGAGAACCCTGAATACCGTAAGATTCTCTCATTTCAAATCTATTCTAGGTTGAATCAATTAGAATCATTTTCTTACACATTACAAGCGGGGATATCTGTGTGAATAAAACGATACAAGAAAAGATTAAAATGCTTTTTACGAACCGTCTCAAGTGCCAAGGGCTATCCTAACAGGAGAGCAAGAAAAATGCATGATTATACAGATTCATTCCTTTCTGAGAAATTCAATCCCTCCAAGAACATGAAATCTTGTACAATCTTCATTATTTAAAAAGTATTTCTTGAGATACTTAAGTCATCAAACCAAATTCAAGGGGAAAATAAAAATGAGTGTTGGTTTTTATCCCACAGACACAACGGATACAGCAATTAACCATCTTTCCTCCCTATCCTAGACTTAAAAGCTTTGTGTGCTACATTAAAACAATTCTAAATAACGAATAAGAGGGAACTAGATTTAAATTAATGCAACGTCTCTTCTATAATTTATTTTTTTCTGTGATTTTGAGTTTATCCAGCGCTGTTGCTTTAGCGCAGCCTTTTATTTCTGTTGATGTTACAACGAGGCGTATCTTAAAACATAATCAAGCTTTTGAGCGTTGGTATCCTGCTTCCTTGACAAAATTAATGACCGCTTATGTTATTTTTCGTGCCATGAGCCGAGGAGAAGTTTCACCAAACAAACATATCACCATCAGCGAATACGCCGCAAAAGCTCCCTCATATCGTTCAGGCTATAAAGCTGGTTCTGTACTCACACTTGATACAGCCTTAAGTATCACCATGGTTAAATCTACCAATGATTTAGCCATTGCCATGAGTGAAGCTGTTGCGGGTTCACAGAAAGATTTTGTACATAAAATGAATAGCGAAGCTAAACGTTTAGGCATGTTTGGCACCCATTTTGCGAACGCAAGTGGTTTACCAGATCCTCAAAACTATTCCACGGCACGCGATATTGCTCTTTTAGCCGTTCAAATACGTAGAGAATTTCCACAATATGCTCATTATTTTTCTATTCCAGCCATTGATTTTGGTAATAATCGAAAAATCCAACATAACTCAAACAACCTCATTGGCCGTTTTTATGGGATAGACGGTATGAAAACAGGCTTTATTTGTGCCTCTGGTTTTAATCTTGTTGCCTCAGCCACCCGCAATAAACGTACAATTATTGCTGTCATTCTAGGTGCTAACAACATAAGTGAAAGAGAAGAAAAAGCTGCACAACTTCTTGAAATAGGATTTTTGCACCAAGGAAACCCCCAATTAACACTAGCAACATTAAAACCTTATGGGAGCAACATAACAAAAGCCAACAATATGAGACAACAAACATGCACACCTGAAGCCATAAAAATGCATGCAAAATCATATAATGATCAAGGAAATATTATTCTCACCTCACCTTTTATCACTGCTCCACCTTCTTTTTCTCATCCTTTATCAGTACACCTCATTCGTACGCCACAAACACCTAAAATGACAGTAAAACCACTAAGAAAACCCTATATTCCGTATAAAAGGCACGCAAACCATTCTATAAAAAGCCATAAATCATAATCTACAATTAATTATAATACTTTGATTTATAATGATAATTAATTATTTTGTACCTTATGTCAAAACCACAAGTATTGTAAGATTCTCTCATTTCAAATCTGTATTTGTTGAATCAATAAAACCAGTCTCTTGCGCGCCACAAGGTGGATGAACATGTAGATAAAATAATTAAAACAAGGAATAAAAATCCTTCCTATAAGTCCTTTCAAGAACCAAGAATTATCATAACATTGACGCTAAAAAGTGTATAATATACCCACGTGCACCTACCTTTATAAGCGTAAAGATAGTGGTACAATGGATCTCATGAGGGATTAACCATTACATCCCTCACGGACATCATTATAAATTGGTTAGACATACTGAGATATATTTTTTAAAAACAAAACTATGATTGATGATTAACATGAAAATAAAGCGCATCCCTCTCACGCTTATTACGGGTTTTTTAGGCTCTGGCAAAACAACTTTGCTCAACCGTATGCTACAAGACCCTCTTCTAACAGAATGTGCTGTTATCATCAATGAATTCGGCGAAATCAGTATTGACCACCTTCTGGTTGAAAAAACAACAGAAGGAATTATTGAGCTTGCCAATGGTTGCTTATGCTGCAATTTACGCAGTGATCTCATCGACACATTAATTGATTTAATAAATCGCGTTCAGACAGGACAGATCAAACAACTCCATCATATTATCATTGAAACCACAGGGATGGCTGATCCCGCCCCTATTTTACAAATACTTTTAAGCCACCCATTGTTTATTCAAACATTGTCCATAAATGCTGTTCTTGCAACATTTGATACATTAAGCCCACTTTCCATATGTGAGCGCTATCCTGAAATATATAAACAATTAATATTTGCTGATAAAATCATTCTCACCAAAACAGATCTTAGAGACCCACAAACGCTTTCAGATGCACTCCTTAGCACACTTAAAACAATGAATCCTACAGCACAAATCATTGACGCCCATTCTAAAGATTTCTGTTCAAATCTATTAATAAATAACACATTATGGGATGAAAAAGTAGAAAATACAAAACTTAAACAAAATCTTACGACTACCCCACATGATCATACCCCCCATAAAACCATTCGTACCTTTTCATTAAACTGTGAGGGTCCTGTTGATTACGCCACAATTGAGGCTTTTTTAGATCTCCTACAAGAGCGTTATGGTACAAAATTATTACGTATTAAAGCAATTATCGCATTGCGTGATGACCCTTATCGCCCACTTGTATTACATGGCGTACAAACATTTTTTCATCCTCCCATAAGATTGCCAGCTTGGCCAAAAGGAATAAAACAAACACGTTTCGTCATCATTGCCGATGGTGTTGAAAAAGACGCAATACAAAAGCTTCTCAATGCTTTTTTTAATAAACCAGCAATAGATACTGCAGACAAAACAGCTCTCTTAGAAAATCCTCTGGTCATTCCAGGAATAAAATTTTAATTTTTTCTCCCCTTCAATGATATAACATTAAATTCATTGGCACCACCATCTTTATGCTTTTAAAGGAGCAAACCGGCACCATTACACACTTTGCTAATTCCCAATGTTGAAACAGCCCTTGGCACTTGAGACGGTTTGTAAAAAGTATTTTAGTCTTTCTTGCACAGTTTCACCCACGCGGTTATCCCCGCTTGTAACGTGCAAGAAAATGGTTTTAATTTATTCAACATGGAACAGCTTTGAAATGAGAGAATCTTACGGTATTTAGGGTTCTAATTTAACTTGAATAACACTAAATTATCATTATAAATCAAATTATTATGATACATAATTTAATACCCATCAATCTGAAAACAGATTGTTTTCTCTCTAAATGCGCTTCATCTGCAAACTACTTCATGTGATTCATTTCACAGACCGATTGGCCAAATTCTTGGTTCTAAAATATTCTGCTCAACTCTATGTTTACTCAAACTAATTGAAATTAAAATCCCTGTTAAGAAAAAAAACCAAAATTAGACAGAGGCAATATCGCATTTTAAAATATGTGAATGTATCTTATATAACAGCACGACAAGACAATATTTCACAGCATAAAAGAATAAAACTCTTTGAAAGAAATAAAAAGAGAGGTACATTTTATATTAACTTACTCTTCACTAAAAACGAAGATTGATACCAGTAACGATGTGCAAACAATCCAACTTCTTTGAGAAAATTCCTCTTGGCTTCCCACTTCATATGATTTACTTACATAAAGCTCTATGAAAAAACTCTGCGCTTTAAAATATTGACTACTCACTTAAACACCTTATGTGCAAAGTTTTTGCATATCCTGTATCGCCATTATTAAGTGATAGTGTTTACAGTGCTGTAGGATACAATAACACTTACTGCATTAGAGAAACTGAATTTTTATCAATATCGCGATTAAAAACGTAACGTTTTCCATAAACCTCAACAGTTGGAGGTTGACGATTTTTTTCAAAAAAATCATAACCTTTCTTAAGCATAATCCAGAATTGATAATGAGGATTCTTGCTATGACGTGACATATTATCCTCGGTCATGCGGAAAGGAAAAGCCTGCAACTGAAACTCTCTTTGTCCTCCTTTAAAAGCATCCCGTGCAAACGCATAAATCTGAGCCATGTTCTTATCACTCATAGAATAACAACCTGCGGAAAAGCAAGAACCATGAACCATAAGATTGCTTCCTGTGCGACCATTTTCCTGATCATAAAGGTTAGGAAATCCTATATTAAAAGAGAGATAATATTTTGAATAAGGATTCATTTGGTTTGCGCTAATAGTATAAAAACCCTCTGGTGTCTGAAGATCCCCTTCTTTATATTTAGGTCCAAGCTTACCAGACCATTTGCAAATGCCATAGCGAGCAACCAAGATAAAAGGTCCTGAACGAGATTGCTTCCAAACTTCAGCAAGATTTTCTTCCTTAAAAAACCGCATCATAATCGGTGCATAGGGATCTATATCATACAGAACCATTCTATTTTTGATTTCTTGCGGCAACGGCTGCTCAACTTTAGCGCGAATAGAGGCTGGTAATCTTCCTTCACATGCTGTCAATAGTCCCATTACAAACAACACACACACAGCGAGGAATCTGCTAAATGTCATCGAATAAAACTCCAATCCAACACCCCTCACAAAAAATAATCTATGTTAGAGATCGACCAATTTGAAGGTATTTTTCCCTTCGCTCTTGTTTAAGCACTTGACCATCTTTTCCAGCCATAGCTTTTAAAGCCTCTGAAATAACATCACCCGTTGCATCAATGACAATCTCTTTGCCACGATGCGCTCCCCCTAAAGGTTCCGAAATAATGCCATCAATAATCTTTAAGCGATACAAATCTTGAGCGGTAATACGCATATTCATTGCAGCATCTTTTGCACGAGCTGGATCACGCCATAAGATAGAAGCTGCTCCTTCTGGTGAAATAACAGAGTAAATTGCGTGCTCCAACATATAAACTTTGTTGGCAGCCGCGATTGCTATCGCCCCTCCAGAACCGCCTTCTCCAATAACAACGGAAACCACAGGAACTTTCAAACGCAAAGTTGTAGCTGTTGATTGAGCAATTGCTTCCGCTTGCCCACGTTCTTCAGCGCTTACCCCAGGATAAGCACCTGCTGTATCAATAAAAGTGAGGAGTGGCAAACCAAAGCGGTCAGCCATTTCCATAATACGTACAGCTTTACGATAGCCTTCTGGACGTGCAGAACCAAAATTATAGCGCAAACGTGTTTGCGTATCGTGACCTTTCTCTTGACCGATATAAGCAATGGCCTCACCTTTAAAGCGTGCAAACCCCGCTTGAATAGCCTCATCTTCAGCAAACTTGCGATCTCCGGCCAAAGGCGTAACATCACTCAATAGGCGTTTAGAATAGTCCATAAAATGGGGACGATCCGGATGACGAGCGACTTGTGTTTTTTGCCACGGCGATAATTTTTTATAAATATCGCGCAACGCTGTTTGGGAACGCGTTTCAAGACGAGCAATCTCGTCACTCATATCAAGACTGCCTTTTTCCTGAGAAATTTTTTTTAATTCAAGAATTTTCCCATCAAGATCAGCAACTGGTTTTTCAAAATCAAGATAATTATACATTTGTATCAACTCATTCAGTGTCACTTATACACTTATAATTTGCTTTATAAAGTCTTTTTCAAAAACATCACCTTTTCTTTAACGAGCCTTTTGCTCATCGGCAAGTGGATGATGCTCATTGACTAAACGATAAAGTCCCTCTTCCAACACATGGGTATAAATCTGAGTGGTAGCAATATCAGAATGACCTAACAAATGTTGAACGGCACGCAAATCAGCACCATTTTGCAAAAGATGACTAGCAAAAGCATGACGCAACACATGGGGAGAAAAGCTATCACTTCCTATCCCTGCTCTTCTAGCGAGATTTTTCAACTCTCGTGCAACGACTTGACGAGCAATATATCCTGTCTCGGAATGCGCAGGAAAAAGATAAGAACTCGTAGCATCCTTTCCCTGATCACGCAAGTTTAACCACTGTGAAAGAACTTGACATGCTTTTTTTGATAACAGCACCATTCGTTCTTTTTTGCCTTTACCACGAACCAAAACGCTGTATTCCTTCCTTCGAACAGACTGAACCGGCAGATTCACCAACTCACTAATACGTAACCCTGTTGCATAAAGCATTTCAATCAATAGCTGAAGACGCAGTGCACGGAAATAACCTTTGGACCCATAGTCTGCTTGATTGACTTCTAACTCCGCAAAATCAAGCAATTTTATCACTGCATCTTCACTCATGATTCTGGGCAAAGGACGCCTCTGACGAGGTGCATCAATATCATGAGAGGGATCATCTGCTCTCAACCCTTCAGCATAAAGGAATTGATAAAACTGACGCAAAGTTGATAAACGGCGCGCTTGCGACGATGCCGCAAAACCAAAAGTATGCATAAGCGACAAAAGGGTAATTAAATCTTCTTTTTGTGCTGAAAAAAGCGAAACAGAGTGTGAAGACAATTCGTCTTGTGCCCACTGCAAATCATGCTGATAAGCCGCAAGCGTATGAGACGAAGCCCCTCTCTCCGCACTCATCATCTCAAGAAAATGATCTATCACAGCACCACTTTTCATTTCATTGATTCGCTTCCGTAGAAAGATTCCATGAATCCAAGGGAACATCAATGTACATATCCACAGTTACTGGTTCAACCCAAACCACAAGAGCACCCATTATAATGAAAAGAACAGAAAGCAAAATGAAAAGAATCATCAAAAATCTAGTCAATGTTGGCATAAGACAATAACCTACCCAAAAATATTCTATCTCGTATTATGCCTCACAAAGATTAACAGGAATTGACTTTAAGATGGATAAATGCCGAAATAAAGTTATGAAAAGCAATCGACCAAAACGCGTCCCCATAACACAAATAAAGAATCAGCTCTTATCGTCCCTTGATAAAAGAGCACTTGTCCTTGTTGGTCTTATGGGGGCAGGCAAATCAGTGATCGGAAAACGAGTCGCCACCATGCTCCGTTTACCTTTTTATGATTCTGACCAAGAAATTGAAAAAGCTGCACAAATGACAATTACGGAAATCTTTGAAATTTATGGTGAATCCGAATTTCGTGCTCTTGAACAGCGTGTTATTCTAAACCTCATGAAAAAAAATCCCCTTGTTTTAGCAACAGGTGGTGGTGCCTATATAAATGAAAATATCCGAAAAGCCATTCACAAAAATGGTATATCCATATGGCTAAAAGTCGATCTTGATATCCTCATGCAACGTGTCTCAAAGCACCCGACACGTCCCTTGCTTCAAACAGCCAATCCTAAAGAAACCATGCAAAAACTCATGGAACAGCGTTATCCTATCTATGCAAAGGCAAACTTAACAATTAACAGTCATAAAGAAAGCCGTCATACCGTAGCACAAAATGTTATACGATCCGTACAGCACTACCTATACACAGAAATTAACAATAGGGATAACCAGCATGCAAACCAAAACCGTTACTGTTAAACTGGACAAACACTGTTACGATATCATCATTGGTCCGGGTCTGATTACACAAGCTGCTTCACAAATTAAACATGCTCTTAATAAAAAAGATCCTCATCAAACGCGCTTGGCGCTTGTTACAGATACAAATGTTGCTTACCTTCATTTGGAGATATTGCAAGCAGAATTAACAAAAAATAAAATTCATACTGTCCCTATTATTGTAGAAGCGGGAGAACAATCAAAATCATTTTCAACCCTGCAAGTTGTCATCGATCAAATTCTTGCTGCGCGTTTAGAAAGAGGCGACTGTGTTATTGCTTTTGGCGGTGGTGTCATTGGCGATCTAGCAGGATTTGCGGCAAGTATAATCCGCCGTGGTATGAACTTCATTCAAATGCCCACAACGCTTCTTGCACAAATTGATTCCTCTGTTGGTGGAAAAACTGGAATCAATAGCCAATATGGCAAAAATCTTATCGGTGCTTTTTATCAACCACAATGCGTTATTGCTGATACGTGTCTTCTTGATACCCTGCCGCCGCGCGAATTTCGCGCTGGCTACGCAGAAATAGTAAAATACGGTCTCATTAACCAACCTGACTTTTTTGAGTGGCTTGAAAAAAATGGGCAGAAAATTTTCTCTAATGGCCCTATGCGAACAGAGGCCATTGTTCGCTCATGCCAATTTAAAGCTGACATTGTAGCACGCGATGAGTACGAAACGGGAGAGCGTGCACTCTTAAATCTTGGCCATACATTTGGACACATGCTTGAAACAGCAACCGCTTATGACTCCAACCGTTTAATCCATGGCGAAAGCGTAGCAATTGGGATGATTCTAGCTCATCAATTCTCTGCTCAATTAAATTTAATAAGCCCCACGCTTACACAACGCATTGAAGCGCACTTCAAATTTATAGGATTGCCTACACAATTAAAGGATATCCCAGGGGGTCTACCAGATGCTGAAACTTTAATGACTCTCATTGCCCAAGATAAAAAAGTTTCGCAAAACAATTTGACTTTCATCTTAACACGCGGACTTGGCCAATCATTTATTGCAAAAAATGTTTCACCAGATGCAGTTTTATCCTTTTTGGAACAAAAATTAACAGAAATTCGTTAATTCATATTGAATATAATTGATTCGTTTTTATACTTCTATTAAAGATTAAATATGATGATGTCTGCGTAGCTCAGTAGGATAGAGCACAGGATTCCTAAAGAAATTGGGCACTTTGAGGAGAAATCCTCAAAGTGAATCTGCTCAAATTCGGGGAAAGCTTCATGGGCGACTATATGCCAATCCCGAGCCAAGTCTCTTTTCAAATGAGAGAAAGGTGTAGAGACTGAACGGGCAGCACCTAAAGAGCAAAAGCTTTAAGGTGAAGAGACAGTCCAGACCACAAACAGCCGATAAGGCTGGCGGTGAAAATCGAAGTGGTATGAATCCTGGGGTCGCAGGTTCGAATCCTGCCGTAGACACCATCGTATCAGTCAAATTATTCTTTGTGCACAATATTAGGAATATAGGGAAGCATCATGAAAAAAACTTTGCACATTTTAGGATTTTTCACCGCTTTAAGTTTATCACTCTTCAGCTCAAACAATAGCTTAGCTGGTTCTTTAATCATTGAAGTACCAGACAATCCAGAGCCCAAAACAGAGACCATTACCTATCAGTGTGATACTGAAACAGGTAAAGAGCGCGTAGAGGCAGTTTATCTTAATGCTGACAATATTTCGTTGGTTGATTTCAAATGGAACGGTGATCGTGTCATTGCTGCTAATGTCATCGCGGCAACAGGAGCAAAATTTGCAGGAGCTCAGTACATCTGGTGGGAGAAGAACAAAGAAGTCACGCTTTATGACCTTGCTCAGGATCCAGAAGAAAAAAAACCTATCCTATGTAAAGATGAGTCAACATTATTATTTTAAATAACACGGGAAATATTATGAAAAAAATTTCTTTTACTAAACAATTTTTCATTACGTTAAGTGTGTTCCTCCTCGGTTCAATTAATGCATTAGCAAGTTCTTTAGTCATTGAAGTACCAAATGATCCAGAACCAACAACAGAGACCGTCTCCTATCAATGCGACATGGGAACAAGCAAAGAGCATGTTGAGGCAACTTATCATAATGCTGGCAATATTGCGCTTGTTGATTTAAAATGGAACGGTAAGCGCATCGTTGGTTCTAATGTAATTGCCGCTTCTGGAGGAAAATATGTGGGTGGTCAATACATTTGGTGGGTAACTAAAAATGAAGCCATATTTTACGATCTTATTAATGATCCAAAAGAAGAAAAGCCCATCCACTGTGTAGAAGAAAAAAGCACAGAATAAAGAAGGTTCTTACATTTCAAGAACCGCGCTGGCTCTCATCTCTTGATGTTCCTTCTGACGTGGATGACTTTTCCTCCGTCTGGTGTAATAAAAGAGCCAGCGGTTTTTCTGACTGTTCTTCTGAATGATGTCGATAAGCTGCTGTATGTGAGAGCAACATAGAAGCTACCGGTGCTGTTAAAAATAAAAAAAACATTAGCAACACTTCATGAAAAACAAAATAATGGTCCACAAATATTGAATAAAGAAATGAAGAAATAAGAATACTACCAACGCCCCAACTCGTACATACTGAAAGCATATGCAAACGCTTATAAAAATTGGAAAAACGCACCAAACCTATCGTTGCGATCAATGTCAATCCAGACCCTAATATTAAGAAAACTGTGATAGCAATAGCAACCACAAGCGATATATCATCTTTCATTCAATAATCTCCCCCCGCATAAGAAATTTCGCCAAAGCGATGCTTGAGACAGATCCCAACAATCCAATAATGAGAGCTGCGACAAAATAAGCGGTTGTTCCTGAACGAATATCGAATGTAAGAAACAAAAGAATAGTGCTTATATAAAGGGCATCCAAACCAACAATTCTATCCTGCGCCCGTGGACCACGAATCAACCGAAACAGCGCGAAAATCACCGCTAAACTTAAAAAAAACTGTGAAAAGAAAAGCCCCCAATAAAGAATCACCATACTCATAAAAAAATCTCCAAAAGCAATTGCTCATACCGTTGTTTGATCAACTGTTTGTAATCATATCCATTTTTAAAATTTAAGACATGAAGCAAAAGTTCACCCTTTTTACTATTATAGGCAACCCAAGCAGTTCCAGGGGTTGCCGAAAGGATGCATGCTAAAATAGCCAAAGCAGTGCGATTATGAAGCAGAAGAGGTACTACAATAAAACCAGATTTCTGCTCTCGAGACCTTTTTGTTAAAACAAACCAAGTCACCGAAACATTTGAGAATATAGAATCTATAAATACTCGAAAAACGAGACGAAAAACCGCACTCCAGCTTTTAATAACAGCCTTCTCCGGCTCCAGAAGCCGTATCATCCAACCACAAAACAAAGCGGTTAAAATCCCTAAAAGAAATTGCCCTAAACTAAAACCATTTAAAATAAGCCACATAAGGACAATGACACCACTGAAAAAAGGGGAAGGACAAAAACGATTCATTTACTCACCTCCCTATTTTCGAGAGAAAAATCCGTTAAAACGCTCCCAATATAGTTTTGAGGTTCATACAAAGTCTTAGCAGTTTCAGACATATAATGACTAACAGGACTGGCTACAATTGTTATAAGAAAACACAAAGCAAGGAGAACGGCAATAGGCGCAAATTCTATCACTTGCACACGGGGAATACGCCCTTCAAGAGAAACCCAAAAAGTTCGGATACCCGTTCGTGTCAATGCAATCAAAGCCGCAAAACCAGAGAGAGTGACAAAAACTACAAAAAGCCAATCTTGGTAAACCGGTAGAGAGACAGAAAAATCCTCTCTACTGTGATTTAAAATTGCCATGAACATCATAAATTTAGCAACAAAACCAGAAAAAGGCGGCAATCCAATAATCAAAATGGCACAAATACCAAAACAAGCTCCAAGAATTGCCAAGGTTACCGGAAAATAGATGCCAACTTCATCTTCTTCCTCCTCTTCATCGTCACCATACACCTCCATTGTGACAGCAAGAACATTTGCAGCCACATCTTGACAGCGTTCAACCAACTCTACCAAAAGAAAAAAAGCTCCCAGTGCTAAAGTTGAAGAAACAATATAAAAAAGTGCACCTGCTGTCAGTGCTGCATTGCCGATCCCGATCGCGGCCAACAATGTACCAGAAGAGACAAGGACACTATAAGCTGCCAAACGCACCAAAACTTGGCTTGCCAATACCCCAATAAAACCAACAATCATAGTGGCAAGCCCACCATAAAACAAAACCGTATGACCAAAATGGTTAAAATATTCACTTTCAGAACCAAACCATAGCAACGTTAAACGTAAAATAATATAAATACCCACCTTGCTCAAAAGTGCAAAAGAAGCTCCAACTGGTGCTACTGCTGCACTGTAAGTTGGCACCAACCAAAAATTAAGCGGCCACATACCCGCTTTAAGCAAAAAAGCAATACCTAAAAGTGCAACACCTATTTCGAACAAAACAATATCTGTAGAAGATATATATTTTATTTTAACAGCCAAATCGGCCATATTAAGAGTACCAACGACTCCATAAATGAGCGCTATACCAACTAAAAAAAATAATGAAGCAACAAGATTAACCACGACATAATGCAACCCTGCGCGCACGCGTGTCTGACCAGAACCATGCAAAGCAAGCCCATAGGAAGCTGTTAACATAACTTCAAAAAACACAAATAAATTAAATAAATCACCAGTCAAAAAAGCACCATTTATCCCCACCATAAAAAATTGCATTAGTGACTGAAAATGAGAACCAGCTTTGTACCAATGAGCCCGCGCAAAAACCAACACGCTAGTCATCAACAAGCTGGAAAGTAAAAGCATCATAGCGCTTAAGCGATCAAGGACTAAAACAATTCCAAAAGAAGACGGCCAATTACCAAGTCGATAAACATCGCAAGCCGGTGCTATTTCAAGAGTACGTATAATCAATAAAATAGCAGTAACGACCAACAGTCCCGCAGAAGAAAGACTGATGAATGATTTAAGTCTTGCACGACGTTCATCATAAAAAAGAAGAAGTGCTCCAGTGATTAACGGCAAAAGAATAGGCAAAATAAGGAGATGATGCACTCCTATTTCCATTATTGCACCTCACGTCCATCAACGTGATCAGAACCCGTTAAACCACGTGAAACCAACAAGATAACTAAAAATAAAGCTGTTGTTGCAAAACCAATCACAATTGCAGTTAAAACCAAGGCTTGTGGGAGAGGATCGACATAATTAGCTGGATTAATAACAGGGGTAGGATCAACAATTGGAGCAGCATTACTACGCGGTCTACTCATTGAAAATATAAAAAGATTAACACCATAGGAGATCAAGGACAAACCAAGAATGACTTGAAAAGTACGTGGACGCAAAACAAGCCAAATACCTGATCCGACAAAAACACCGATACCCAAAGAAAGAACAATTTCCATTAATTTTCCTTCTCTTTTAAAATAGGTTTCTTACCGATTCGGTAACTCCGAATTGACTGGTGTGCAAGTGCAATTAAAATGAGAACAGTTGCTCCTAACACAAGAGAAAGCACACCAAAATCAAACAAAAAAGCGGATGCCATGGAAACTTTCCCAATTAACGGAAGATGAATATATCGAAAAAAGGATGTTAAAAAAGGATATCCAAAAAACCAAGAGCCCATCCCCGTTACGACTGACAACAATAAGCCAAAGCCTATCCAACGCAAAGGTAAAACTCTCAAATGCGTTTCCACCCACCGAATATCGCGTGCAAGATATTGTAAAATAAATCCTATTGCCAAAGTAATACCACCGACAAATCCACCTCCTGGCAGATCATGCCCTCGCATGAATAAATAAATAGCAAAAGCGATAATAATCGGAAAGAGCCAACCCATAATAACAGCAGGAACAGCTAAATAATTCAATACTGTATCTCCCACATTTCGATTAGGCTGTGCTATATCAAAGGCTTTCTGGATACGTTGTTGAAAAGGCGCATCAATACTCTCAGGCGCAGGACGAAAACGTCGTAATAGGGCAAAAACAGTAAGGGAAACAACACCCAAAACCACAATTTCTCCCATGGTATCAAAACCACGGAAATCAACCAATAACACATTCACAACATTGCGACCACCAGCATCTGAGTAAGCATGCGTTAGAAAAAAATCAGAAATCGTTGTACCTTGGGGACGTGTCATCACTGCAAAAGAAAGCCATGCTACACCAGCACCTCCTACAAGGGATATGATGAAATCACGGAAACGACGCAAGCGAACCCAAAAACGAACAGCAGCTGGCCCAGGGTCATGCAAACGTTTAGGCAACCACCGTAAACCAAGCAATAATAAAACGACTGTAACAACCTCAACAACCAATTGTGTTATTGCTAAATCAGGAGCAGAAAGCCATAAAAAGGTTGCACAAGTCATCAAACCAGCTCCCCCTAAAAGCATAAGTGAAGCAAGACGATGAAACTTTGCTCGCCAAGCAACTAAAAGCGCACATAATCCGCCAACCAGCCAAAGAGCGAGAAAAGGAATATCAAGTGGAAAAAGCGGTAATGTCCCCACTGGAATGAAACCATCGCACCAAAGTAAAAGACCAACAAAGGCAAAACAGACCCAAAAAATCCAATGCAATTGGATCTGCAAACGGCGTGTTGACAAAGCAGATTCCACCGCACGGGCCCATTTCCAAGAAATAATTACGAGAATGCGTTCAAAAATACGCGGTCCTTTTAAGTGACGGAAAAAAGGAGCCCCATCATCACAGGATAAAAAATAACGATGCCCGACAGCATAGAGCAATCCGCCCCCTAATAATGCAACAAAACTCATCACTAATGGAGTGTTAAACCCATGCCAAACAGCCAAACTATAAGGAATTGTCATTGTTCCTAAAACAGACACGACCGCATTATCTAAAATAGGTCCTATTGTTAAATTAGGAAAAATACCAACCGCTAAACAAATAAACACCAAAAGCTCCATTGGTAAACGCATGAAATGCGGTGGTTCATGGGGAGTCTTGGGTAAATTGTCAGGCTTTTGTCCTAAAAAAACGCCATGAATAAAGCGTATAGAATAGGTCACACTAAACAGACTAGCTAGCGTTGCCACATAAGGCGCAATCCAATCGAGCCATGATTCCATATGCGTTTCAACAGCTTCAGCAAAAAACATCTCTTTCGATAAAAAACCATTCAACAAAGGAACCCCAGCCATCGCTGCACTCGCAACTAAAGCAAGAGTTGCTGTGATAGGCATAGAACGATAAAGCCCTGACAGTTTACGCATATCACGTGTTCCCGTCTCGTGATCAATAATGCCAGCAGCCATAAATAAAGAAGCTTTAAAAGTAGCATGATTGGCCATATGAAAGATTGCCGCAACACATGCAAGTGGACTACCAAGACTTAAAAGTGTTGTAATTAATCCAAGATGACTAATAGTCGAGTACGCAAGCAGTCCTTTCAAGTCTTGCTGAAACATCGAAAAATAAGCACCTAGAAGAAGAGTTGAGAGTCCTGAAAAGCCAACCAGCCAAAACCAAGATTCTGTTCCAGAGAGCACAGGCCATAAACGAACAAGCAAAAACAATCCCGCTTTTACCATTGTTGCCGAATGCAAATAAGCCGATACGGGAGTTGGAGCAGCCATCGCGTTAGGTAGCCAAAAATGAAAGGGAAATTGCGCGCTTTTTGTTAACCCTCCCAATAAAATACAAATAAGGATAGGACTATAAAGAGAACTTGACCGGATCATATCTCCAGACTGTAGCACCTTATCCAAATCAAAACTGCCAACAGTATACCCAATCAATAAAACTCCAATAAAAAGAGCAAAGCCGCCAAAACCTGTGATCGTTAGAGCCATACGCGCACCCTCACGCGCACTTGCATTATGGTACCAATAGCCGATCAGCAAAAAAGAAAAAATACTGGTGAGTTCCCAGAAAACAACCAAAAAGACGAGATTACCTGATAAAACTATTCCTATCATTGATCCCATAAAGGCCAAAAAAAAGGAAAAAAAACGCGGTACAGAATCCGCTGGATCTATGTAATAACGTGAATAAATGACAACAAGCAGCCCAATCCCTGTAATAAGCAAGCAAAAAAGCCACGACAAACCATCTATGCGGAGAATCAAATCGCTTCCCCATTCTGGAAGCCAAGAAATATCTAAACGCACTATGTGGTTTCCGCGAACTTCCGGATAAAGCATTATTGTAAAAATAAGACAGAAAAGTGCGACGACCCCAGCAAACCACGCTTCATTATTTTTTGCTGTCGAACGAAAAAAGCCAATGACAGCACTTCCACCAAAGGGAAGCAAAACGAGCAATACCAACATTGCTTCCCGTGTTGTCATTCTTTAAACTCCATTTTACCTTAATATTTTGTCATCGACAAAACAAAAACTTATATTCTCACCCCCCATTCCACACTTAATGATAATAAGATTTAATAAAACTTAAAAGCATTTAAATTTTTAAAAAAAACAATGCTTGCATGAAAATACTGCGCACCACACAAGTCTTCTCTTTATTGTAAGAACAATAACGCCCACGACAAGAAGCAATTAAAATTTTATTTAATTTCTATCCTTTAAAAAAGCGGGATAAACACTGCCTACGCCCCCCATGAAAAGGCTGAAAACTATTATCATTTTTATTATAAGAGCGATAACGCGCACGGCAAGATTCAATATGTTGTTTAAGCATCCATGGCTCTTTTTTTTCTAATTTTTCCGAAGAAAACGTTAAAAACACTTTTTTAGCATCTGGTACAACTTTCAATGATGCGCCTTTTGTGCTTAAGTGCGGTGATGTAACAAATGCCACTTCAGGATACCACCAATTATCACTGTATTTACGATAACCACGCCGATAATGACGATAACCTTTGAAACCATTAAGTTCTCTACGCCCCGTAAAAATCAGAGGCACCGAACTATCTAGGACAGAAGTCTGAGTAACCAGTTTGGCTTTAGCGTCACTTCTATTTTGCCCCCAATTAACAAGAGTGGTTGTTATAATGAAAAAACTGCTAACAAATACAAAAGCTAAAGCATAATATAATTTTTTTTTCATACTCATAACAAAAAACTCAACATAATAAACAACAGTAATTACAGAAAGCCTTTCTCTTGCTAGACAGAAACAGATTCTTTTCTTAAGATTCTTTTTTCTTGAGACATTCTGTTACTCTTTGTACTAAACGTTGATCTTGGCAATAAGATCCTTCAAAAAAGAATGAATAAATGATGATAAAAACCCCCTACTATCTTATAGACAAATCGAAACTCATCAAAAACATGCAAACAATTTCTCGTTTACGGGAAATGTCCGGAGCTAAAATTTTACTTGCTTTAAAATGTTTTGCCACATGGAGTGTTTTTGATTTAATGTCTGAGTTCATGGATGGAACCACATCATCATCCCTTTATGAACTACGTTTAGGAAGAGAAAAATTTGGCAAAGAAACCCATGCTTATTCAGTGGCTTGGGCAGATGATGAAATTGATGAAGCCTGTGGTTATGCAGATAAAATCATCTTTAATTCCATCCAACAGCTTCAACGCTTTTCTGATGCAACAAAAACCATTCAAAGAGGTTTAAGGTTAAACCCAGGAATCAGCGCATCAAATTTTGATCTTGCCAACCCCTCTCGCCCTTTTAGCCGCTTAGGAGAAACAAACCAAAGCGCTATCAAAGAAGTTCTGCCTCTTATCAACGGATTGATGATCCATAACAATTGTGAAAATGCTGACTTTAATCTTTTTAACCAAATGCTTGGATATATGGAAGAAAAATTTGCAGAACTTTTTTCTGCTGTTGACTGGATAAGCCTTGGCGGCGGAATCCATTTTACGGCTGAAAATTATCCTCTAGAAGCTTTCGCAAAACGCTTAAAACAATTTTCTAAAACTCATGGTGTCACTCTTTTTCTAGAACCAGGAGAAGCTGCTATTACCAAAAGCACCACATTAGAAGTCAGTGTTCTTGACACATTGTATAATGAAAAGAATCTAGCCATCGTTGATAGCTCAATTGAAGCACATATGCTTGATCTTCTCATTTATCGTGAAAATGCCAAATTAGAACCCAATCTAGGACCACACGAAATTATGATTTGTGGAAAATCTTGTCTTGCCGGCGATATTTTTGGAACATTTCAATTTCAAAAACCTCTTAAAATAGGCGATAGACTGTCTTTTCAGGATGCAGCAGGTTATACAATGGTCAAGAAAAACTGGTTTAATGGCGTTACAATGCCTGCTATTGTTCTCAAAGAGTGCGATGGTACATTAACACTTCAACGCCAATTCAGCTATAACGACTATCAGGAAAGCCTTTCATAAAGATAAACCATAAAAAACGTCATACAACAGTATTAAAAAGGGAGATGGACCTACAATGAAAAAAAATGTTCTCATTATTGGTGCTGGAGGTGTTGCACAAGTTGTTGCACACAAATGTGCTCAAAACAACGATATTCTTGGTGAAATTCATATTGCTTCACGAACACTCAAAAAATGTGAAGCCATCATTGCTTCTATTAAAGAAAAAAACACAATGAAAGAGCAAGGTGTTCTCAAAAGCCATTCGCTCAATGCCATGAATGTAGAAGAAACTATAAAGCTCATCCAAAAGACCAAATGTGAAATTGTCATTAATGTTGGTTCTGCCTTTCTTAATATGTCTGTTCTTTCAGCTTGTATTGAAACAAAATGCGCTTATATCGATACAGCGATTCATGAAGACCCATTGAAAATTTGTGAAACACCTCCTTGGTATGGCAATTATGAATGGCCTCGGCGTCCAGAATGTGAAAAAGCTGGTATAACCGCTATTTTAGGAGCAGGTTTTGACCCAGGTGTAGTGAATGCTTATGCAGCATTAGCGCGCGATGATTATTTTGATAAAATCACAGATATTGATATTATTGATATTAATGCCGGAAATCATGGACGTTGGTTTGCTACAAATTTTGATCCAGAAATTAACTTCCGTGAATTTACAGGACAAGTATGGTCATGGCAAAATAAAAAATGGACTTCCAATAAAATGTTTGAAGTCAGCCATGAATGGGATCTTCCCGTTGTGGGAAAACAAAAAGCCTATATGACAGGACATGATGAAATTCATTCACTTTCCAAAAATCTTGATGTAGAGAATGTCCGTTTCTGGATGGGATTTGGTGATCGTTATATCACTGTTTTTACGGTTCTGAAAAATCTTGGTCTCTTATCTGAACAGCCCATTAAGACAGCAGAAGGACAAGAAGTCGTGCCCTTGAAAGTCGTAAAGGCCGTCTTACCCAACCCTTCCTCTCTCGCCCCAGACTATACAGGAAAAACCTGTATTGGAGATCTTATTAAAGGCGAAAAAGATGGAAACCCGAGAGAAATTTTTATCTATAATATAGCCGATCACAAACAAGCTTTTCATGAAACTGGGGCACAAGGCATTTCCTATACGGCTGGCGTACCAGCAGCCGCAACAGCTCTTCTTATTGCCACAGGTGAATGGGATGTTAAAACTATGGTCAATGTGGAAGAATTACCACCCCACCCTTTCCTTAAATATCTTGATCATATGGGGCTTCCCACTTTTATAAGAGAACAACAAGAGGATAAAAAATTACAATTTTAATACCTATAGAAAGCATATGCTTGATTTTTTAAGTTATCACAAAACTGCCCAATGAAAACAAACTTAATATTCTCGTGTAATTATGGTTTTCAAAAAAATTTTAGCTATTCGTTATATTTTGGCAACATTGCGATTTCTTAACAACCCTAAAGAAGAGACATAGCATCTTTTTAAGACATAGCGAGCAATGATCAAGAAAAACAGAGAAGAAAAACTAATTTAATCACACTGTATAACTTGTCATTATCATCAAAAAGATAGTGTCATAAACAAAAGATATAAAAATACCGCTCTTTTAAAGAAGAGCGGTATTTTGTAGAATATTCAATCCCTCCCCCCTCTTCATCTTAAATGACAAAGATCCTTAACCCACACCAATCATTAAACAATTCAATTTCTTTGGGTGAATTCCTCTTGGCTTCTCTCTTCATATGATTCACCATCATATACAACATGTTGATTTATAACGCTGAATACTGTAAAATTCTCTTAATCACAAACTCTCTCACATTGAAGCAATTAAAATCTTTTGTCTGCACATCACAAACAAAACGAGCGTGTGAGGTAAAATGATAAAAGAACAGAATAAAAATTCTCTTATGAAAACTCTCAAATAATAAAGAGCTTTAGCAATATTGAGAACTGAAAAAGTGTATTATAATACCAGCGTGTACTTTTACTAAACATAAAGATTATAGTGCACAATAGGTCTTATAACAGTTTGAATGAATTTCATATATTTCAAGAGGAACTTTACAGCTATACCATTCATGAACACCATCGCGAAGTAGATTTAAGCATTTTGAGAGATGTTTTCTTAACACAAAGCACGCAGATAGGCTCAGAATCCTATCTTAAATATTTTATAACAGTATAAAAACTACCCCATATATAAAACTTTACATAGACTAAACACCACCGCTCTAAACGATAGTGCACAACAGAATAATCAATCAAAACTGCACAACAGATATCTAAAACATTAACTATCGAAAAGCATACAACAAATGGAACATTTCAATACAATTGGTTATATTCTTTTTTTAAGTTTTAAAATGTTGTTGCATGCTTCACAAATATTTTCTGCCCCCCGTACCTTTTAAAATTTACTTTTTAAAAGCTTTTTAAATATGAAGTGGTTTAGCAAATGTTGCCAAAGCTGCCTCACGCACGGCTTCTGATAAGGTAGGATGTGCATGGCAACAACGTCCCAGATCTTCTGATGAACCTCCAAATTCCATTAAAACTGCAATTTCATGGATCATTTCACCAGCACCAAATCCAAGAATATGCCCCCCTAATACCCGATCTGTTTTTTTATCAGAAAGGATTTTAACGAACCCATCACTCTTTTGCATTGCACGTGCACGACCATTAGCCATAAAAGGAAATTTGCCAACATTATATTCAATACCAGCAGTTTTTAGCTCTTCTTCTGTCCTTCCTACACTCGCAATTTCCGGCTGTGTATAAACAACACTAGGAATAACATCAAAATTAACATGCCCTTTTTGACCTGCCAAAATTTCTGCCACAGCAACGCCTTCTTCCTCTGCTTTATGTGCTAGCATTGGCCCTTTTACGACATCACCAATCGCATAAATTCCTGGAACATTCGTCTGCCAATGAGCATCAATTGCAATAAATCCGCGTTCATCTAACTGAACACCAGCCTCTTGTAATCCAAGCCCCTCTGTATAAGGAGAACGTCCAGTAGCAATAAGCACAACATCAGCCTCTAAAGTTTCAGATTCACCACCTTTGACAGATTCAAAGCTCACCTGAGCAGTTGAGCCAGATTGTGTAACAGCTGTTACCTTTGCACCCGTTTTATATTCAATCCCCTGTTTTTCCATTAATTTCTGAAATTGCCGTGAAACTTCACCATCCATTGAGCCCAAAACTTTATTAAGATACTCAATAATGGTCACCTTAGCACCTAAACGGCTCCAAACTGATCCAAGTTCTGAACCAATGACACCAGCACCTACTACAATCATATGCGTTGGTACTTTTTCAAGTGAAAGAGCTCCCGTAGAAGAAACAATAGTCTTTTCATCAATTTCAACATTCACCCCTGGAATGCCTGAACTCTCTGAACCGGTAGCAATAATAATATTTTTTGTCTCAATTGTTTGTTTATTACCATCTCTGGCAACAACTTCCACATGACCCGCACTCAAAATTTTGGCTGTCCCCAAAAAAGTATCAACTTTATTTTTTTTCATCAAAAAAGAAACACCACTCGTATTGGCTGTCACCACAGCTTTCTTATGAACCATCATTTGTTCAAGATTAAGCTTAGATTTACCAATAGAAATACCAAGCGTTTCAAAACCATGCTGGGTTTCAGAAAACACTTCTGAAGCATGCAGCAACGCTTTAGAAGGAATACAACCAACGTTGAGACATGTTCCTCCTAATGTTGTACGCTTTTCAATAATTGCTACTTTAAGTCCCAGTTGCGCCGCTTTTATTGCTGCTACATAACCACCTGGACCCGCTCCGATCACAGCCACATCATAAGACATCCGTTTCTCCTTTCATCCTGAAAACTGTATTTTACAAATCAAGAACAAGGCGTTCCGGATCTTCTAAGCTTTCCTTAACACGCACAAGGAAAGTCACAGCTTCTTGCCCATCCACAATACGATGATCATAAGAAAGCGCTAAATACATCATGGGGCGGATCACAACTTGACCCTCAACAACCATTGCTCGCTCTTTAATCGCATGCATTCCCAAAATACCAGATTGTGGTGCATTCAAAATCGGTGTTGACATCAACGATCCATACACACCACCATTGGTAATGGTAAAAGTTCCGCCCTGCATATCAGAAACGGCTAATTTTCCATCACGCGCAAGACGCCCCAAACGACCAATCTCTTTTTCAATCTCTGCCAATGACATTTGATCTGCATCTCGCACCACTGGAACAACAAGCCCTTTATCCGTTCCAACAGCAATTCCAACATTAACATAGTTTTTGTAAACAATATCTGTCCCATCAATCTCTGCATTAACAGCAGGAAGTTCTTTTAATGCATGACAAACAGCCTTGGTAAAAAAACCCATAAAACCAAGTTTAACACCATGTTTCTTTTCAAAAAGATCCTTATAACGCTTGCGCAAATCCATCACTGCTGACATATCAACCTCATTAAATGTGGTTAACATTGCTGCTACATTTTGTGCATCTTTAAGACGGCGAGCAATTGTTTGACGCAATTTCGTCATACGAACCCGCTCTTCACGTGTTTCTTGGACAGGAGTTGCCGAAGAACTCGTCGCAGAAGAAGAGGGTGTAGGAGCATTTGTACTTTGTTTTAATCCACCAAGAACATCTTCTTTAAGAATTTGTCCACGTTTTCCAGAACCTGAAATATCGCTTTTTGCAACATTATTTTCAGCCATCAATTTTGCTGCTGAAGGAGAAGGAGGCATTGCACTGCTCAAAGCAGGCTTCTCCGATTCAGATGAAGCCGCTGGAACAAGTGTAGCAGAAGGTGAAAGTGATTGGGAGATACCAGCTTCTCCAGCCTTCACCACTCCTAAAAGAGCATTTACTTCAACCGTATCGCCTTCTTTTGCAATGATTTCAGATAATTTCCCAGCAACAGGAGAAGGAACTTCAACGGTTACCTTATCAGTTTCTAATTCAACCAAAGGCTCATCCATAGCGACAGCTTCGCCAAGTTTTTTAAACCATTTGCCAACCGTTGCTTCGGTAACCGATTCGCCCAAAGTAGGAACACGAATTTCAGTAGTCATAATATTTTTCCATACATCAGAGTAGTAATAAATTAAGAACCTAACGCGTCTTTAAGAAACGCAGCCAGTTGTTCAAGGTGTTTCACCATTAACCCAGAGGCCGGTGACGCACTCGCAGGACGTCCTGCATAACGAGCACGTGAATATTGCGCATTAATATGCGTCAAAACCCATTCCAAATAAGGCTCAATAAATGACCAAGCCCCCATGTTTTTTGGTTCCTCTTGGCACCAAAAAACTTCCGCCTGCAAAAAGCGCGATAATACATTCACCAAAACTTTTGCAGGGAAAGGATAAAGCTGTTCAACACGAAGGAGGTAAACATCATCAATACCCCTTTTTTCACGTTCTTCATAAAGGTCGTAATAAACCTTACCAGTACAAAGAACGACACGGCGAATCTTATTATCTTTTTGCAACTTAATGACAGAATCTTTGAGACATTCTGCATCATCAAGCAACACACGACAAAAACTTGTTTCTGGCCCCATTTCATTGAGAAAAGAAACAGCTCGCTTATGACGTAAAAGTGATTTCGGTGTCATCAAAATCAATGGCTTCCGGAAATCACGCTTAATTTGTCGACGCAAAATATGAAAATAATTTGCAGGGGTTGTACAATTAGCAACCTGCATATTATCTTCCGCACAAAGTTGAAGAAACCGTTCTAAACGTGCAGAAGAATGCTCCGGCCCTTGCCCTTCAAAACCATGAGGCAATAAACACACAAGACCAGACATACGAAGCCACTTACGCTCTGCGGATGAAATAAATTGATCAAAAATGACCTGTGCACCATTAGAAAAATCACCAAATTGTGCTTCCCAAAGTGTTAATCCTCGTGGTTCAGCAAGAGAATATCCATATTCAAAACCAAGAACAGCTTCTTCAGAAAGCATAGAATTAACAACATCATAAAGCGCTTGCCCCTTTTGTAAATGATTCAAAGGAATATAACGCGCCTCATTTTCTTGGTCATAAAGAACTGAATGACGTTGTGAAAAAGTTCCCCGTTCAACATCTTCACCGGAAAGACGAACCGGTGCTCCTTCCAAACAAAGTGAACCAAAAGCTAAAGCTTCAGCAGTTGCCCAGTCAACACCCTCACCGGTTTCAAAAATTTTAGCACGATTATTTAAAAAACGTTGAATGGTTTTGTGAACGTGAAAATCTGCCGGAATTTCAACAATTTTCTGACCAATTTCCTTTAAAGTTTTTAATTCAACACCAGTTGTTCTAGAATGCTGCTCATCAGAACTACTAAAAGCTTTGAGTCCCGTCCAGCTTCCATCAAGCCAATCAGCCTTATTAGGTTTATAAGAAGCACTTGCTTCAAGTTCACCTTCAAGCTTATCGCGCCATAATTTTTTTTGTTGCTCAATCTCTTCTGAAGTAACCATTCCTTCTGCTACCAATTGGTCACTATAAAGTTGAAGTGTTGTTTTATGATTACGTATTGCTTTATACATAAGCGGCTGCGTAAAGGAAGGTTCATCACCTTCATTATGCCCATAACGGCGATAACAAAACATATCAATAACCACTGGTTTATGGAAAATCTGGCGAAACTCTGTTGCTATTTTGGCAACAAAAACAACTGCCTCAGGATCATCACCATTCACATGGAAAATTGGTGCGTCAATCATTTTTGCGACATCTGATGGATAAGGCGAAGAACGTGAAAAACGTGGAGATGTTGTAAAACCAATCTGGTTATTGATAATAACATGAAGTGAGCCTGCAACACGATAACCTTTAAGACCTGAAAGACCAAAAGTTTCTTGGATAACGCCTTGTCCTGCAAAAGCGGCATCACCATGAATAAGCAATGGCATCACTTTTGAACGCTCACTTAATGGGAGTAAATCAGTATGCGCATGTCCCATAAGTTGATCTTGTTTAGCACGTGCTTTTCCCATAACAACCGGATCAACAATCTCAAGATGAGATGGATTGGCTAACAGCGATAAATGAACTTTTTTACCATCAAAGTCCAGATCAGCGGTAGTTCCCAAATGATATTTGACATCACCGGATCCCTCCACATCATCAGGCTTGTAAGATCCCCCTTTGAATTCATGAAAAATAGCCCTATGCGGTTTGGCAAGAACTTGTGAAAGAACATTTAAACGACCACGATGTGCCATTCCTAAAATAACTTCCCTAACCCCCAAAGCACTACCACATTTGATAATCTGTTCAAGAGCGGGAATCAGCGCCTCACCACCATCGAGTCCAAAACGCTTTGTACCTTTATATTTAGTGTCTAAAAACTGTTCGAATCCCTCTGCCTGAATAAGCTTATTCAGAATAGCTTTCTTGTCTTGTTGTGTGAAAGAATTTTTTTTATCTCGCCCTTCAATGCGTTCTTGAAGCCATACTTTCTGAACCGGATCAGAAACATGCATATATTCCACACCGATTGTTGAACAATAGGTACGATTGAGAATCTCAAGCATTTGCGGAATAGTTGCATATTCCAACCCTAAAACATTATCAATAAAAATGGGACGCTCGTAATCAGCTGGAGTAAAACCATAAGCTTCTGGAGAAAGTTCCTTATAATCTTCTTGTTTTTCGGCCAATTGAAGAGGGTCAAGTTGCGCATGAAGATGTCCCCGTTCTCGAAACGCACGAATCATCATAATTGCATGAACGGAATCACGTGTTGCACGAATAATATCTTGTTCACTGGAAGTTTTTCCCTTTTGTGCAGCACCTGTTATTGCTTTTTCCTTTAATTTATCGCCAAAATATTTTTCAAGAGAAGACCAATCACCATCAAGAGCAGAAATCAATTCACCCTCTGCTTTTAATGGCCAATGATCACGCTGCCATGTTGCTCCTTCAGCATTTTTAAGAACATCTTCTTTATTATCATGAAGTCCTTCAAAAAAAGCACGCCACTGTGAATCAACGCTGGTAGGATCTTTTTCATATTGAGCATAAAGTTGATCTATATAATCCGCATTCCCACCATAAAGAAATGATGTCTGTGCAAAAAGGCTATTTATTTCGTCCTGCCTTGCCATATACTTCTCCGGAACATTTATTCCGTCTCCTTATATCTCTTTTTGACCTTTAAATGCTTACAAACAAGCAGTGATTCGAACATTCAAAAAAGTTTTACCTTTTTATACTCAAGCTTTTTCACCTGAATCTAAGAACCTTTTCTTATTCAGGTGAAACTTTCTTTTAGCCTTTCAAAACTGACATCAAAGTCTTACCTATCTGTGATGGCGAAGAAGATACACGAATCCCTGCTGATTCCATTGCCGCAATTTTATCTTCTGCTCCACCTTTACCACCAGAAATAACAGCACCAGCATGTCCCATTGTCCGTCCTGGAGGAGCCGTACGGCCAGCAATAAAGCCAACAACTGGCTTTTTACGACCTTTTCTTGCTTCATCTTGCAAAAACTGTGCTGCTTCTTCTTCAGCAGAACCACCAATCTCACCAATCATAACAATAGACTCGGTTTCATCATCCGCTAAAAACATTTCCAACACATCAATAAATTCAGTGCCCTTAACAGGATCGCCACCAATCCCTATAGCAGTTGTTTGTCCGAGACCTTCCTGACTCGTTTGAAAAACGGCTTCATAAGTTAAAGTTCCCGACCTCGAGACAACCCCAACAGAACCTTTTCTAAAAATAGAACCAGGCATAATACCAATTTTACATTCATTTGGTGTAAGAATACCGGGACAATTAGGACCAATAAGACGAGACTTTGAGTTTTCTAATCGCGCCTTCACTTTAACCATATCCATAACGGGAATACCTTCCGTAATACAGATAATTAAACGAACTTCAGCTTCTATAGCCTCTATAATAGCTGCAGCAGCCCCTGCAGGAGGAACATAAATAACGGAAGCATCTGCACCTGTTTTTTCTTTTGCTTCTGCAACATTAGCGAAAATAGGAAGAGTTTCGCCTTCTGAACCTTCCCATGTTTCTCCACCCTTTTTAGGATTAACGCCACCAACCATTTGCGTACCATGATAAGCAAGCGCCTGTTCTGTATGAAACGTTCCTGTTTTTCCTGTAAGCCCTTGAACTAGAACTTTTGTCTCTTTATTCACAAGAATTGACATAGCTTAAGCTCCCTTCACGGCTGCAACAATTTTTTGGGCAGCATCATCTAAATCATCAGCAGGAATAACATTCAAACCACTCTCATTGATAATTGCTTTACCTTGCTCAACATTAGTACCTTCAAGACGAACAACCAAGGGAACCTTTAAACCAACCTCACGAACAGCAGCAACCACACCTTCAGCAATGACATCACAACGCATAATACCACCAAAAATGTTAACCAAAATGCCCTTAACATTTGGATCGGCCGTAATAATTTTAAAAGCAGCTGTCACCTTTTCTTTTGATGCTCCACCACCAACATCCAAAAAATTCGCTGGCTCTGCTCCATAAAGCTTAATGATATCCATTGTTGCCATAGCAAGCCCAGCACCATTAACCATGCAACCAATCGTACCCTCAAGAGCAACATAAGCAAGATCATGCTTTGATGCTTCTATTTCCTTTGGATCTTCTTCTGAAAGATCGCGCAATTCTAAAATATCTGGATGACGAAACAGAGCATTATTATCAAAAGAAACTTTCGCATCAAGAACACGCAAGTGACCATCTTTCATCACAATAAGCGGATTGATTTCTAAAAGGCTCATATCTTTTTCACAAAATGCCTTATAGAGAATCGAAAAAAGCTTTTCACCATCTTCTCGCGCACTACTTTGTAGTTTCAACGCATCACAAAGTCTTGCACAATCAGCTGAAGTAACACCCTCTACAGCATCAATGGGAAGCGTGAATATTTTTTCTGGTGTCTCTTCAGCAACCGTTTCAATATCCATTCCACCTTCTGTTGAAACAACAAAAGCAATTCGACCAACGCTACGATCAACCAAAAGTGAAAGATAAAGCTCCCGTTCAATATCGGCACCATCTTCAATATAAAGGCGGTTGACCTGCTTACCCTCTGGACCAGTTTGTTTGGTTACCAAAGTTTTTCCAAGCATTTCTTGAACATTTGCAACAACTTCTTCAACAGATTGTGCAAGCCGAACACCACCCTTTGCATCAGGACCAAGTTCTTTAAACTTACCCTTACCACGACCACCAGCGTGTATCTGACTTTTAACCACATAGAGAGGTCCGGGCAATTTTTCCGCCCATTTTTCAGCTTGCTCTACAGAATAAACAGCGACACCATTTGCAATTGGTGCTCCATATTCATGAAGCAGACGTTTGGCCTGATACTCATGGATATTCATGCATTTGTCCTTTTCTTTTATGGATCTTATTAATCCTAAAGTTTTAACATTCTAAATACTTATTTTAATGAATTAAATCTTGTTCAATTTACTTGAGACTAGGTACAAGAGCAATACAAGCTTCACAAAGCTTTTTAACCGCATTTACTGAATGATCAAAAGCACCTCTTTCTTCTTTGTCAAGATCAATTTCAATGACTCGTTCAACACCACCTGCACCAAGTACAACAGGTACCCCAACATAGGTATCATTAACCCCATATTCTCCTGAAAGATAAGCTGCAACAGGCACAACACGCTTAGTATCCTTTAGATAGGCCTCAGCCATAGAAACAGCAGAAGCTGCTGGTGCATAATAAGCAGAACCTGTTTTTAACAAACCAACAATCTCTGCACCGCCATCACGGGTACGCTGGATAATTTGATCAATTCTTTCCTGTGTTGTCCAGCCCATCTTTATAAGATCAGGCAAAGAAATACCACTAACTGTTGAATAACGCACGAGAGGAACCATTGTATCACCGTGCCCCCCTAAAACAAACGCTGTCACATCTCTAATAGAGACCTTAAATTCCTCAGATAAAAAATGACGAAAACGCGCTGAATCAAGAACACCAGCCATACCAACTACTTTATGTGTAGGGAGACCTGAAAATTTCTGCAATGCCCACACCATCGCATCAAGGGGATTGGTAATACAAATAACAAACGCTGAAGAAGCGTATTTTTTAATTCCAGCTCCAACTTGTTCCATAACCTTTAAATTAATGCCCAAAAGTTCATCACGGCTCATACCAGGTTTTCGCGCAACACCTGCTGTTACAATAACAACATCAGCATCTTCAATTGCTTCATAAGCATTAGCACCTTTTAGACTGATATCAAAACCATCAACGGGAGAAGATTCGGCGATATCTAGAGCCTTACCTTGTGGCACACCTTCTGTAATATCAAATAAGACCACATCAGCAAGCTCTTTAAGCCCAATAATATGTGCTAAAGTACCACCAATCATACCTGAACCAATGAGAGCTATTTTTTTCCGTGCCATTTTATTTTTTCCTAACTTTTAGATCATTCAGCGCACACCCAATCAACGTCCGTATACTGAATATTTTTGACTTCAACCATATTCAAACAATATCATAAAAAGGAGTAAAGAAATGAAATTTACAAATTTATCTCCTTACAGAAACAACAACCCTCCGCTGAAACAACTATTAGAAAATTATCACGATGTATCGATAAAGTGAATTTAAAAAAAATACAACAGAATTATTATATTTCTTTAATTTCAAAAAGTTATTGTTTTGACAGTTTACGTAAAGGTAAAAGTATAATCAATGCTTCTTCTTCAAAAGAAAATGTTCTTCCCAAAGTTTTAAATAATCGTAGCTTTGCATTTCGAAAAGACGTGATTGTGTTCTTTGAAATTCAAATGTTTCCGTAATCTGCGCATGCCCTTTATACAAATCCCCTATCCCTGCGGCTGCCGACATAAACAACCGTATATGCCGCTCATAAAGAATATCAATAAGCAAAATAAACCGTTTTGTTTCATTGCGACATGTATCATCCATGACCGGTACATTATCAATAAAAATCGTATGATAATGCTCTCCTAATAACAAATATTCAGCCGCGGCCAAAGGTTTTGCACATAAATCCCCATAATCAAAACGAGCACATCCTGCACCAAAGCGCGGAATAGGAATAAAGCGCCCTTTTATAGAAAGCTCATCAGACATCTCCTTATGTCCTTGCAATACAAGTGCCCATGCTTGATCCATATATTCATTTGCTTGGACCCCCAACGGCGATACATACATCTGTTGTAGATTTGATTTTTCAAGGCGATAATCTGTTTTTGCATCAAGATTAACAACACGAACATATGCTTTCAAAACTTGAATAAAAGGCAAAAAGAGCTCACGATTCAAACCGTTACAATAAAGGTTATCCGGCGCCACATTTGAAGTCGCAATAAAGAAAATTCCTTTATCAAACAGAGCAGAAATAAGCCGCCCCAATACCATAGCATCAGCAATATCCGTTACACTAAACTCATCAAAACAAAGTACTTTTGCTTCTCGTGCAAGATCTTTAGCAACAGCTAAAATAGGATTATCTTGTTTAAATTTTGTACACCCAGATGCTTGACGATAAGAATTAATACGCTCATGCACATCAGCCATAAAATCATTAAAATGGGCACGCTTTTTATGAACTTTAGGCAAACAAGAAAAGAACAAATCCATCAGCATGGTTTTGCCCCGTCCTACTTCACCATAAATATACAGTCCCTGAAAAAAAACTGTTTCATCTCCTTGTTTTACAACGCAAGAAATATTTTGTTTTTTCCTTTTAAATATTCTGTTAAAGAAAGAGCAAAATATCCAAGGCAAAGAATGAGAGATATTTTGTTCCGCAATTTTTTTTAATAAATGATCAAAATATTCTGTTATAGCTAATTGAGCGGGATCAAAACAAACCTCTCCTTTAGCGACAAGCTCCTTATAACGTGTTGAAACGAGAATCATCCAAAAAACCTTTTTCAAACCGACCTCAATGAAAAATACAAATACTTTTCAAGAATCTGTCCGTCTAGTTTAGTTTGTCATAAACGATCAAAAATGATTTAACGACTTAAAATAACGGGATGATCATCAAGTGTACGTCCCTCAAAACGATCAACATTTGAAGAATAAAGAACGAGGATAACACGTCCAGAGTTATTATAAAAATATAATCTTTTTCCTTTAACAGCCCACGATCTCACTTGGGAAGCAATTCCTGGACAGTGTAAAGGACCAGCACGGTACCCTTGTCCAAACTTTGTTTGTGGAGTTGCAATCCGGCAAACTTTTCCTCCCATAGAAAGATTCCACACCCCAGCAACACTTGCAGGAAATAAATCAGTAGCATTACTTGGCAATTCGAGACTAGCCATTCGTCCATCGCTCTGAGAATCTCCTTTTTCATACATCGGAGCGTTTGCATCTTCAGATATCGACGAAGAAGTAGACGACAGATCAGACGCTTCTAATATTGTCATTTGTTGAGATGGATAAAAAACTTCTAATGCGTTACCATCGTCATTACCATCAAACCGTGTTGTTGAACATCCCCCTAAAAACATTACAGTTGATAGTGCAACGAAAAACGAAACTTTTGAAAACGCCATGTCTGTACTCTCTCCCACGACAATAAATAAGTTCACAAAAAAATTAAGCGAATATTTGTTATAGTTACAAAGATAAATTAACAAATTAAAAAAAACAGGTTAAAATCACTTATTTTAAAAGAAATAATTTATGTGCCCAATTTTATATTTATTAAACACTAGAAATTTATAATATTTTCAGTCATATATCTTTTTATAAGTAATCATTAGAAATAGAGAAGTTTCATGAAAACGCCATTTAGCAAAATGGACGGTCTTGGAAATCAAATTATTGTTGTTGATATGCGTGAAAGCACATACGCTCTTACACCACAAGCAATCCTTGCTTTGTCGGCAGATCCTGAAATGCATTTTGATCAAATCATGGCTATCCACACACCAACCCAGAAAAAAACCGACTTCCGCATAGAAATATGGAATGCCGACGGATCAATGGCTAAAGCTTGTGGCAATGGTACCCGCTGTGTCATCGCATGGCTTAAAGATCACAATTTTGGTGAAAAATTTCATTTAGAAACTCCCGCTGGAATTATTGAAGGAAAATACCAAACCGATAATCTCATTTCTGTTGATATGGGATGCCCAAATTTCAATGCAAAAGAGATGCCTGTTTCACGTGAAATAGTTGATACCAATCACGTAGAAATTATGGCTGGTCCCCTAAAAGACGCTTGTCTCATATCCATTGGCAATCTCCATGCTATCTTTTTTGTTGAAAATGATATTCAACATATTCCATTAGAAAAATATGGGCCAAAACTTGAACATGATCCCCTGTTTCCCGAACGGTGCAATATTTCCATTGCTTGCATAACGTCAAAGAAAAGTCTAAATTTACGTACATGGGAGCGAGGGGCAGGATTAACACAAGCATGTGGGAGTGCTGCTTGTGCAAGTGCAGTGGCTGCTTATCGTCGTGGACTTACAGAGCGCCATGTTGATGTAAATTTACCAAAGGGAACACTTAATATTTTTTACCGAGAAGACGATCATATTATCATGACAGGACCAATTAAATATCACTTTAGTGGTTTTTTAAGCCCTTTAACAGGGTGCTACAAAAAGGATCACTCCTGATGGCAATAGAAATTGTAACTTTTGGTTGTCGACTTAATAGCTACGAATCGGAAATCATTCGCAAAGAAAGTACTTCTTCAGGGCTAGATCAGCTTAAAGATGGTGCTATTATCTTTAATACCTGTGCTGTCACTGCCGAAGCCGTACGACAAGCAAAACAAGCTATCCGCAAAGCAAGACGTGAAAATCCTCATGCGCGTATCATTGTAACAGGGTGTGCAGCCCAAACAGAAGCACAAAATTTTGCCTCAATGACAGAAGTAGATATTGTTTTAGGAAACGAAGATAAACTTCACGCTCATTCTTATCGTCAACTTCCTGATTTTGGTATTAATCATTCTGAAAAGGTGCATATCAATGACATTATGGAAGTACAAAAAATTGCTCCACATATGGTCAGTGCAATGCAAGAGCGCACCCGCGCTTTTGTACAGGTACAAAACGGATGCGATCACCGCTGTACATTTTGCATTATTCCTTATGGACGAGGACCATCTCGTTCAGTTCCCATGGGTGCTGTCATAGAACAAATTAAAAAGCTGATAGGTGGGGGTATCCAAGAAGTGGTCCTTACAGGTGTTGACCTTACAAGTTATGGCCACGATCTTCCTGGAAAAGCTACTCTAGGAAAATTAACTTCAGCTATTTTGCATCATGTCCCTGACTTAGCCCGATTACGCCTCTCATCTATTGACTCTATTGAAGCAGACGAAGAACTCATAAATCTTTTAGCTTATGAAACAAGAATCATGCCCCATTTGCATTTATCTTTGCAAGCAGGTGATAATATGATTTTAAAACGGATGAAACGGCGTCATCTGCGCGAACATGCCATTCAATTTTGCCAAGAATTGCGTGCCAAACGTTCTACAATGGTTTATGGTGCCGACTTAATTGCTGGTTTTCCTACAGAAACAGAAGAGATGTTTCAAAATAGTCTTGCCTTAATCAAAGACTGTAATTTAACCCATCTCCATGTCTTCCCCTTTAGTCCAAGAGAAGGAACACCTGCCGCACGTATGCCACAAATCAACCGTAAAATAGTTAAGCTGCGTGCTGAAAAATTGCGTAAAGCAGGTGATATGGCTTACCAAAAGCATCTTGCTCATTTACAAAACAGTCTACAAACAATTCTCGTTGAAAAAGATGAAATCGGACGAACAGAAGATTATACTCTTGTACAAGTTAAAGGTGCAAAAGCAGGAACAATTGTTCAAGCCCTTATCGTTGATCATGATGGCGATAAATTGATTGCTGTCCCTCCAAAATTAAACGCTGCTTGAGCAGGAGAATTCTTATGACTAAATCTTTTATAAAAAAAATATTCTCTTTTAACAAATCTCAAGAGCAAGAAATAGAACAACAAATTTCTATTCCTGATAAAAGCGATATAATAGAAGAAAATAATGAAAAGACAAAAAATCCAGAGTCAATACTTACAAAATATGATGAAAAATCTCCATTTCTAGAATCCCATTCTGATAAAATTCCCTTTTCTGGTAAAATTATTGTCACAGACAACATCCGTGAAAAAAAGAATGAAGAAATTTTATCTGAACCTTCTGTTGAACAAAAAAAGACAGCGTGGTTTGGGCGCCTTAAAAAAGGCCTATCCCTTTCTTCACAACGCCTAAGCGGATCAATTGGCGATCTCTTTGTTAAAAGAAAACTTGATGAAGATACATTGCAAGAGCTCGAAGATATTCTTATCCAAGCTGACATAGGTGTAGAGACGGCAACACGTATCACAAATACTTTAGCTTCCAGTCGTTACGGAAAAAACCTCTCCCCAGATGACATTCATACTATTGTAGCTGATGAAGTCAAAAAAGTTCTGGAACCTGTTGCAATACCATTAGAACTTGATCTCAGCCATAAACCTCATGTTATTTTGCTGGTAGGTGTAAATGGCACTGGAAAAACGACAACTATTGGAAAACTTTCAGCCAAATTAAAAGAAGGAGGATTAAAAGTTATGCTGGCAGCTGGTGATACTTTCCGAGCCGCCGCTATTGAGCAACTACAAATTTGGGGTGAACGTACCAATTCTCCTGTTATTTCGACAAAATTGGGTGCAGATGCCGCCAGCTTAGCATTTGATGCTTATGAAAAAGCAAAAAAAACAAACAGTGATGTATTAATTATTGATACAGCAGGGCGTTTACAAAATAAATCTGAATTAATGGATGAGTTGGCAAAAATTATTCGTGTTTTAAAAAAACACACCCCCCAAGCACCCCACACAATCCTTCAAACTCTTGATGCAACAACCGGACAAAATGCACTCAACCAAGTGGACATTTTCCGTGATATTGCTGGTGTTAATGGTTTAGTTATGACAAAGCTAGATGGGACTGCACGAGGAGGAATTCTTGTCGCTATCGCAGCAAAATATAAATTACCCGTTTATTTTATCGGTATAGGAGAAGATATTGAAGATCTTCAACCCTTTTCTGCTTCTGACTTTGCCGAAACTATTGCAGGAAAACACGCATGAAACAGCCTTTATCTAATCTTAATTTACACAATAATTCTGAAAAAAAGATGAATAATAATAATAAAAATTCTCTCTCACCAACACTTAAGTTTTTTTTGGAAATGGGTCCATTAGTTGCCTTCTTTTTTGCCAATTATAAGGGAGAATGGCTGATAAAAAACATTGGATTTTTTCAAAATTTTAGTAAGCCTATTTTCCCTGCAACAGCTATTTTTATGGTGGCTATTATTATTTCCCTAAGCTTATCATGGATCCTTGCAAGACAAATTCCTATTATGCCTCTTATTTCAGGAATATTTGTTTTAGTTTTTGGCTTTCTAACTCTCTGGCTTCATAATGAAACTTTCATAAAAATGAAACCAACAATCATTAATAGCTTATTTGCTTTTATACTTTTTGGTGGGATGTTTTTTAAAAAACCACTTTTACGTTATGCTCTTGATTCTACCTTAAAACTTGATGATTTAGGTTGGCAAAAACTTACCTATCGTTGGGCGTTTTTTTTCATTTTTCTTGCCATTTTGAATGAAATAATTTGGCGTAATTTTAGCGATAATTTCTGGACAAGTTTCAAAGTATTTGGCGTCATGCCTATAACAGTCCTTTTCATGCTTACCCAAATGCCTATAATTATAAAACATTCAAAAGGACTTTTTACAGAAGAGGACAAATCTGATTCTTAAAAAAATCATCACTACCGATTATTTTATAGATTCATCGCCAAACACTGTTCACGAGAAAAAATATGTTGATTGAACAGTTTATTTGTCGAGAAGACAATTTCGGTGTACTCCTTCATGATGAAAAAAGTGGTATGACAGCTGCAATAGATGCTCCTGAAGGCAAAGCGATTCACAATGCCTTAAAGCGCCGCAATTGGACACTTAACACTATTTTTGTAACTCATCATCATCACGACCATGTAGAAGCCCTATCAGAATTAAAACAAGTTTACAACGCTACGGTTATCGGACCAGAAGCAGAAAAAGAAAAGATCAATCATCTTGATAAAACACTTCAACCTGATGAAAGTTTTTCTTTTGGCTCACATCTTCTTTTAGCTCTTTCAACACCTGGTCATACTCTAGGCGCATTATCTTACTATTTTCCTGAAAAGAATTTACTCTTTGCTGGAGATACACTTTTTTCATTGGGCTGTGGACGTCTTTTCGAAGGAACACCAACACAAATGCTGAATTCTTTAAAAAAACTTCGTAAACTTCCTGATGAAACACTTCTTTATTGTGGACATGAATATACAAAAAATAACGCTCTTTTCGCACTAACAATTGACCCACATAATAAAAAACTCCACCAAAGAATAGAAGAAGTTTTTTTGCTACGTGCAAAAAACGCTATGACTTTACCAGTAACCTTAGGGCAAGAAAAAGCCACCAATCCCTTTCTCCGCTGGGATGATAGTGTGTTGCGAAGAAACCTTGTAATGGAAGAGGAAACAGATGAAGAAGTCTTTGCTGAAATTCGAAGAAGAAAGGATAATTTTTAGTCATGTTTAAACTTCTATTGTGCTTTTTCTTCATTTTTCCTTTTGCATCATACGCTCAAGAAAAAAAACAAGAAATAGATGATCTTTCTTTTATACCGCCTTTCATTGCAAATTATCCCTTAACGGAAGATCTTCTTTTAAAGCTGGAAAAAATAAAAATAGAATGTAAAAATTTATCTTCAGAACCAGAACAAACAAATAAAAAAAGTGATTTCAATAATTATAATGATAATATTGAAAAATACGCTGCCTATATTTCTAATAATCCAAAACTTGTGAATATTTTAAAAGAAAATAATATAACACCGAAAGAGTTTGTTATTGCTCACCTAGCACTTCAAGCGACATTGTATGTACTTACTGATGAAGGAAATTCTACTTATGAAAAAAACTTTTTACCTCCAAGCAATATAGAATTTGCTAAAGAGCATATGTATAGAATAATAAAAATTTTAAAAGATAACTGTTAAAAAAATTTTTAGAACAATTGATTAACTTTGTAAACGCCGACAAATTTCATCTAATTGTTCTAATGAAGAGTAATGTATTTTTAAATCTCCACCTTTTTTACCATGTCGAATAATAACTTTCATTCCTATCACATCTGCAAGTAATTTTTCTAAAGATTTTGTTTCAGCATCTTTCTCCGTATTGGTACGCTTTTTAGTTTTAGGATTAGCTTGCTCATATGCAAGTATTTCTGTTTGACGTACTGAAAGCCCTTCACGAATAATTTTCTCAGCTAAATTTTGTGGATCATCAACGGTTATAAGACAACGTGCATGACCTGCAGAAAGTTGTCCATCAGTTAAGAATTGTTGTACTTTTTCTGGAAGTTTTAACAAACGAAGCGTATTTGCAACATGACTACGACTTTTTCCTATAACTTGCGCTAAATCTACTTGCGTATAATCATGTTCATTTAGAAGCATCTCATATCCCTTTGCTTCTTCGATAGGATTAAGATCTGCACGTTGAACATTTTCAATAATTGCCAATTCCAAAGCCGTTTTATCGTCCACATCACGAATAATAACGGGTAATTGACTTAAATTTGCACGTTGTGCTGCACGCCAGCGCCGTTCACCCGCAATCAATTCAAACCGATGAGGATGATCTCTTAAAGGCCTCACAATAACCGGTTGAACCACACCGTGTTGACGAATTGATTGTGTCAAATTATCAAGCTCTGTTTCAGTAAAATGACGCCGAGGATTGTGAGGATTACATGAAATAGATTCAATAGAAATAAATCGCTCAGAAAGACTACCGGATTCATTTAATTTATCAAAGCTTGATGAACGTGCAATATTGTTGTTTAAATTGATATCTCCAATCAATGCCGCTAATCCACGTCCTAGTCTTTTTTTTGATAGATCATCGTTCATAATTTTGCTCTTTGAGTTTTCTTACAAAAAATTTTACATTTTTAAGCAGCAGCACGTGCTTGTTTTTCACGTTGAATCATTTCTGATGCTAGACGCAAATAAGCTTGGCTCCCAGCACATTTAAGATCATAAAGCAATACAGGTTTGCCAAAAGAAGGCGCTTCTGATACTCTTACATTTCGTGGAATAACAGTACGATAAACTTTATCTCCCATAAAAGAACGTACATCTTCAACAACTTGATTTGAAAGGTTATTACGTCCATCATACATTGTTAGAACAATACCTTGGATCTCTAAAGATGGATTAAGTACGGATCGCACTTGTTTTACTGTTTCAAGTAATTGACTTAAACCTTCAAGTGCTAAAAATTCACACTGCATAGGCACTAAAACAGAATCCGCAGCCCCCATAGCATTAAGTGTTAAAAGATTAAGGGAGGGAGGACAATCAATTAAAATATAATTGAATTTTTTTTCCATTTCCGGATCATCATAGAGAGCTTTACGTAAGCGTTGTATGCGATCTTTTGATGAAGAAATTTCCATTTCCACACCTAAGAGATCAAGTGTAGAGGGAACTATATAAAGATTGGGTACGGCTGTTTTTAAAGCCGCCTGTGTAATTGAAACGCCCGAAACCAAAACATCATAAGAAGATAAAGGACGGCTATTACGATCAATCCCTAAACCTGTACTAGCATTACCTTGTGGATCAACATCCATAATAAGGACATTTTCACCAATAGCCGCTAAAGCTGTAGCAAGATTAATTGCTGTGGTTGTTTTTCCGACTCCACCCTTTTGGTTTGCAATAGCGATAATTCGTGTTTCGCTCATTTTGCTCTACCCTCTATATGATCGAATATGAGAAATTTCCAAAATAACAGAATTTTCATCAACTTTACTTTTATGTTTTAACAGATCAAAGTGCCAATTGGCAGAGGCATTTTTTATTTCTGTAGCGTAATCCCGACCTTTTTGCAAAAGAGCTATTGTTTTTTCTGTTAATAAAGGAAAAATGAGTTGTAAAAGAGTATCAAGCGGCGCTAATCCCCGTGCCGTTATAATATCAGATATGGGAATTTTTTGATATATATCTTCAATTCTAGCGTGATAAACCGTTGCTGGAAGATTAAGTTGAGCAATAACTGTTCGCAAAAAAGCAACTTTTTTCCCATTACTTTCAACAAGATTAATATGTGCTGTTTTTTTTTCTTTCAAAAAGATAGCAATCACAATTGCAGGAAAACCTCCTCCTGATCCTAAATCACACCAATGTAAAGAATGAGCATACAAAGGAAAAATTTGTGCTGAATCTAGAATATGTCGTGTCCATAGATCTGGTATAGTTGTAGCAGATATCAAATTAATATGTGCATTCCACTGAAGTATTAAAGACTCAAACTGAATTAAATTTTCCATCGTTTCACGTGAAACAGAAGGAACAATATTTAATAATTGTTGATATTTTTTTTCTGTAGAAAAATTCATTAAGCTGTTTTAGCCTTTTCACGTCGTTGACGTTGAATATGTGTAATAATAAGTGATAACGCGGCGGGTGTCATGCCATCAATTTTTTGTGCATCAGCAATTGAACGCGGCGACACTTCTTGAATTTTTGATTTAAGTTCATTTGAAAGACCTGAAATTGCCTGAACATCAAGAGAAGAAGGAATTTCTAAACGCTCATCTCTCTGAAGAGAGGCAATATCTTGTGCTTGTTTATCTAAATAAACCGCATATTGTGCTTCAATTTCTAAAGATTCTGCTGTTTTAGAATCAATTGTTTGTAATTGTGGCCAAAAATTTGAAAGACGCTCTAAGGTCATATGAGGATAAGCAAGAAAATCATAAGCCGAACGCCGAATTCCATCATGATTAACATGTAATCCATGAGCAGAAGCTTCATTGGGTGTTAAAAAAAGATTTTGACATATTGATCGTGCTTGATCAAGCCGTTGTTGTTTTTTCTGATAACATTCCCAACGTATTTTACTCACAATACCCCATTTTTGTGCCAAAGGTGTTAAACGCGTATCAGCATTATCAGATCGTAAAGATAAACGAAATTCAGCACGTGATGTAAACATCCTATAAGGTTCACAAACACCACGTGAAACCAAATCATCAATCATAACACCAATATAAGCAGTAGAACGACTTATAAGTATTTCATCTAATTTACCTACTTTACGTGCAGCATTTAATCCAGCTAAAAGTCCTTGTGCTGCTGCTTCCTCATATCCTGTTGTACCATTAATTTGGCCTGCTAAGAACAAACCCGGTAAAGAACGTAATTCTAAGTTTCTCGTTAATTGTTGTGGATTAACAAAATCATATTCAATAGCATAACCAGGTTGCAAAACTATAGAATTTTCCAATCCTTCAATGGTTTTCAATAGAGAAATTTGTACATCTTCAGGAAGAGAAGTAGAAAGACCATTTGGATAAACAGTATCATCATTTAATCCTTCTGGTTCCAGAAAGATCTGATGTCCATCACGTTCTCCAAATTTCACAATTTTATCTTCAACAGAAGGACAATAACGTGGTCCTAACCCTTCAATATTTCCAGAATATAAAGCAGAGCGATAAATATTCTCGCGAATAATTTGATGTGTTTTCTCATTTGTACGTGTTATTGCACATTCAATTTGTGGTTGTTCAATTTTCTCTGTTAAAAGAGAAAAGGGTATGGGATTTTCATCTGCTTGTTGTTTTTTGAGAGCTTCCCAAGCAATTGTTTTTTTACTCAAACGAGCAGGGGTTCCTGTTTTTAATCGTCCAAGTTTTATATGATATTTTTTCAAATGTTCAGCAAGTTTTACACTTGACTGATCTCCCATACGACCAGCAGCCCATGTTTTATTACCAATATGAATAAAGCCATTTAAAAATGTACCTGTTGTTAAAACAACAGCACCAGAAAAAATTGTTCCTTGTTTTTTTAAAATAACACCTGATACACAATTATCTTTAACAACCAGATCAATAACTTCATCCTCAATAAGAGTAAGATTTTCTTGTTCTTTTAATAATTTTTGAATTGCTTTTTTATAAAGTTGTCTATCTGCCTGTGTCCGTGGTCCTCTTACTGCCGGTCCTTTACGTCTATTAAGTAGTCTAAACTGAATTCCAGCAGCATCTGCTGCTCTTCCCATAAGACCATCTAACGCATCTATTTCACGAACTAGATGCCCTTTTCCAAGTCCACCAATAGCAGGATTACACGACATTGTTCCCAGTGCTGATATTTTATGTGTAACAAGCGCTGTTTTGGCTCCTACACGTGCTGAAGCTGAAGACGCTTCACAGCCAGCATGACCACCACCAACAATAACAACATCATATGATTGCATTTAATTCATTCCGTAGAAAATATTATAAGGTTTCACGTGAAACAGGATATAAATTACATAATCTTTATAATCTGTCTATGAAATAATCAATGTTTCACGTGAATCATTATTTACCAACACAAAATTCTGAAAAAATAATATCAAGCAAATCTTCAACATCAATATCTCCTGTAATTTTCCCAAGAAAATCACTTGCACAACGGAGATGTTCTGCACGTAAACTGAGATCAAGAGAATGATAATTAAGAGAAAATTCAATCTCTTTAACAGCCTGCTTTAATAATTGAAGTTGCCTTTTACGTGCTGGAACAATATTTCCAATTTCAGAAGCACGATAATGACAAAATGATTCAAGTTCTTTTATAAAATAATCAAAATTTAAACCAGTTAATGCGGAAAATTGTATAGACCAACGCTGATCACTTTTTTCATAAAGATCAAGCTTATTGCCAACACACCATATTTCAGCCGATGTTTCTGGTAAATCAACTTGCGTAGGATTTCCTATATCATAAACCAAAATAACCAAATCAGCTTCCATAACATGCTGTTTAGCAACTTCTATTCCCATCTGTTCTATTTTATTTTCTGTTTTTCTAAAACCAGCAGTATCTGTTAAAAAAATAGGTAAACCACCAAGAATAATTCTCATTTCTAAAGCATCACGGGTTGTTCCTGCTTCTTCCGTTACAATAGCAACAGATCTTCCTGAAAGACGATTCATAATGCTTGATTTTCCAGAATTTGGAGCACCAGCAATAACAATTTTTAATCCATCACGTAAAATACTCGCACGTTCTCCTTCAGTAATATATTCCCGAATAGAAGTACAAAGATCATCAACATCTTTCCAAACTTTATCAGATATTGCGTTGGGAATATCTGCTTCATCAACAAAATCAAGTTCTGCCTCAATAAAAGCACGCGCCTTCATAAGCTTATGACGCCAATCACGATAAAGCGTCGTTAAATGTCCACTTGTACCCATAACAGCTAAACGCCGTTGGCTTTCCGTTTCTGCTTCTATTAAATCAGCAAGACCTTCTGCTTGAACAAGATCTAATTTTCCTTCCATAAAAGCACGACGTGAAAATTCACCTGCCTCTGCAATACGGCATCCAGAAAATGTCGACAATTCATCGAGAAAACGATTAACTACTGCTTTTCCTCCATGTAAATGGAATTCTGCACAATCTTCCCCCGTAAAACTATGAGGAGAAGGAAAAAAAACAGTTAAACCAGAATCTAAAAAACTACCATCACGAGCAGTAAGATTTCCATAATGCATAAAACGTGCTTTAGGTAAACGACCACAAAGCGTTTTAACTATATCCACAACATGAGGACCAGAAAGCCGAATGACTGCAACCCCTGAAGGTAACAATCCACTCGAAACAGCAAAGATTGTATCCACAGGTTTTATCCTAATAAAAACTTTAATAACTCTACGTATTCATTGAATCAAAAAATTCACTATTATTTTTTGTTTGCTTTAATTTATCAATCAAAAATTCAATTGCATCTGTTACATTCATAGATGCTAAAATACGACGAAGAACAAAAATTTTGTGTAAATCTTGTCGTTCTACCAGAAGTTCTTCTTTACGCGTTCCTGACTTTAAAATATCCATAGCAGGGAAAATACGTTTATCAGCAACTTTTCGATCAAGAACAATTTCCGAATTACCTGTTCCTTTAAATTCTTCAAAAATAACCTCATCCATACGACTTCCTGTATCAATCAAAGCCGTTGCAATAATAGTTAAAGATCCGCCTTCTTCAATATTACGTGCTGCACCAAAAAAACGTTTTGGACGCTGGAGGGCATTTGCATCCACACCACCTGTTAAAACTTTACCCGAAGAAGGAACAACTGTATTATATGCACGTCCAAGACGTGTAATAGAATCGAGAAGAATAACAACATCACGCCCATATTCAACGAGACGTTTGGCTTTTTCAATGACCATTTCTGCCACTTGTACGTGACGTATTGCTGGTTCATCAAAAGTAGAAGAAACCACTTCTCCTTTTACTGAACGCTGCATATCAGTAACTTCTTCTGGTCGTTCATCTATTAAAAGAACAATGAGATAGCATTCAGGATGATTAGTGGTAATAGAATGAGCAATATTTTGAAGTAAAACTGTTTTTCCCGTTCGAGGAGGAGCTACAATTAACCCTCTTTGTCCTTTTCCCAATGGAGATATCAAATCAATCACGCGTGATGACATATCTTTCTCTGTAGGATCTTGTATTTCCATTTGGAAACGTTCATTTGAATAAAGAGGAGTAAGATTATCAAAGTGGATTTTATAACGAATCTTTTCAGGTTTTTCGAAATTAATTGTATTAATTTTAAGGAGAGCAAAATAACGTTCTCCCTCTTTTGGACTGCGTATGGGTCCTTCAATTGTATCGCCTGTTTTTAAAGAAAACGACTGTATTTGTGCAGGTGAAAGATAAATATCATCAGGACCAGGAAGATAATTAGCATCAGCAGATCTCAAAAATCCAAATCCGTCTTGTAAAACTTCAACAACACCTTCTCCTATAATTTCAACGTCTTGTAGAGCAAGTTTTTTCAAGATAGCAAACATTAATTCTTGTTTGCGCATAAGGGAGGCATTTTCAACTTCTAATGTTTCAGCAAAAGAAACAAGCTCAACGGGATTTTTGCTTTTAAGTTCTTGTAGTTTCATTTTTTGCATGAAATATGCTCTTTGTAATTAAGGAGAAGATTGTTCTAAATAATTTATGGAAATTTATGAGTGAAATATTATTAAGAAAAAATATCCTACACTCAATTTTTTTAATCTGCAAGTACCATTTATATGAAATTTGTTCCTGTAATATTAAGTAATTATATGAAAAACTTGAAAAAATATAAAATCCAAATAGTATTTAATTATTTTAATAACAAAAATGTGATTTAGAATTATAGCATTAATGAAATGCTATTCAAAAGTATTTTTTACAGAAATTTATATTAATAAATTTATATTAAAGAAAGGATTATTCTTATTTATAACTGTGTTTAGTGTGGATTATTATTTATCCTCAATTTTATCCACAAAAGGAACTGAAAAAAGAATAAAAATATCACTATCTTAAAGATATTATCCCCTCTTTTTTTATAAGAGGGATTAAATTATCACAAGCATTTAATTTGTGCATAAAAAAGGAGAATTTTTCATAAATTTTAGTTTTATAAAAAACGGTGAGGATATATACACATGTCTTAACAAGGAGTTAAAATTTTTGTGACAAAAGAAAAAAAATTCTTTCATTTACACATGCTTTCTGATGCAACAGGAGAAACATTAATTTCTGTTGGAAGAGCTGTAGCATCGCAATATGCAATGATTCAGGCAACAGAGCATATCTATCCTATGATTCGTAATAGAATACAGTTACAGAAAGCTCTTAATGAAATACAACAAGAGCCAGGTATTGTTCTTTACACAATGATTGATGAAGAATTTAAACTTCTCCTTCAAAAAAGGTGTAAAGAAATGAAAGTTCCCTGTATTGATATATTGCATCCTGTTTTAAATGCTTTTCAGTCTTACCTTGGAATGCCAACACATTTACGTGCGAGCGCACAACATGATCTTAATGCAGATTATTTTCGCCGTATTGAGGCACTGGATTTTACAATAGAGCATGACGATGGGCAGTCTTCCAGTAGCTTATCCGAAGCAGATGTGATCCTTGTGGGAATTTCAAGAACCTCTAAAACGCCAACAAGTATCTATTTAGCAAATCGCGGAATAAAAACGGCTAATATTCCTCTTATTCCTAATATTGATTTGCCAGAATCTCTTTTAGAGGTAAAAAATTCTTTAATTATTGGTTTAATTGCTTCAGCTGAAAGAATCTCACATATCCGCCAAAATCGAGATTTGGGAGAAAGTTTTGCTCTTGATAATTATACAAATCGTATCAACATAGCTGAAGAATTAATCTATGCAAAACGCATTTGCGAACGTTTTGGTTGGCCTATTATTGATGTCACAAGACGTTCTATTGAAGAAACTGCTGCTGCAATATTTGAACTGTTATCACGATTTCGTGAAGGAAATGAGAGAAAATTCTCATGAACGCAGATACTTTAATATTAGCATCTCTTAGTTTTTATCGTGCAAAATTATTAAAAAAAGCAGGCTTAAATTTTTCCATTGAAGGAGCTTCTTTTGATGAAAGAGAAGTAGAAAAAAAAGCAAAAGAAAAAACACCTAAAGAACTCAGCTGTTTTCTTGCGAGTGCAAAAGCAAAAAATGTTTCAGATCGTTTTCCTGATGCTTTCGTTATTGGTTGTGATCAAGTTCTTGATTTGGAAGGTCAAGTTTTTCACAAAGCAACAAATATTAAAGAAGCACATCAACGTTTATGTAAGTTATCAGGAAAAGCCCATTCTCTTCATAGTGCGGTAGCTTTATTTAAAAATGGTCAAAAAATTTGGGTTGAAGCTTTTAGTGCACATATGTCCGTCCGTTTACTCTCATCAGAATTTATTGAACGTTATTTAGCACGCGTAGGAAAAGATGTTTTAAACAGCGTGGGAGTATATCAAATTGAAGGAGAAGGAATTCATCTCTTTGAAAAAATTGAAGGAGATTTTTTTACCATTGTTGGTTTACCTTTGCTGCCTCTACTCATAAAACTGCGCCACTTAGGAATTATTAATGGTTGACTTAACAATAAAAAAAACAAATTATCCGCGTGCTTTTGTTGTTGGTTCTCCAATTCATCATTCAAAATCGCCAAAAATTCACAATTTTTGGCTTAAACAATATGGTTTACAAGGAGAATATCTTGCACAAGAAGTAACATCTGAAGAGTTCAGTCATTTTATTGCGTCTTTACAAAAAATAGGCTTTTGTGGAGGAAATGTTACTTTACCTTATAAACAGGAAGCTTTTCGTTTAGCAGATTATAAAGATGAGAGAGCAACAATGATTGGTGCTGTTAATACACTTTGGTATGAAGGAGATAAGCTTTGTGCCACGAATAGCGATGCCTATGGTTTTAGCGCTAATCTTGATGATTTTGCATCTGATTGGGGAGGGGAAACAGCTCTTGTTTTTGGAGCAGGTGGTGCCGCACGCGCTATCATATATGCCTTAAAAAAACGCGGATTTGAACAGATTTATTTAATTAACCGTACAAAACAACGTGCTGATAATTTAGCTCAGCATTTTGGAAAAATCATTAAAGTTTACGATTGGTATAAAATCCATGAAATACTTCATCAAGTTGATTTGATTGTTAATACAACATCTATTGGCATAAAAATTCCAGAAGAAAAAAGTGATTCTTTTTTTTGCGATTTTCATAAAGCAAAAAAAACGGCGTTAGTAACAGATATTATTTATACACCATTGATAACTCCTTTTTTACAACAGGCAAAGGCTTGTGATCTCAAGACGGTTGATGGGCTTGGGATGCTTCTACATCAGGCTGTTATAGGGTTTGAACAGTGGTTTGGAATAAGACCACAGGTGACAAAAGCGTTACGGACAGCCATTTTAGAGGATATGAGTGAAAAAAGAGAATGAAGATCGTAGGATTAACGGGATCAATTGCTATGGGAAAATCAACAGTTGCTGATTTTTTCAAGCAAGCGGGTATTTCTGTTTTTAGTGCTGATGAAGCAGTAAAACAGCTTTATAAAAGTGAGCCAGCTTTGTCATTCATAGAGCGTATTTTTCCTGGTGTTGTTGAAAACGGTGAAGTTAATCGTTTGAAACTTTCTGAAATTTTGATTGATGATAAGGAAAAATTACAAACATTAGAAAAAATAATTCATCCTTTGGTGCAAGAAAAAGAAAGGGAATTTATTGATATAGCGCGTGAACAAGGGAAAAAATTAGTTATTCTTGATATTCCACTTTTGTTTGAAAAAAATGGTGAAAGTCGTGTGGATAGCGTTATTGTTGTTTCTGCTCCACCAGAAATACAAAAAGAACGTGTCATGATTCGCCAAGGTATGAATGAGAAAAAATTTGCCTTTATCAATGCTCAACAAATGCCAGATGAAAAAAAACGAGAACGTGCTGATTTTATTATTGATACAGGGAAAGATTTAGAAAATACCCGTCAACAGGTTTTTGATGTGATAAAAAAATTGCTAAAGAATTAAAATCATGCGTGAAATTATTTTTGATACAGAAACAACAGGTTTAGATAAAGAGAAAGATCGCATAATCGAAATTGGTTGTGTAGAAATGGTTGATCGTTATCTCACAGGACGCCAATTTCATGTTTATTTAAACCCTGAAGGCGTTATTATTCCTGATGAAGTTGTAGCAATTCACGGATTAACCAATGAACGCTTGAAAAACGAGAAAAGTTTTAGTGATATTGTTGATGAATTTTTGGAATTTATCAAAGACGCGACAATGATTGCGCATAATGCGAGTTTTGATATTGGTTTTATTAATGCAGAATTAAAACGCGTCAACAAACCGCTTATCAGTATTGATAATATTCTTGATACATTGGCTATGGCGCGGCGTAAATTTCCTATGGGTCCTAATTCTCTTGATATTTTATGCAAACGTTTTGGAATTGATAACAGCCATCGTGTTCTTCATGGTGCTTTGCTTGATGCAGAGATTCTAGCTGATGTTTATATTGAGCTCATCGGTGGAAAGCAAGGTGTATTGGGTTTTGATAACAGAAGGGGTATTGATGAACATATCCAGAACGATAAAGATACATCTTATGCCGTTAAAATTCGCCCACAGGTTTTACCTTCAAGATTGAGTACGCAAGAAAAAAAGTTACACGCTGATTTTATCTACAAAATGGGTGAAAAAGCTCTGTGGAAAAACTTCAAAATTCATGAATAATATCATCTTTTATCTAAAAGAGTTACGATTGAAATTAAAGAATATAGATGTCAAAAAAAACGGTCGTTGTGGGGAGGGGAACACCACAACGACCCTGTCGCTACATCGTACCTCAGCTATCATAGGAGGAGCAAAATGAAAGCTATTAATCCTGTAACAGCAAAGAAAAGCTCTAGGTACTTAATATAAAGTGCAACGACTTCACGTTTTATGAAGAGAAAAAATGGCTTTTTAGAGGCAAAGTGAAAAAATATATAAGGGTAATTTGTTTTTTTAGCTGAAATGGAGAAAAAATTGTCATGAAAGTAACAGATCATCTTTTTTTGGTTGACGGATCAGGCTATATTTTTCGTGCTTATTATGCTTTGCCGCCTTTAAAACGTAAAAAGGATGGACTTCCTGTAGGAGCAGTAGCTGGTTTTTGCAATATGTTATGGAAATTACTTTGTGATGCTCGTAATACAGCTACGGGTGTTGTTCCAACACATTTTGCTGTTATTTTTGATTATTCATCTGATACTTTTCGGAAACAAATTTATCCTGAATATAAAGCGAATCGCGTTGAACCTCCTGAAGATCTAATTCCTCAATTTGCGCTAATACGCCAAGCAACGAAGGCTTTTAATTTGCCTTGTATTGAAAAGGAAGGCTTTGAAGCGGATGATTTAATTGCTACCTATGCAAAGTTGGCAACAAAGGTTGGGGCAAAAACAACCATTATTTCTTCTGATAAGGATCTTATGCAACTCGTAAATACGCATGTATCTTTGTATGATGGAATGAAAGATAAGCATATAGGTATCTCAGAAGTTATAGAAAAATGGGGTGTTGCGCCTGAAAAAATGATTGATTTACAAGCATTAATTGGAGATTCAACGGATAATGTACCGGGTATTCCAGGCATTGGTCCAAAAACTGCAGCTCAGTTGTTAAATGAATTTGGTTCTCTTGATCTTTTATTGCAAAACGTAACAGAAATTAAACAAACAAAACGACGTGAAAACATTCAAGCTTATAGAGAACAAGTTAAAATATCTCGTGAACTTGTCAGGCTTAAAACAGATGTTCCTATAGATAATGATTTAGATGATTTTATTTTGGAGCCACAAGATGGTCCACGTTTAATTGCTTTTTTGAAAGCGATGGAGTTTTCAACATTAACGCGTCGCGTGGCAGAGGCAACGACATGCGATGCAGCTGTTATTGACGCACTTGATATAGATGTTGAATGGGAAAAACTAAGCCCCAGGAATGATTCTGATATCAGGCATGATTCTTATATCAAGAATACTGAGCGCGCATCTCTTCATAATTTTTCTGAAAATTCTCCACAAGTTTTTGCACAAAAACGTAAAGATCAAGCGCTGACTCAAAAAATTACAAGAGATGCTTATACAACAATTCTTGATGAGGAAATTTTAAAAGACTGGTTATCACAAGCACAAGAGCAGGGTTTTTTTGCTTTTGATACTAAAACAACATCTCTTGATCCGATGCAAGCAAAGCTTGTTGGTTTTTCACTCGCATTACAGCCGGAAAAAGCAGCTTATATACCTCTTGAACATTTTGATGAAGGAGAAGAGGACCTTTTGAGGGGCGGGCGCATTGCCTCACAGATTGAGGACCAAAAAGCTTTAGCACTTTTAAAACCGATATTAGAAGATTCAGCGGTGTTAAAAATTGGTCATAATATAAAATATGATTGGTTGGTGATGAAGCAATATGACATTATGATAAGCTCTTTTGACGACATCATGCTTTTATCATATGCTTTTGATGCTGGAATGTTAACCCATAATATGGATGATTTGTCTGAACGTTGGCTTGAGCATAAACCAATTGCCTATAAAGATTTAACGCATAACGGGAAAAAAATTACTTCTTTTGCACAAGTAGATTTAAAACAAGCAACCCTTTATGCGGCGGAAGATGCTGATATAAAGCTACGTCTTTGGCAAGTATTGAAACCGCAACTTGTTGCTCGTGGAATGACAAAAATTTATGAGCGTCTTGATCGGCCTCTTGTAGAAGTTCTTGCAAGAATGGAAGAACGGGGGATTCTTATTGATAGGCAGATTTTATTGCGTCTTTCAGGAGAGTTAGCACAAGCTGCTTTGATTCTAGAAGAGGAAATTTACAAACAAGCTGATGAAGAGTTTAATCTTGCTTCGCCAAAGCAATTAGGGGATATCCTTTTTGGCAAAATGGGATTGCCTGGAGGCGCTAAAACTAAGGGTGGACAATGGTCAACTTCTGCACGGACCTTAGAAGAGTTGGCTGCTGAAGGTCATATTTTACCGCGTAAAATTATTGAGTGGCGTCAACTTTCAAAGCTAAAATCTACCTATACAGATGCCTTGCCTTCTTATATTTTTTCAAAAACAGGGCGAGTTCATACAAATTATTCTTTGGCAATAACATCAACAGGTCGGTTATCATCATCAGAGCCAAATTTGCAAAATATTCCAGTGCGAACTGCTGAAGGACGTAAAATTCGAACAGCTTTTATTGCTCCCAAAGGACATGTGTTACTTTCTGCTGATTATAGTCAGATTGAGTTGCGCATTCTTGCACATATTGCGGATATAAAAGCATTAAAAGAAGCTTTTGCTAAAGGGCATGATATTCACGCTATAACGGCATCACAAATGTTTGGTGTTGCGATAGAAGGAATGCATTCAGATATACGACGGCGTGCAAAAGCGATTAATTTTGGTATTATTTATGGTATTTCAGCTTTTGGACTAGCCAATCAATTGGGAATTTCACGCCAAGAAGCGGGTCGTTATATTCAACTGTATTTTGAAAGATTTCCAGGAATTAAAGATTATATGGAGAAGACCAAAATCTTTGCACGTGAAAATGGTTATGTAGAAACAATTTTTGGACGTCGTATCCATTATCCAGAGATAAAAGCAAAGAATGTAAAAATTCGTTCTCTTAATGAGCGGGCAGCTATCAATGCTCCAATTCAAGGTTCTGCAGCAGATATTATTCGTCGCGCTATGATACATATGGGAGATGCTTTAAAAGAAGAAAAACTATCAGCAAAAATGTTGCTGCAAGTTCATGATGAACTGATTTTTGAAGTACCAGAAGAAGAAAGTAAAAAAACCATGACTGTTGTTAAAAATATTATGGAAAATGCTACAATACCGGTTCTATCTTTATCTGTACCGCTTGAAGTAAAAGTTATGACGGCTCAAAATTGGGATGAGGCACATTAATTTTTTTTATTTATTTTTAAGAATATTGATTGCGTTGGAAAGATTAAGATAGGCTTTGATAGGCAAATGATCTGAAGCAATGCGTGCAAGTGGTGAATAATGATTTTCAATACTTGTTACCAATTGGTGGGGAAAAGAAAAAACTCTATCAAGGGCTAACAAAGGAAAACGAGAGGGAAAGCTTGGTACAACTTCAAAAGTGCTATCAAAATAGGGAGAAAAATGATTTAAAGATGAGCCTTTTCCCATTCGCCATTCATTAAAATCTCCTATGAGGAGTGTAGGCATAAGGGGGCGTTTTTGGAAAATTTCAAGGAGCATTTTTGTTTGTTGTTTACGAGAGTAACGTAATAAGCCAAAATGAGCCGCAATAATACGAATAGGGCCTGCTGCCATTTCCAACTCTACAATTACAGCCCCACGTGGTTCAATACTAGGAAGAGTGACTTGTAAAGTATCATGTACATATCCCTTTCGCAAAAAAAGAGCATTCCCATGCCAACCATGGCCATGAGGTGACATAGTATTAAGAGGTACAGGAATCAAACCGGTTTCAGCTTTTAATAGCTGAAGATTAATCAAACCGATGCGTTCCCCAAAACGTTTATCTGCTTCTTGAAGAGCAAGGATATCAACTTGTAATTCAGTAATAACACGGACAATTCTTGTAGGATTAAAAACTTTATCAACACCTACACATTTATGCACATTATAGGAAGCAACGGTCAGATCATAATTACTATTTTGATTGACGATGTTTGATTGATGATGAGAGCGGCTGTGAATTGTATTTAAAAAGGAGCTATGGAGTTTTTGTTGGATAAAACCGGTAAACCAAGGGAATTTTTGCTTATAAGGGATTTTTGTCATTTTGCGAAAAGAATAGTTTCTAAGAAGCAGAGGGTAAAGATTTACACTAAAAACAAAAGAACCTTGTTTCTTTTAGAAACAAGGTTCTTTAATTAAGTAATGATTTTTGCAATCAATCACGGTTTGAGCCAAGAAACTGTAGCAAGAAGACAAACATATTGATGAAATCAAGATAAAGATTCAGCGCGCCCATAATAACTTTACGTCCTCTGGTATCGCTTTCATCTCCTTCATAATACATCAACTTAATGCTCTGGGTATCGTAGGCTGTTAAACCAGCAAAGATAAAAACACCAATCACAGAGATAGCAAACTGCAAAGCGCTTGATCCAAGAAAAATGTTCACAATCATGGAAAGCAACAAGCCGATCAATCCAATGAATAAGAATGAACCGATTGCTGTGAGATCACGCTTTGTTGTGTATCCATAAAGTGAAAGAGCTCCAAAAGTTGCGGCGGAAATGACAAAGGTTTGCACAACACTTTCTGTCGTATAGCGCAAAACGATTGAAGACAGTGAAAGACCAACCAGAGCAGCATAACCAAAAAAGAGACTACGAGCAGCATTTGTGCTCAATGTATTAATTTTAAAACTGAGAAATAAGACTGCTATGAGTGGTGCAAACATAACAATATAAGAGAATGGCGATGTATAAAATGTTACTCCAAATGGTGTTAGATAAACACTGCTATTGATTTGAGCTGCTGCTTGGCTCATATCTGTTGTCGTTGCTAATGATACAATTGCATAAGCGGCAGCAGCTGTAATAAGCAAACCAATGGCCATTGCATTGTAGACACCCAACATATAGTCGCGTAATCCCTGATCAATTGATGCATCGGCATGAGAAGCAGGTGCCGAACGTAAATCTTTAAAATTAGCCATAATATAAAATCCTTTAGCATATGTTCTGTCAGGTATAGGGCTTTAAAGGTGTCTCTGTCATTACACAGATAAGCTTGGTATAAGCCTTAATTGGGCAAATACAAAAACCCTTAAGAATCACTGACAGAATTCCAGCATATATGCTCTTATTATGGAGATTTATTTAAAAATTACAAGAGATTTATATGAAGAAGGAACCTTACAAATTGGTAAGGAAATAGTTCATTTTAATAAAAAATATTTCCATTTTTTGCCATATTTTTGCAAGATAAAAAGACTAGACTTAAAAACTTTTCTATTGTTCACAGAAACTATGTAATACAATCCCTTATAAAATATTCACTATTTTTGCGTTTATGAGAAGAGCGGCAAGTATCATCACACTCTTTTCAACCTCCAATATTGCATCTGTTTTGCACGGTTATAAGAGCTGTTGAATTGGATTTTTATATAATATATTGATGTATAATGATAAATTGTCTTTTTGAATGCTAAATGATACTCCGAATATCGCAAGATTCTCTGGTTGAAAATCTGTTCATATTAAATCAATCAAGATTATTGACTTGCTTGTGTCTTACAAGAGACATGGTTTTAATGGATTCAACATGAACAGATTCCAAATAAAAGAGATTTAGGATAGTAAGGGCTTTTATTCAATATGAAAAACGGTAATTTATATTATAATCAATATGTTGCTTTAACAAGACACCATTGAAAATAGTTGAAAAAATGTTTTTTATTAAACAATATATAAAATAAAAAAGGAGAGTTTTTAAACGAAGCACTTAAGAAAGGCTCTGTAAAAGCGATATCTGTAAAAACTAAAAAACATACGAAAAGCAATTGTTCTAATCAAATAAACAGAACTTCAAATGCTGTGAAATGTCTCCTCAAAAATTGTGATGTAGGACACATGGATAAAAAATATTGATTCTATTTGGGTTCATTTCTTTTGCACTAACTAAGTGTAGAAATGTAAAGTTGGAAAGAAAGTAAGATCTTATAGTCCCATGAAGAGAAACACGTGAAATGACGAGCAACAAGAATTGATTAAGAGAAATCAATGCGTAATCAGACTTGTGATGGTCAATAATCTCTGTTTTCTAAAGCACTGAACATATCAATGAGAAGATGTACTATTGGAATGACGCCTTGCTTTCATCCAAGTACGCAATTCTTCAATAAGGATGGCAATAACACCGAGAGTGATAAAACTATCTGCAAGGTTGAAAATAGCAAAATAAAAAATATCATCAATATGAAAAAGTATATAATCAGTGACATGATGAAAGCGAATACGATCAATGAGATTGCCGATGGCTCCCCCAATAATAAGAATAAGGCCAAAGCGCATTAAAGACTTATTATATTCAGTATTTTTCCATAACCATAGAAGAAAGATAATCACAATGATCGTGATGGCGATGATTCCCCACTGAGAAAAGGAAGAAAAAAACGAAAATGCAATGCCAGAATTGCGCACATGATAAAGGGAAAGAAAAGGAATAAGCGAAATTTCTGTTCCTAAAGGCATATTGTGCATAACCCAGTATTTGACAGCTTGATCAAGTACTACTGTAAAAGCCAAGCCCAAGAGAAGAAAAGGGAGTGATTTACGAATCATGTTTTTCCTCACATGGTTCCAGTATTAAATAGGGGCGACGGATTTCATAAAGCATAACAGCTGTTGCTACAGCTAGATTAAGCGAGTCTGCTCGTCCGCTTTGTGGAATACGCGTAAGTTTATCACACCGATTCGTAAGAAGATCTGATAATCCCTGTTTTTCATTTCCCATTAAAAGGATAATAGGGCCATTTTTGAAGTCAAGTGTGCGATAATCCAGAGAACCTTTGAGGTGTGTTCCAACAATCATACCTTTAAAGTGAGAAGACCAGTTTAAAAAGCCGTTTTCATCAAAACGATAAAGTGGTACAGAGAAAATAGATCCCATGGTTGCACGGACTGTTTCAGGCGAGAAAGGGTCTGTTGTCTCGCCAATTAAAATAACACCTTTAGCACCTACAGCATCAGCGGTTCGAATAATGGTACCAAGGTTTCCAGGATCACGTACACGATCAAGCGCGATGTAAACATCTTTAATCTGCCCTTTTATCATTTCAAAAGAGTGCCATTTTTGCTTGAAAATACCAATAACTGTTTGTGGATTATCGCGTCGGGTAAGTGATTCCATAACCTTTTGTGAGGCTTTAATAACAAAACCACCGTTGGCTACAGCACGTGCGGCAGTATTTTCGATAGTAGCATTACCGATTTCACTTTTAGAAAAAATAAGCGTCTGTATTGTCCAGCCAAGATTGAGAGCATCAATGACCAATTTCAATCCTTCTGCCATGAAAAGACCTTCTCTATTACGGTTTTTCTTTTGGCTAAGTGCTTTAAGATTTTTTATGATGGGGTTGCTAAGAGAGGTAATTTCTTTCACTCTACCAGTTTTGGGTCTACACATATTCAAGCAATCCAACGGCTAAAAAGAGAAGTAGAAAGAGCACGTCCTGCAACTTCTTCACGCAAAATGAGTTCTCCTGATTCGACCGTACCACCAAGATTTACAAATGCATCACGCATTAAAGCATGAAGTGCAAAGAAGGAAGCACGAATAGAATAAGCCGTAAGGACAACAGAGAGCGGTTTATCAGAGAGAAGTTTACGACAATTTGTGATCATAGCGGGTAAATGATCAAACAGTTGCCAAATTTCACCATGGGGTCCACGCCCATAAGCAGGGGGATCAAGAAGAATCATATCATAGCTTTTCTTACGACGCAGTTCACGCTCGACAAATTTCATAGCATCATCGCAAATCCAGCGAATAGAATGATCTGGTAATCCTGCTCTTTCTTGATTAGCTTTTGCCCACGCAATGGCTTTTTTAGAAGCATCAACATGGGTAACATTCGCACCCGCTCGTGCTCCAATCAAAGAGGCAATACCTGTATAGCCAAAAAGATTCAACAATTTTATAGGGCGTTCGGCTTTAACAATTTGTTCTTCCATAGAGCGCCAATGGGCATCTTGTTCAGGAAAAACCCCCACATGACGAAAGGAAGTAAAACGGCCTAGAAAAGACAATCCATTCCAAGCAAGAGCCCATGTTTCATCAAGTGGCTTTTTAGGAAAATGCCAACGCCCAACCCCTTCTTCATCAAGGTTTCCTGTGAAAATAGCATCAACATCAGCCCATTGTTTTTGTGGTAAAGCGGGTTTCCATAGTGCTTGACCTTCTGGTCGAATAATGCGGTAAGCTCCATAACGTTCTAATTTTTGTCCATGACCAGAATCAATGAGAGCATAGTTTTCGCTTATACCCGTTTCTAAAATAAGGGGCAGCTTTTCCTGCGGATATCTATTGTTATGGGAGGATTGAAAGCATTGTGCGGGCATGTTTTGTATCATGGTATATGAGGTATAAAAATATATTATAAAGCTCTTAAATGTTTCGTAAAAGTGCAAAAAAGCTAAAGTCAATTAAAACATGTATAAAAAAGAAAAAGAGCGCTTTTAACTCTGTACTGAATATAAAATACTAAAGAGAAAAGATTTCATTTAAATACCATTACACAAGATTTGTGATAGATGTTTTCAATTTTTCAATCTCAGCTTCACTTTTTTTGAGAGCTTTTTTGTATTTGTGATAGGAAAACCAACCGATCAGATTTCCTAATAAAACACCAAAACCAAAGAAAATAAAGAGCCATATAAAGAGGGGAGCATGATAAGTAAAACTTTCAGAATTTGCTCGAAAAGGATCAAGGGTTAACGGAACCATTTGACGATTAGCCACGATAAAAACAATCAAAACCGCTGCGAGAATCACACCGATACTTGTTAGAAGAATACGTTTAATTATCATAAGTTTCTCACTGATTAAGACGGTCGCGTAAATCCTTGCCAGTTTTAAAAAAAGGAATCCACTTTTCTTCAACAGAAACGGCTTCACCTGTTCGTGGGTTACGTCCATTACGGGCTGAACGGCTTTTTACAGAAAAAGCTCCAAATCCACGAAGTTCAACGCGATTGCCATTTGCAAGTGCTGTTGCAATTTCCTCAAAAATAGCGTTTACAATATTCTCCACATCCCGTTGAAAAAGATGCGGGTTATGACGAGCGATAATTTGTACAAGCTCTGATTTTACCACAATAGCCTCACTTTCACACAAAAAAATTTTGTAATTGTGCACTCCATGCATATTACAATATATAAACGGATAAAAGCAAAATAAAATCAAGAAAAAACAAATTGCAAGAAACAAAATTTGAAAATACCTTCTATAAAGGGTATACAGATTAAAAATGCGGAGGATTTAAGAGATCAGGAGAGTATGTCCGTACACAATCATTATGAAGTCTTTTCAACGCAATCATCTTTTGGAGATGTTTTAAAAAAAGCATCCCGTCATTCGCGTCGCATTAGCATATTAAAAATTTTTTTACCTCTCTTAGCGTTGATTTCAGCGCTGGTTTTTTGCTGGTTTACGTTTTTCTTGGTTCCCGTTACTTCTGATTCTATGCCTTTGAATAATGGAGAAAGTGGCGTGATGAATTTGACGATGCTCAATCCAAAATTAGAAGGGTATACGCGTGCTCATGAACCTTATTGGCTTAAAGCAGAAAAGGCATTTCAAGATCATACCCACGCTGGAATGATTGGGTTGCAAAACATTACAGCTAGAGCATTTATGGGCCAACAACGACAGGTTTTTCTCGTCGCACAAGGGGGGGGTTACGATAACATTAATGGTTTTTTACAGTTGGATAAGCCATTCACGATTACGACGAATGATGGGATGATGGTACAATTTATGTCAGCTAGTATTAACTTATCCGAGGGACAGTTAAAAACAGATCAACGTGTTAATATTCAGCAAGCCGGTTTGAATCTTGCCGCAAACGCCTTACAAATTCGAGAAAAAGGAAAAAACATATATTTCCATGGTGGTGTGCATTTAGTGCTTCAAAAGCAATAACGCAGTATCAATACAAATCTTTAAAGGATATTTATAAAGAGAAGTATGTGTATATACAAACAGAAGAATTGAAATAATGAAATCGTACAAAAGATGGATAGGTGTGATGTTGGCTTTTAGCATGGGAATGTTAGGAGGAGGAGCAGTTTTAGGATATGCTGAAGTGGCCCATTTTGGAATAAGTCTATCAAGCGATAAAGAACCGGTAGAACTTCATGCAGATTCTTTGGAAATACGTGATAAAGAAGGGATAGCGCTTTTTAAGGGTGATGTTTCAGTGGTGCAAGGTGAACGTCTTTTAAGAACGGCAGAATTAGTTGTTTACTACGATAAAGCATATAAAGAAATTGATAAAAACAAGGAAGATACAAAGGCATCATCTGTTTCTTTATTTGGTTCGTCGAGTATACAAAAAATGGAAGCTTTAGGAAAAGTTTATATAAAAATTGCTACGCAAGTTGCTACGGGTGATAAAGGCGTTTTTGATGGAAAGTCAAAAATGATGAGTTTGACAGGGAATCATGTTGTGTTAACTGATGGTGATAATGTGGCAACGGGGTGCAAACTAACGGCAAATATGGAAAGCGGAAAGGCTTTTTTAGAAGGTTGTGAGACGCCTAAGAAAAAAGGTCGTGTTTCTATTATTTTAAAACAAAATCAAAAGAATGGCCATTAAGATTTCATGTTTGGAATCAAAAGAAAAAAACAGACCGATAGGTATAATCTTGAAAGTGAAGCTTCAAAAAATCCCTTAAAAGGGACCTTGATTGCTAGTAATTTGATTAAAGTTTATCGAGGAAGACGAACTGTTAATGGTGTTTCTTTTGGCATTCGTACGGGAGAAGCCGTTGGCATTTTAGGGCCCAATGGGGCAGGTAAAACAACTTGTTTTTATATGGTGACAGGGCTTATAAAATCTGATGGAGGATCCATTAAAATTGATGGATTTGATATTACGCATCTTCCGATGTATCGACGTGCGCGTTTAGGTATTGGATATCTTCCACAGGAAGCGTCTATTTTTCGTGGTCTTTCAGTAGAAAATAACATTAAAGCTGTTTTAGAGGTCGTTGAAAAAGATCGCCTTAAACAACGTGAAGAGTTAGATAGCCTTTTACATGAATTTAAAATTGATCATTTACGTAAAATGTCTGCACTTTCGTTATCTGGAGGTGAACGTCGGCGACTTGAAATTGCACGCGCTTTAGCTTCTCGTCCCCATTTTATGTTACTTGATGAACCATTTGCAGGAATTGATCCTATCGCTATTTTCGATATTCAACAACTTATTCGTCATTTAACGAGGCGTGGCATTGGTGTTTTAATAACGGATCATAATGTGCGTGAGACATTAGGGCTTGTCGATCGCGCTTATATTATTCATACAGGGCGGGTGTTAGTTCACGGTTGTCCTAACGATATTATCAACAACGTTGATGTACGCAGAATTTATTTGGGAAATCAGTTTTCTCTTTGATTTTACAGCTTTCACGAGTTTCCATTTAAGTTTAACCAAACATTATTACTGAAAATTTCCTTATTTATGCCAAAACTTCTTTTATGACTATAACCTTAATGTTGTTATTGAGTGGTGAAAAAGGCTTCATCATTAGAGGTTAGTTTGTTGTTTTATAAGTTTAGCTTACTCATAATTGTATCATAGAAAAGATATCACTAGATTAACGTGATAATGAGTGATAAACGAAGCTCTCAATAAATGCGTGTGTTATTGAAAGGTAAGAGATATTTATCATATTTTTCTCTGTCGAATCAAAAAATATATCGATGATGCTGTTTTAGGTATTTTGATGGGAGCACCGGTTTATATATTGCGGTTATTCAATAGGAGTTGTCGTATTTTATTGGTTTATATCGCCTATTTGAAAATAGGAGCTTGGCTACAGATATCAGGCTAAATCTATAAATCTTTTAAAATAATCATTAAATTTCTAAAAATCTTTATATTCTTGTTATAAGTCGATGTTCAAGCTATACAGTAATTTTCAAAGTAAAGGTCCATTTTGCTCAGTATGCTTTTCATCTTAATTTAAGGGCTCATTGTTTAAAGAAAGAAAAACTCTGATGGCGGATTATACATCAACTCTTATGACAAGTTTAATAAGTTTATGAATAATGGCCTTTTCTAGAGTCGTAAGGAAATTAACTTTATGAACAACTTCATTTGTTTGGTTTCTCATGCCGTTAATGATGATCCGAATACTATTTATTATTGTTTTAGAAGTGATATGAGATGTATTGAGCCATCACCCATTATAAATTGAAAAGTAAAAACACATGCGATGTTGCGAAAAGTGAAAGAACATTAAGTATCTATAGCGTTTATAGGTTTATTGATGAGCATTTTAGCGTGTAAGAGGAAAATTAAAGTATGAATTTGAGTGAGTTAATAGCACCGGAAGCGATCATTCCGGCTCTTAAGGCTAATTCGAAAAAACAGGTTCTGCAAATTTTAGCCGAAAAAGCTTCCAAGCTAACAGGTCTTAGTGAGCATGTGATTTTTGATGTTGTTTTACAACGCGAGAAGCTTGGTTCAACGGGTTTGGGTGGAGGTATTGCGATTCCTCATGGAAAATTACCTGATATTAATCGGATCATTGGTATATTTGCACGTCTTGAAAGTCCTGTTGATTTTGAAGCTCTTGACGACGAACCTATAGATCTCGTTTTTCTCCTTTTAGCACCTGAAAATGCTGGTGCAGATCACTTAAAAGCTTTATCACAGATCGCACGTGTTTTGCGTCACACTGATGTTGTACAAAAGTTGCGCAGTACGCATAATGCCAATGCGCTTTATGCTTTATTGATTCAATCTTCAGAATCAAATGCAGCTTAAAAGTTATTATGAGCGTATAAATTGCGAGGTATGCACTACAGAGCGTAGGAAATAATATAATTTGCATCTTAAGACTAATAACAAAAGGTTATGTCATGAGATTTAAGAAACTTACTTCTAATTGAACCTTCTTTTTAAAGAGCAACCAACAAAAACGAAGGGCTTTTCCTTTCTTGTTCTCGTATATTAAAGCATCTAATTATTATGTTCGTGGATTCTTTTATCCTGTTATACTGTAAAAACACTATCATTTGAGATATGGTGAGATAAATTCTGTAAGTCTTCTTAATATATTAAGTGCTTTTAGAGTGCGTGGTAAATATTTTTAAACAGGACTTGTCTGTAGAGCCTTTAGTTAAGTGAATCACATGAGTGGGAAGAAAAGAGGAGATCGCTCGACAAGAATCCAAACTTTTTCAGTCCAGATTGGATTAAGAATCTTCGTCCTTTGAAAGCGGGAAAGAAATCAACAGAAAAGTTTATTTGTGCATTGAATTTTTTTGTAAGTTGAGTTTGAGTGTTTAGGGATAATATTTTAATGCTCAAGAAAAAATAAGAGATATATTGTATCTTCAGTATAGCAAGATATTGATTTTAAATATAATTCACTATTTCGCATGTTGGATGAGAGATCCGAATATTGTAAAATTCTCTCATTCCAAACTTGTTTATGTTGAATCAATCAAAACCATTTCCTTGCACGTTGTAAACGGAATTAGCGTGTGGATAAAAACTGTACAAGAAAGGGGTAAAAATGCTTCCTATGAATCGTCTAAAGTATCGAGAGTTGTGCAAAACATTGGGAGCTGGAAAATAGTGTTATGGTGCCAGCTTTCTTCTTCACAAGTGGAGAGATCAACTATTTTATAGATATGATTTAGATGTCTGCTGTTGTATAGAGCTCATGCTAAAGAACAATTTTGTACGGTAAGAATGAAAATTATACCTTTAGGTTGGGTGAAAGAGTTTTTATGCATAGGAAGATTTATTTAAGTGTCTTTAATTGATTAAAATATTGTTTAAAAAACGGTAATGTTAGAACTGCTATAGAAAAAAGTTTTATATTTCTTTTTATAAATTACTTAGAAATAAGATAAGGAGACTTTCCCAAAGAATTCTTAAGAAGTTTTTTATAACAGAAAGAAAAATATCGTCTAATACATTAAAATAATACGATTAAGCTATTATAAGCTACTAAAATCATTTTAGAAATTAATAATTGGAGATGAAGTATATAGGGAAATAAGATCAAAAGAAACAAAATTGTATGTGATTATTGAGATAGAATCTAAATTCTTTATGTTTTATTATTAATATCTTGATAATATTTTATTATTTTTACAAGGTCTTTTGAAGATTGAGAAAAAGTGTTATCGGGACGATATTGAATACGAAATATGAATGCACTATAATGAGTAAAAGATGGAGTATTCTGCGAACATAAATGTATTGAATGCATAAAGTCGAGAAGTGATATTCGTAAGGCGATTAAGCTTTTTTGCGGGGAGTCCGGGGTGTATTTTCAAAATTTTGCATCAGATTGCTTGTGATATAAAGAGTATGGTTTATTTCTTAACAGAGTGATGGTATATTTTCATCTCGTTTTGAAGTTCTATAGCTTAAAGAAATCGTTTTTTATACAAAAACGAAATAAGTAGCGTAAAATGAAGATATTATTTTTTAATGTGGTTATTGAATAAGAAGTTTATGTTTTGGTAACGATTAAAAGGTCACAATGAAACGTAGAAATCTATTTTGATTAGTGTGAAAATATTTCGCTTATTGAAGGAATTAGGACAATAACACATGAATATCGAGGAGTTTTTGTTGAATTTTTCTAATGAAGAAAATCTTGTTAGAGACTAAAGAAGTGAGCTAAATGAAGATGTTTGAAAAGACTGTTATTGCTGCATCTGTAATGGTTCTTGTTACAGCGGGAGTGGCATATGCACAAACGCCAAGCCGTTTAAATCAATTTGAAGCGTGGGGAGCCTATTCTTATAAATCGCCCAAAAATACGATTTGCTATGTGTTATCGGTACCTTTGAAGGCTCTTCCAACGACAGTTAATCATGGTGATAACTTTTTCTTGGTTACCAAGCGTTCTCATTCACCTATTTCGTTTGAACCGCAGTTTATGGCTGGTTATACCCTTCAAGAAGGGTCGAGAGTGACAGTGACCATTGGAGGTAAGGACTTTGATTTTTTCACGAAAGATTCCTCAGCTTGGCTGGCGTCATCAGAGCTAGAAAAGCAGCTTGTTTCTGCTATGCGTGCTGGAAGCAATATGACAGTGCAAGCGATATCAAAACGAGGAACGCATACCACTTATACTTATTCCTTAAAAGGGGTCACTGCTGCATTAAATGCAGTTCAAAAGTGCCATTAAGGTTTCGATAACTCTAAAATAGTGATGTGAATTGGAAAGCAATGGCCATTTCCTATGACCTTAGACCAGTTGGTTCATGTTTTGTACGAAAAACAGATAATGTGGTCGTGAAGGAGAGTTCTAAGCTCTCTTTGATTGGTTTGTCGCAAGATGAAATGATGCAAGCTTTAAAGACTGTTGGTGTACCAGAGCATCAAACGCGTATGCGTGTGCGTCAGCTTTGGCATTGGCTTTATGTGCGTGGTGTTTCAAATTTTGATGATATGCTGAATATTTCTAAAGCAATGCAAGAAACACTTAAGTGTCATTTCTCCATTGCGCGCCCAGAAATTGTTGGAGAACAAATATCAAAAGATGGTACGCGTAAATGGCTCTTACGTTTTCCTGCACGTGGAGCTGGAAGGCCTGTTGAAATTGAAACGGTTTATATCCCTGAAGAAGGACGTGGTACTTTATGTCTTTCATCGCAAGTAGGGTGTACGTTAACCTGCTCTTTTTGCCATACGGGAACGCAGATGCTTGTTCGTAATCTGACCGCAGAAGAAATTTTGGCACAATTATTGGTTGCACGTGATTGTTTGGGTGATTTTCCTGATAAGAATACCCCTGATGGAGCAATTGTTCCCATTGAAGGACGAAAAATTACCAATATTGTTATGATGGGAATGGGAGAACCTCTTTATAATTTTGAAGCTGTTAAAAAAGCTTTATTGATTGCCTCTGATGGCGATGGACTTTCTTTATCAAAACGTCGAATTACGCTTTCAACTAGTGGAGTTGTTCCTGGAATTATCCGAACTGGAGAAGAAATTGGTGTTATGTTAGCAATTTCACTCCACGCAGTACACGATACACTAAGGGATATGCTTGTTCCCATTAATAAAAAATATCCGCTTGCTTTACTAATGGAGGCTTGCCGTAATTATCCTGGTCTTTCCAATGCAAAACGAATCACATTTGAATATGTTATGCTGAAAGATATCAATGATAGTTTAGATGATGCTAAGCGATTGATTCAGTTATTGAAAGGGATTCCTGCTAAGATTAATTTAATCCCTTTTAATCCGTGGACAGGGAGTAATTATCAGTGCTCTGATTGGGAGCAAATCGAGCGTTTTGCTGATGTCGTTAATCAAGCGGGCTATGCTTCTCCTATTCGGATACCGCGTGGACGCGATATTTTAGCTGCATGTGGACAGCTTAAATCGGCTTCAGAGCGCTTACGTAAATCTGAACGTTTACGACTTGAAAATGCCATTGGTGATTAGTTAACGTAATTTTCAGCTATATCGAGGCCTATGCTTTTTTGTTTGTAATTTAATATCCAAACCTCATGCGATGGCATATGTGAGACAGATACTAAGATGGATAAGTGCTAGACGAACAGTTTCAGCGTTTATATGCTAAATGGGGTAAGATATTGTCTATAGTCTTGTTTGCATAATCTCTGAAATAAGAAGGAAGCCTAATTTAGAGGGAATATGAAGTCTTAAGGATTGTAACTAATTTCTACCTTATTATCATACTCATTAATTAGGTTTTGTGTCTTTTAAAAGAATCTACGGTAATATCTTTTAAAAAGTGGAGATTGTGCAGTGGCTCATGCTTTTGTTTATTCTTTTCTTAGATAGTTTTTATCCATACGAAAACTCCAGCTTCTCTTGTGATGTACAAAGGAAAGGTATTGTTTTATTCAAAATAAACAGGTTTGAAATGAAAAAATCTTATAATATTTGTTTTTTTATTTAAATTAAAAGCGATACATTACATTTATAAATCAATGTTTTGTAACCACAAGGAGATGGAGGGCAAAGCTGGTAAAAGTACCAGCAATAAGCCAGTCGAGAAAGCGAATATAAAGAGGGTTCTTTTTGAGAGTTTTGGTAAGTTTATGCGCTGTAAAAACGATTGCAATTGTAATGGGGAAAGAAATAGGAATATAAGAGAGTCCTAAAAAGAGTAATTTTTGTGTTGCCATAGGATCATTCGCATTGATAAATTGTGGTAAGAATGTCGCGTTAAAGAGTATAACTTTAGGATTGAGAAGATTAATTCCAATACCAGCAAGATAGTTACGTTTAGCGCTTTGAGATTTAGAAGATGTCTGTTCAAAGGAAAAATTGGGGTTTCTCCGTAACGCTTGAAAGGAAAACCATAAAAGATAAAAGGCGCCAACAATTTTCAGAAGAACAAAAGTATGTGGTGCAGCAAAAATAAGCGCTGATAAGCCAAGTGCTACAGCCGTAACCTGAATGGCAAACCCTGTTGCACTACCCAAGGCGCACATAATTCCAGCTTTTTTGCTTTGTGTAATGGTTCGTCCTACAGAAAGCATCATATCTGGTCCTGGAATAAGTGCTAAAATCAACGATGCTAAAGCAAATTGTACAACAATAGACCACTCCGGTAGAAATGACACGTAAATCTCCTTTTATTTTAAGCAGTGTTCACTATTTATACTTTGAGGCACCTTTATTTACGCTTTTTGCGTCTTTTTAATGTTGCTTAAAAAGAATTTATTTTTATATTTTTTGCATCGTTTCGATTTTTGGGTAGAAATAAAAAAGTAGCTCATATAGAACGTTAAAATGAAAAGGTGGCAAAATATTAGAAAAGTTGTTTTGGCTTATTCAGGTGGATTGGATACGTCAATTATTCTTAAATGGTTGCAAAGTGCGCTAGGTGTTGAAGTTGTAACTTTTACAGCAGATTTGGGGCAGGGGGAAGAGCTAGAACTTGCTCGTTGTAAAGCTGAAATGCTAGGTGTTAAAGAGATCTACATTGAAGATTTGCGCGAAGAATTTGTGCGTGATTTTGTGTTTCCGATGTTTCGAGCCAATACCGTTTATGAGGGGACTTATCTTTTAGGAACATCAATTGCACGTCCACTTATTTCAAAACGCCTTATTGAAATTGCTGAGGAAACAGGGGCAGATGCCATTGCTCATGGAGCAACAGGAAAAGGCAATGATCAGGTACGCTTTGAGCTTTCCGCTTATGCGCTTAATCCTGATATAAAGATTATTGCTCCATGGCGTGATTGGGATTTTAAGAGTCGGACAGATCTCTTTGAATTTGCTCGTATTCATCAAATTCCTGTAGAAAAGGATAAGCAAGGTGAAGCGCCTTTTTCAGTGGATGCAAATTTATTGCATTCTTCATCAGAAGGAAAGATTTTAGAAGATCCAGCACTTCCTGCTCCTGAATATGTCCATATGCGTACTCTTTCGCCGGAAGATGCTCCAGATCAAGCAACCAGAATTACTCTTGGCTTTAAAAAAGGCGATGCTGTTTCAATCAATGGAAAAAATTTATCTCCTGCAACTTTACTTGCAGAATTAAATCGTTACGGGCGCGATAATGGTATTGGTCGGTTAGATTTGGTAGAAAATCGCTTTGTGGGTATGAAATCGCGGGGTATTTATGAAACACCAGGTGGAACCATTCTTTTGACGGCTCACAGAGCTATAGAATCTTTAACGTTAGATAGTGGCGCAGCTCATTTAAAAGATGAGTTGATGCCACGTTATGCAGAACTCATTTATTATGGATTTTGGTTTTCGCCGGAACGTAAGATGTTGCAGGCAGCTATTGATTTATCTCAAGAACATGTTGAAGGTGAAGTCACGTTAAAGCTTTATAAGGGGAATGTAATTATTGAAGGGCGCCAAAGTAAGAAATCACTTTATTCCAGTGAGTTAGTAACTTTCGAGGATGATCAAGGTGTTTATGATCAAAGAGATGCAACTGGTTTTATTAAATTAAATGCTCTACGTTTGCGTACATTAGCAATGCATCATCAAGGTGATAAAGAAAAGAAATAGAAAGTTACGGTGACAAGTGTAAAGTAGGTGCAGTGCTTTTGTATGAAATGCCTAGTTTAAGCATTTTTTCTGTTGGTTTTTACCGTTCTTTCGTTCAATACTAGAAGCTTATCTTTTGCGCTAATAAATATAATAAGCAAAACCCATGATAATAATAGCAATGAAGGCTTCGATAATCAAAACAAGTCAATTTTGCTTTATAATATTGAATGTTTTTGATTTTTATCAGAACAGAATATGTTTATAACGAGGGCGGTTTTTGTATTGTGGCTTAAGAGTATAAAGAAATTTTCATCTTTTTGCTTGCTATTATTGACGAATAAATTCAAGAACCATACACCCTATTTTGAAAGAGTGTAATTTTTAGGATAAATAATAATGATGCGTGATCAGTGTGATACCCTCAACCTTACGCCTGAATTAAAAGATGCAGCTTCTCAATCGAGAACTTGGCCGTTTGAAGAAGCACGTAAGATTATCAAACGGTATGAAAAAACGGGTTATCCAGACAGTGTGATATTTGAAACAGGTTATGGCCCTTCTGGTTTACCGCATATTGGAACTTTTGGGGAAGTTGCACGTACAACCATGGTGCGTCATGCATTTCATATTCTCACGGAGAATAAAGTAAAAACAAAATTACTTTGTTTTTCTGATGATATGGATGGTTTGCGCAAGGTTCCTGAGAATGTGCCTGATCGCGAGAGGATGGAACATTATCTTGGTCAACCGTTGAGCCGTGTACCCGACCCTTTTGGAGATGATTATCCTTCTTTTGGAGCGGCAAATAATGCGCGGTTACGGGCTTTCCTTGATCGTTTTGGTTTTGATTATGAATTTGCAAGTGCTACGGATTATTACAATTCCGGTCGTTTTGATGAAACACTTTTAAAAATCCTTGCTTGTTATGACAAGGTTATGGCAATTATTTTACCAACATTAGGTGAAGAACGGCAAGCGACCTATTCACTCTTTCTACCGATTTCTCCCTTTTCTGGAAAAGTATTACAGGTACCGATGATTGCGCGTAATGTTGAAAAAGGGACTGTCACTTATATTGAACCTGAAACAGGAGAAACCATAGAAACAGAGGTTACTGGGGGCAAAGTTAAGTGTCAGTGGAAGGTAGATTGGGCAATGCGTTGGACAGCACTTAGCATTGATTATGAAATGGCCGGAAAAGACCTTATCGATTCCACAAATCTTTCTTCTAAAATTTGTAAAGTATTAGGTGGAAAGCCCCCAGAAGGATTCAACTATGAGCTCTTTTTAGATGAGAAAGGGCAGAAAATTTCCAAATCCAAGGGAAATGGCTTAACCATTGATGAATGGCTTACTTATGCCCCAACAGAGAGTTTAGGACTTTATATGTTTTCAAAACCTAAAACAGCAAAAAGGCTTTATTTTGATGTTATTCCTAAAGCTGTGGATGAATATTATGCTCATCTTTCTGCTTATGGTCGTCAAAGTTGGCAAGAACGGCTTAGTAATCCTGTATGGCATATTCATAATGGTTGTCCACCGCAGGTTGATTTGCCTGTATCCTTTGCGATGCTTTTAAATTTGGTAAGTGCTTCAAATGCGGAGAATGCAGAAGTTCTTTGGGGTTTTATTTCTCGTTACGCTAAAGGAGCAAATGCACAAACTTATCCAGAACTTGATCAATTGGTGAAGTTTGCCATTAAATATTTTGATGTTTTTGTTAAACCAAACAAGAAATTTCGTATACCAGATGATAGCGAACGAGCAACATTAGCACAAATTGATGAAAAATTAGCTCATTTACCTGAAACTGTTGATGGCAACATATTACAAAATATGCTTCTTGATGTTGCACGGTTAACGGAACGCTATCAAGATCATAGCAAAAAAAGCCCTGAAGGTGGGCCTGGTGTTTCCAATGTTTTTTTTCAAATGTTGTATGAAGTTCTTCTTGGACAAGAGCGAGGTCCACGATGGGGATCATTTATAGCGCTTTATGGGATTAATGAAATGCGTGCACTGATTGCTGAAACACTTGCACGACCTATGGAGGAATAATGGAACGAAGAGTGCAGGAAGTAAAGCGACGCCGTACATTTGCAATTATTGCTCACCCAGATGCGGGGAAAACAACATTAACAGAAAAGCTTTTATTGTTTGGTGGTGCTATTCAACTTGCAGGAGAAGTAAAAGCCAAAAAAGATCGTATTCAAACCCGTTCTGATTGGATGAATATTGAGCGTGATCGTGGTATTTCCGTTGTGACTTCGGTGATGACGTTTGAATATGAAAATCATATTTTTAATCTCCTAGATACCCCAGGCCATGAAGATTTTGCAGACGATACTTATCGCACGCTTACAGCTGTTGATAGTGCTATCATGGTATTGGATGGGGCCCGCGGGATTGAGCCTAGAACACTAAAACTGTTTGAAGTATGTCGGATGCGGGATATTCCTATTGTTACTTTTATCAATAAAATGGATCGTGAGGCACGTGATCCTATAGAGCTTTTAGATGAAATTGAAGAAAAGCTTGCTCTTGATACCGCCCCTATAACATGGCCCATTGGGACGGGTAAAGATTTTGTTGGTACCTATGACCTTCATCATAATCGGTTTCGTCAAAAAGATGATGAGATAACACAGCAAATAGTTTCAAATCCCAGAGAGATTTTCCATTTACTCCCTGAATATCAACGTTCCACTTTTATTGAAGGGGTAGAACTTGCTCAAAGTGTTTGCAAGAATTTTGATCTTCAAGCTTTCCGTGAAGGTCATATGACTCCGGTTTATTTTGGTTCAGCTTTACGAAATTTTGGTGTTCGTGATTTGATCAATGCACTTATTGATTTTGGTCAAAGTCCTCGTGATCAAAGTGCAGATCAGCGCAATATCATAGCAACTGAACCTAAAATGACGGGATTTGTTTTTAAAATTCAAGCGAATATGGATCCTAATCATCGTGATCGTATTGCATTTTTTCGGGTATGTTCGGGAACACTTGAACGTGGTATGAAAACAAAGTTGGTCCGAACAGGAAAACCGATGACACTTTCGGCTCCACAATTTTTCTTTGCGCGTTCGCGCCAAATTGCTGATCAAGCCTATGCTGGTGATATCGTAGGAATCCCTAATCATGGAACATTGCGTATCGGCGATACTTTGACTGAAGGAGAAGATATCCTCTTTAAGGGAGTACCAAATTTTGCACCAGAGATTTTGCGTCGTGTTTGTTTAGGCGATCCAATGAAAGCAAAAAAGCTCAAAGAAGCTTTGCAACAAATGGCTGAAGAAGGGGTTGTACAATTGTTTATTCCTGATGATGGGTCGCCTTCTCTCATTGGTGTTATTGGTGCTTTGCAAATTGATGTCTTAAAAGAACGATTAAAAATAGAATATTCTTTGCCAGTGAATTTTGAGTCTGCGCGCTTTAATTTATGCCGTTGGATTTCAGCGCAGAGCAAAGATGAGTTGCAAAAGTTTCTCAGCAATCACCGCTCTGCTATTGCGTATGATTTAGAAGGTGATCCAGTTTTTTTAGCGGAGAACCATTTTTCATTAAATTATGAAGCAGAAAGAGCTCCTAAGATAAAATTTTCTACTTTTAAAGATTATCAAGTAAGCTTGTAATGTAAAGAAGAATTTTTTATGTAACAATTTGGTTGGTAATGATTTTTCATATTGAGTTGGGGATCTGAATATTGTTATTTTTTCTGAAAACAAAAGGAGTATGTAAAGAACACTTTCAAATTGCACTGTATAAAGAATACGGTAAATTTATTTATAATATTCAATAAGTTATAATATATTTGTAATTGTAACGTCTTTTAAAATTTTGATATATTTTTTCACAATAGCTTAAGACAAGCTCATATATTTAAGTATTTTGAATGTCAGTTAAAAATCTCCTGTATAAATAGAGCTTTTCAGTTTTTTCTTGTATGAAAATTGTATACAGTCAAAATAAAGCAAATAATCAATAAGATGAAATTTGTTATTCCCAATATGAGATCATATGACTTATAAACCACGTGTCTTTTCTATATCTTCTGGAACGGATTTTTTGCCTCACTTTGTTGATGCACTGCTCTCTGGTAGCCTTATTGATAATTTTGCTCCCAATGGAGATATTCAAACTGCTCTTGCTGATAGCCTTATTTATGTTCCGACACGTCGTGCTGCGCGCGCTTTGCGTTTAGCTTTTGTTGAAAGAAGTAATACACAATCAACCTTTTTGCCAACTATTCGTGCTCTAGGAGATGTCGATGAAGACAGTTTCCTTTTTGTTGAAAATCATACCAGCACTCTGAATCCACCCATTGGAAAAAGTGAACGCTTACTGCTTTTAGCGCGCCTTATTCGTCCATGGCGTGAAAATTTACCTGCGCATCTGCGTGCCATGTTTGGTACAGAAGATGTGCTTATTCCGGCTCATAGTGCTGATGCAATTTGGTTTGCTCAGGATTTAGCGCATTTGATGGATGAAATTGAAACAGAAGGAGCAGATTGGTCGAAACTTAAAGATATTGCACCTGATATGGTCGCTGAATGGTGGCAAATAACGCTTGACTTTCTGACTATTGTTACACAAAATTGGCCCAAAATCTTGAAAGAAAGACAACGAAGCAATCCCGTTGAATGGCGTAATCAAGCACTCACAATGCATGCAGAGGCTTTACGACGTATGCTGCCTGATAAACCGATCATTGCAGCTGGTGTGTCGGGTTCTATGCCCGCAGTTTCTCATCTTTTAAAGGTTATAGCTTCTCTGCCCAAAGGGGCTGTTGTTCTTCCTGGTCTTGATCTCTATATGGATGAAGAACAATGGAATGCATTAAGCACAAGCAATAAAGAAAAAACAGCTTGCGATTTTTTTGATCCAGCAGAAAATGTTTTTAGCCATCCTCAATATCATTTAAAAAAACTTCTTTCTCTCATGGAGTGTCAACGTCATCATGTTTGCGAAATTGGCCAACAAAGTAGCACAAAGAAAAGACGAATGGCTCTTTTATCAGAGGCACTTCGACCAGCTTCTACGACAGATAAATGGATACAAATTGTCCGTAACGATTATGAGGCTCTTTGTGCAGACTGGTCATTTATTGAAGCTATCAATGAACGTGAAGAAGCTCTCGCTATTGCTGTTGCTTTACGCAAAGCTATTGAAGAACCCCAAAAAACCGCAGCTCTTATTACAAATGACCGTAATTTAGCACGCCGTGTTGCCGTGGAATTACAACGATTTGGAATTGAAGCAAATGATTCAGGAGGAATACCACTTGCCCAAACATTGCCTGTAACTCTCTTACGACTTATCTTAGAAAATGTATTGCAACCTGATGATCCCATTGCTTTTCTTTCTCTTCTTAAACATCCCCTTACAACACTCCAACAAAATCGTCATCGTTTACGGGAAATGGCAGAAAATTTTGAACTTTTTGTTCTTCGAGGGAATACAGGGCGCATCAATCTTTGCGAGTGTGATCAATTTCTTGAAAAATGGATTGAAACATACTTTCATAATAGTTCTGAAATCGACACCCTTGATCAGCAGAAATGTGAAGAAGCACGTTTCCTTTGTCATCTTTTGAGGACAGCTGTTGAACCTTTAACATCTCTTATGAAACAAGAGAAAGAATGCACCATCAACGAAGCTGCGATAGCAACTGTTGAAGTTTTTGAAAATTTTGGTCGCAATGAGGATAATTCTCTTGCACATCTTTATCAACACGAAGCAGGACAAGCCCTATCAAAGTTTTTACGTGAATTGGTCAGTGATCAATCAGGATTAACATTTCATCTTTGTGAATGGCCTGCTATGTTTTCTGCTATAATAGCAACTCGTTCCGTCGCACCTTCGCCTGGAGGACATCCACGTTTATTCATCTGGGGTACTTTGGAATCGCGTTTGCAAACGGTTGATACAGTGGTCATCGGCGGTCTTAATGAAGGGTCATGGCCGATATCAACCCGAAATGATGCTTTTTTATCGCGACCGATGAAAATGATGTTAACTCTGGAACCACCAGAGCAGCGTATTGGTCTTTCTGCGCATGATTTTCAATGGGCAATGGGAATGGATAAAGTGGTGATGAGTCGCGCATTGCGCGTTAATCATACGCCTTCCATTCCTTCACGCTGGCTACAACGCATGGAAACAGTTGTAGGAAAACAGGTTTGGGAACAAATCCGTGAACGAGGTGAAATACTACGCCATTGGGCAAAGATACTTGATCATACAAGCATAACTTCTGAGGTGGAACGTCCTTGCCCTTCTCCACCTCTTGATATACGCCCGCGCCATTTTTCAGTCACTGAAATAGAAACATTGCGATATGATCCCTATGCTATTTATGCCAAAAAAATCTTAAGGCTCAAACCACTTAAAGAACTTATTCATGATCCTAGCGCTTCAGAACGTGGAACACTTTATCACGCTATTCTTGCGGCTTTTTGTACACAAATGAAAAATCCAAATGATGCAAATGCACTCAACGTACTGCTTTCTATTGGACGTAAAGAATTTGATAAATTCAACTTTCCACCCGATATTGAAGTAATTTGGTGGAATAGTTTTGAAAATCTTGCTCCACGCTTTATTCAATGGGAACAAAGTTTAGGACTGCGAGAGCGATATTCGGAAGTAGTATCACAAAAAATCCCTATAGGAACAACAGGGGTAACCCTTTCAGGACGTGCTGATCGTCTTGATGTTTTGCCAGATAAAACGGTTGAAATTCTAGATTTCAAAACCGGAACGCCTCCTTTATCAAAACAAGTTCGTGAATTATTATTTCCGCAATTGGCTTTAGAAACAGCTTTACTCATACAAGGGGGCTTCCCAGATTTTCAAGATTTTACACCTTCAAATTTATTTTACATTCCCCTTAACAAAAAAGGTGAAATTAAATCCCAATCAATTCTTTTAAAGAAAAAAGACGGAAAAACTTATCTAAGTGCTGTTGATCTTGCTGAAAATGCATGGGAAAATCTTATCGCACTCATAATTTATTATCGAAATCCACAACAAGGCTATCTCTCACATGCTGTCCCCATGTCAAAACGATATGAAGGTGACTACGACCATTTGGCTCGGTTGTGGGAATGGTCAAGTGGTTTTCATAAAGAAGAGTAATCATGACGTTTTTTTCTATTCCTGAAGCCGCTCTTGATGCACAAGCAACAGCAACACATCCCCAAAAAAACGTGTGGGTTTCTGCAAATGCTGGATCTGGAAAAACCCACGTTTTAAGTGAACGTGTTATCCGTTTGCTTTTAAACGGTACGCCTCCAGCACGTATTTTATGCCTTACTTATACAAGAGCTGCTGCTGCTGTTATGCAATCACGAATTTTTCGCACGCTTTCCAGTTGGAATGAGCTCGATGATGCACAGCTGCAAGAAACCTTAACACGGTTTGAAAAAAAAACTGTTAATGCGCAAAAACTAACTTATGCAAGGCAACTCTTTGCGCGTGCCCTCGAAACGCCTGGTGGCTTAAAAATCCAAACGATTCATGCTTTTTGTGAATCTCTCTTGCATCAATTTATGTTAGAAGCCAATATTGCAGGGCATTTTGAACTTCCCGATGATATCAGTCGAAAAAAATTACGACAAGAATCTCGTCGTCAACTTTTAGCTCGTCGTGATGTACAACCTGCTTTGCAACAGTTACTTCAAGTTATTAGCGAACATACTTTTAACCAATTGCTCTATGAGGCAGTTGAAAAGCAACATAAATTGTCTGATTTTTTATCTTCTCTTTTATCTGAAAATGGAGAAGAAAAATTGCGCGCGCTTTTTAACTTAGCGCCCAATGAAACAAATCAATATCTTCTGGAACAAATTAAACAAACAGCGCGCCTTCCTCTTTATGCTCTTAAGCATTGTGAAATCAATGGTAATCAAAGCTTTAAGGATATGGTGGCAAAACTTTCCCAATTAGAAAAGGTGCATGATGAGACAAATATTCTCAATCTTATTTCTGATGTTTATTTTACAACAAAAGGTGAGCCGCGTAATTTTTCACATTTATCTCATAAAAAATCAGACGAAATTTGGCCTTTTATTCAACAAATGCTTGAAGATAAACAAAACAAGCTTTCTGTTCTTTTAGAAAAATATCAATGCGCAAAGGTTGCCACCCTCAATATGGCTGCTTTTCAGCTCTGTACTATTTATCTCAAAATTTATAAGAATCTAAAAAAGTCCAATGGCTTCTTAGACTTTGATGACCTTATTGAGCGTACACTTCATTTGTTACAGCGCAAAGGTGCAAGCCAATGGGTGCACTATAAACTTGATCAGGGACTTGATCATATTCTACTTGATGAAGCACAAGACACCAACCCTGAGCAATGGCAAATTATTCAACTGTTGGCACAGGAATTTTTTTCAGGGTATAGCCAACGAACAAACATACGGACTCTTTTTGCTGTTGGAGATGAAAAGCAATCTATTTATTCTTTTCAAGGCGCTGCTCCAGAAAATTTTGCTGCAAATGGACGAATTATTCAAAAAAAAGTGCAACAAACAAATCAACAATTTGAAAAAATACAACTGCATTATTCTTTTCGCTCTACAGCAGATGTTCTTAAAAGTGTTGATCTTGTTTTTGAAACACCAGAAAACTATAAAGGGCTTTCGGCAGAAAATACAAAAACGGTGCATGAAGCTATCCGTATTCACAGTCCCGGTGAAGTTGTTATATGGGATGCCATTTCCAAAGAAACGAGTGACTTTCCTCAAGATTGGCATACAACTGTTAATCATTTAGATACACCTGAAGTTCGTTTAGCAGAAAAAATTGCTGAAACGATTGCCGACTGGTTACAAAAAGGCGAAATGCTTCCAGCAAAAGGACGCTTAATACGTGCAAGTGATATTATGATCTTGGTCCGTAAACGTGATCAATTTGTCTCAGCTCTTTCCCGTGCTCTTAAACACCGTAATATTCCCGTAGCAGGGGCTGATCGTTTACAGCTTACCAAACATATTAGTATCCGTGATTTAATGGCGCTTGCGCGTTTTGTTTTGCAGCCACAAGATGATCTTTCTCTTGCTTGTGTTTTAAAAAGCCCACTTTTTGCTCTTAGTGAAGAGGAACTCTATCAGCTTGCCGTACACCGCACCGGCTCTCTTTGGCAAAGTCTGTGCGCGCATATATCATCGCAGGTATCTTTTAAAGATGCTTTTGAAAAGCTAAACCATTATCGCGCTTTAGTGGATAAAATACCAGTTTTTGAATTCTATAGCTATATTCTGAACAATGATAAGGGACGACAAAAAATTCTGTCTCGTTTAGGATCTGAAGCAAATGATGTGCTCGATGCTTTTATGGATTATACGCTCACTATTCAAAAAACAGGATTACCAGGATTACAAGCTTTTTTAGAAACATTAAGTGCAAGCGAACCAGAAATTAAACGTGAATTTGAACAAAGTAATGAAGAAATTCGTATCATGACTGTTCATGCTGCAAAAGGACTAGAGGCTGCTGTTGTGTTTTTAGTCGATCCTGGTAGTGCGATTTGGCATCCTCAGCATGCGCCTCACTTGCTTAAAGTTCCTTTAAACAATGCACAATGGAACGGAAAACAAGCCTTTATTTGGCATCCCAATGAAAAGTTTGATACAAAACTCTCTAAACAAGCAATTTCATATTTAAAAGAGCGTGCAGAAGAAGAATATAGGCGTCTTCTTTATGTAGGAATGACACGCGCTGAAGATCGCTTGTTTATTTGTGGGTATAAAGGTCCGAAAACGCCCTCTCATACATGGTTACAACTCGTAAAAAAAGCCCTTGAACCGCATGCCCTTGCTATAAAAGATTCTTCGGAAGATATTGCAGCTTGGCGTTATTGCATTACACCTGCTTCTTCTGCTTCTATAAACTCAAAAGTTCCTTCCGCTGAATGCCAAACCTTACCACCTTTGCCTGCTTTTTTCTCTCATAAAGTACCAGCAGAACCAGTGTTACCAAAACCGTTAAAACCGTCAGTGGCGAGCCTTTCCATTGAAGCTGATACAGAGCTGTCCTCAAGTCCAAAACAGCTTACCACTTCACCTGTTTTAGGAGCCATGAACACAAACAGAGCTTTTTCCATTGAATATGGTAATCTCGTTCACCGATTGTTACAATATTTGCCCGATTGTCCCCCACAAAAACGTCGAGATTATGCTCGAAACTATCTCAATATCAAAGCCTCTCATTGGCATGAGAGTCAAAGAGAAGATGCTCTTTGCCATATTTGGAAAATATTAGATCATGTTTATCTCAAACCCCTTTTCTCTGAGCATTCACGTGCTGAGGTCTCCTTAATGGGTATTGTGAAAATTCGTGGAAAAGAACAAGCAATCTCTGGTCAAATTGACCGTCTCTACATCAAGCAAAACAGCATTATCTTTGCCGATTTTAAAACCGGAACTCCACCAGAAAATGAAGCTGCTATTGCTTCCCATCACTGGTTGCAAATGGCCCTTTACCAAAAATTGTTGCAAGCTATTCATCCCGATAAAGATATCCAGGCTCTGCTTATCTACAGTAAAGAAGCCAAAATTTTTAAACTTCCTCCAGAAAAACTTGAGGCATTTCTTCGTGAAGTTGCCTTATAAGTTACTCTTTTCCTTGCAAAGCATTTTTACATTTTATTTACTTTCATAAAATCGCTCAAACAAACACAACGCACAATCCCTGGTGTAAAAAAGTCCTTTAATAATTTATCTTTGCAATAACTTGATATGAATTGTTATTATACCAATCTATAAAAAGTGAATATAAAAGGATAAATAAATGACGTGTATAAAAGTTGATAAGGACAATTTCGAAAGTGAAGTTCTAACCTCTTCCATCCCTGTTGTGGTTGATTTTTGGGCAGAATGGTGTGGCCCTTGCAAAGTGATTGCTCCAATTTTGGATGAAATTTCAATAGAAATGCAAAATCAAGTTAAAATTGCTAAGGTAAATATTGATGAAAATCCGGAACTGGCTACCCAATACGGAGTACGTTCTATCCCTACATTATTAATGTTTAAAAATGGAAATATTTCATCGAATATGGTTGGCGCTACCTCTAAAGGACGTCTTTCTGAATGGATAAAAGATGGGCTTAGTTAATTCCACATATAATCACTATAAAGGAGAGAAATTTTGTCTCTCCTTTTGACTTTTTTAAAATATTCTTTTTTGCATTATATTATAATGAAAAGACAATAAAAATCAAAATTTTAAATGAATTTAAGAATTCATGCTTTTATGCATGTTTCAATTGACTATTTTTTATAAAAAATTGCTTTGTATGAAGAATATAGGCAATTCTTTCCTTATAGGCGCGTTAAAAATATTAGGTGAATGATAATTTCATAAAGGTATTTCTTCTTAGATAAGACTATTGAAATAGATAGTGTTTTCAACACATAAAAGGAGATTTTAAGCAAAAACTTTGCAAATTACTTTTCTGAAGCTCACAATTTTTAAGCAGAAAGAAACAAGCAATTCACTACAGGTTATATAATGCTCTTCTAAAGGGTTACCACTTCAATTTAAAATTCTCTTATACTATTCTCTAGAATCAAAATTGTAGGTATCAGATTCTCTAAAATAAATTGATGAATTCCTATAAATTAACGGCTGTCCTTTGCAATTTATGTCATTGTTATATGAAAGAGTCAGCATTTCGTTTCATCTTCCATGGTTGGTACCTCCATGAATCCTTCTTTATGTTGTCCATCATCTCAGATTTCATAGGTAGTATTGAGGTATTATCAAATTAAAAAATGATGATGTTCATGTTTTTTTAAAATGTACGAATTGCGAAAGACTGTTGCAAACATTCAATGGAATGTTGCGCTGATCTAACTGTTACATGACGCCCATGTTCTTTATAGTGTAAGGTGACTGCAAAAGTGGCAAGCTCTAAAAGAGCTGTATTTCTTTCTGGCCATTCAACAAGTAAAATATTTTTCTCACGAGCTTCATGAAGCCCTAATTCATCAATTTCTTCTGCCATAGAAAGGCGATAAAGATCAGCATGAATAATTTCAAACTTTGGAAGTTGATAGCTTTGCACAAGAGTAAAAGTAGGGCTTGGAACATCCATAGTGTTATTGTTCGCAAGTGTTTGAATGATTGTACGTGCAATGGTTGACTTTCCAGTTCCAAGATCCCCTTGCAGCGTCACAAGATCTCCTGGCTTTAAAGAAAGAGCTAAATTTTGTGCAAAAAGCTTTGTTGCCTCTTCATTTTCAAGAAAAAAACTAAAATTCATTAAAAGTTCCATGAAATGGATGAAAAATTTTTGTTATCATAAAGGTTAAAATTAAAAAATCTTATCTCCTTTGGAGAGTGGGAAAAAACATTTAACTGTTGTTCCTTTTCCAGAACCGGTAAGAATTTCAACATGTCCACCGTGTAGTTCAACGAAACTTTTTACAAGGGAAAGGCCAAGACCCGCTCCCGCACGCCCACCATGGTGTGAATGGGAAGAAAAACGTTTAAAAATACGATCAAGGATGTCTTCTGGGATGTCAGAGCCCTGATTGTGAACGCTAAAGACAATGTTATCATCTTGTTCATCGACGCAAAATTCAATAGTACTCGCCTCCGTTGCAAAATTAATAGCATTACTCAGTACATTCACAAAAATTTGATGCAAGCGCTTTTCATCAGCAGAAATAGAATTTAAGGAAGGAGAAATTTGTTGTAAAAGCGTAATATGACGTCCATTAAGGCGATCTTCTACACGTGCTACTGCTTGTATCATAGCATCGGCAATGTTAACCGATTTTATGTCCAACTCCATAATGCCTGCATCAAGGGTAGCAAGATCAAGAATATCGTTAACAATATTTAAAAGAGTTCCTGATTCTGAATGAATGTGTTCAAGATATTCTTGTTGACGTTCATTGATAGAGCCGAAAATTTGATCACGTAAAATATCGGAAAATCCAATAATATTGGTGAGAGGTGTGCGTAATTCATAAGAAACATGTTGGACAAATTCATTACGCAAACGATCAGCACTTTCTAATGCTTCATTTTTTTCTTGAAGAGCACGCGCAACATGGACAGTGTCCGTAACATTCACAAAAGTAAGCATCGTTTGTCCATTAGGAAGAGGGACCAGAGTATAGTCAATAATCATATCATTTTTAAGATCTATACGACCTGAAAATGTTTCACGTTTTTCAGCAAAACCGGTAATGAATTTGGTAAATTGATCCCATTCTTGTCCTAAGGTTAAGGCTGAACAATGGCTTTGTAACTGTGTAATATGGGTCCCTTCTACCAGTAAATTATAAGGAAGAGACCACAATTTCGACAAGGCAGGATTCGATAAACGAAGGCGTCCATCAGTACCAAAAACAACCACGCCTTCGGAAAGTTTATCAAGTGTTTCACCTTGTATTTTAATAAGTGTATTATAACGGCGTTCAAGATCAATTTTTTCTGTAAGGTTTTCGTAAAGCCAAGTGACACCTCCTTGTGGATGAGGGTTCGAGATAACACGCACCGTACGCCCATCTGGAAGATTCCAAATTTGTTGGTTCGATTCTGTTTGTCGATAGGCTTTAAAAAGTTCTTCTTTCCATGCGCGCCAATCGGGGTGTGCAGCAATGAGCCCTTTTTCACGTAGACGTTCAAGAAATAATGTATGGCTTGGTTCACTTTCTAAAAAGGAAGTCTCCAACGGCCATAAAATTTTAAAAGCATGATTACAGAATTTTAATTTTTGGTTTGTATCAAAAATAGCTACAGCTGTTGAAATTTGGTCAAGTGTTTCACAATGGCTTTGAAGGACATAACTTAATTCATGAGCAATATTTTCATATGCGCTGTCATCACGCGCAAAAGCTGCCATCCCTTCGGCTGTTGTAATACGTGTGAGATGAAAACGATGTCGTTCTCCATCAATAACTGTGTGAACATGTTCTTGAAAAATTGTTTCTGTTTCATTTGTTTTGCGTTGTGTATTTTCATTGAAAAGATCCCCCACTTCATCACTGCCTTCACGAAAATCTGTCATTTCTCTAAAGGCGCGATTGATAAAACAAACTTTTCCTTCACAATCTTTTATCCATACGGGCTCTTGAATAAGATCAAGAAGATTACGCTGCATTCTCAGTTCAGTAAGAAGGCGGGCGATATCTTTCTGTAAACGAGCATTTTCACTCTGTTGTTTTGAGATATCTTGAAAACGAGCAATAGCGACTGTTCCTGCGATGACTCCTGTAACTTGCAGCAATACATTGTTTGTGGTGGTGATAGAAAGATCAAAAGGGTGACATTTACAACGTAGTTGAGTCAATGCATAATCAAGTTCTCGAAGAGAATTTTCTTCAACCCAGAGCTCAAAACGCTGAAAATCTTTCTGGTCGATTCCTATTTTTTGCAATGCAGAAAGGGCACCAACGACACGGGGTAAGGTTGTTGGATTTTCCCAAATAAGAAGGAATTGCTCGGTTTCTTCCAGAAGCCATTCATAATATTTAAGTTTTTCAGAAAAATTTGCCTGAATTATCTTCAAAGTCTTCTGTGCAGTTTTTTTTGCACGCATAATAACAGCTAGGCACGTGAGAAGTGAAGCACAAGAAATTCCTCCACACAGCGCTAAAAGCAGCCATGGACCATTCGGCAAAGTGAAGAAAAATGGTAAATAACCTTCCAATGACTGAGCAACAGCGCATGTTGGAGAAAAAAAGAAAAAAAGGCAAAATATATACGCATAGATTCGAATCATTTTTTGAGCTTTTTCTTTGGGGTTATAGTCACCAAAGCTGCGCACGATATCTTTCCCTTTTTTAACCCAAGGAAATGTTTAGTAACGGTAATGGTTTGGTTTATAAGGTCCTTGTGGTGTGACTCCAATATAGGCGGCTTGTTCTTCTGATAAAACACTTAATTTTATTCCTAACCGATCAAGATGTAGACGTGCAACTTTTTCATCAAGATGTTTAGGCAAAACAGTGACTTCATTTGTATAGTGTTCTGCACGGGTAAAAAGTTCAATTTGCGCTAAAACTTGATTAGTAAACGAGGCTGACATGACAAAAGAGGGATGCCCAGTCGCATTCCCGAGGTTTAACAAACGCCCTTCAGAGAGCAAAATGATGCGTTTTCCATCGGGAAAGGTGATCATATCAACTTGTGGTTTAATATTTGTCCATGGCAAATTTCTAAGGGCTGCGACTTGGATTTCGTTATCAAAATGACCAATATTTCCAAGAATACACATATCCTTTACTTGTCGCATATGGTCTAAACGAACAACATCTTTATTGCCTGTTGTCGTGATGATAATATCAGCACTGGAAGCAGCATCATCCAAATTAACAACTTCATAGCCATCCATAGCTGCTTGAAGAGCGCAAATAGGATCAATTTCTGTTACTTTAACACGAGCCCCAGCACCAGAAAGAGATGCTGCTGAACCTTTTCCTACGTCACCATAACCACAGACAATGGCAGTTTTACCAGCGATCATCACGTCTGTTCCACGTCGAATACCATCGACCAATGATTCTTTACATCCATATTTATTATCAAACTTTGATTTAGTGACGCTATCATTGACATTAATAGCAGGAAAAGGCAAAAGCCCTTCTTTTTGTAACTGATAAAGACGGTTTACACCTGTTGTGGTTTCTTCGCTTACACCTTTAATTGCTGCGCGCTGTCGTGTAAAAAATCCTGGCGTTGCATCCATACGCTTTTGTATTTGTTTGAAAAAAATTTCTTCTTCTTCTGTTTTTGGATGCGATAGGATATCTTTATTTTGTTCTGCACGACTTCCCATTAAAATATAGTTTGTGGCATCAGCGCCATCATCTAAAATAAGATTGGAAGGATTACCATCTGGCCATTGGAAAATTGCATCTATATAAGTCCAATATTCTTCCAATGTTTCACCCTTAACGGCGAATACAGGAATACCAGTTGCGGCGATAGCTGCTGCTGCATGGTCTTGCGTAGAAAAAATATTGCTAGAGCTCCACCGTATATCGGCGCCAATCGCTTTTAATGTTTCAATTAAAACAGCTGTTTGAATTGTCATGTGCAATGAGCCAGAAATACGCGCTCCGCGCAAAGGTTGATTAGAGGAAAACTCCTTACGACAAGCCATCAAACCAGGCATCTCAGTTTCAGCAATATCAAGTTCTTTACGACCATAAGCGGCAAGTGCAATATCTTTGACAACAAAATCTTGAGCTGCCATTCTTTATTCCTTTAAAATAAGTTTTTCCAAGACGGTAGGAGAAATTAAAAAAAAATGCAAGACAAGAAGAGGACTTCTTTATGTGAAAAAGCTCTTTTAAAATCTCCATAAATTTGTGCAACAAATATGCATTTATGAATCTGAATAATGATGTTACTGATAGAATAAGAGATCTTCATGATAAGTCTTATTATATAAACAAAACTCTATCCTTTTCACGTAACTTTAAAGCTTTTAAAAATCTCCAAAGAGAATACCTTTTAAATAATAAAAATTGTGCATTGCTTCACAGTTTTTATATCGATTTTTTATGGGATAATATCGAAAGTATTATACTCGTATTCTACTCACTTATGCGGTTGTTGAAAAAGGAAGAATTACTTTAATCTCATTATTAAGCTTTCTACCAAAATAATATAATGCAAAGTCATAGGTTATCATATTTATGAATAGGCAATTCAGAATCGGTTCTTTAGGATTCCAATGTTGCATCTGCTCTTGGATAAAGACAGTTTATAAGAAGTGCTTTTCTCCTGTTTTCAACGATTTTTATCAAAATACTATAGGTATACGATTAAACATTTTTTGTGATACTGAATAGAGCATTTAAAACGCAAAAACATTACTCTATTGAGCATTCTGATTTCAGAATCGCTAACAACGAGCTATAAATTATAAATCAAATAATAACTCAGTTTTGGAAAAATTTATTCTAGACGTGTAAGTTTTGGGAAAATTGACCATGTGGACGAAATCGCCAAAGATAACTTGGCAAGAATGCAGCCATTGCTCTGGGGGTAATTCCCGCACCTTCTAGAGTATATCCATTCTCTATAGCCTCTTTAGAAACAATGTTATCCATTTGCAAAAAACGTATCTGATTGGCTGTTACAAGTGTTGGTACAAAAGGCAATTTACCGATAGTTCCCAAAATTCCTCCAATCAATAGACCAGCAGAAAGAGGTATGGATAGGATTGTTTTTTTACGGTGAATAATTTTGAGTATATTTTCAAGAGTATTTTGAAAGGTGATAATCTGGGGACCACCAAGATCATAATTTTTTCCCCAAGCAACCTGTCCATCTAAAGCGCGCGCGATAAACTCAGCAACGTCACCAACATACACGGGTTGCAATTTGCTTTGCCCACCCCCAAAAAGAGGCATAATTGGTAAAAAACGTGACAAATCTGCTAAGGTGTTAAAGAAACAATCCTCTGGTCCAAAGATAACGGATGGACGGATAATAATTGCTTGAGGATGCTTGTTATGAACGATTTGTTCACCCATAAACTTAACACGTGCATAAAGACATGAAGCATTCTCGTTAGCCACAAGTGCTGACATATAGATGAGCGGAATAGCAGCTTGTGCTGTTAATTCAGCAACATTGTAAGCACCATCAATTTGTGTGTTTTTAAAATTCGATTGATTTGCTTGTTTTAAGCTACCAGGTAAAAACACTGCCGCATCAGCTCCAAGCAACGCGCGTGCAACAGAGGCACGATGCTTGATATCCGTTTTAAGCATTTGGGTTTGTCCTACTTCTCCTATTTGGAGCATGTAATAAGCTTTTTGTGGATAACGAACAGCGATACGAACGCGATATCCCCGCTTAGTCAAAGTTTCAACGACATGTCGTCCTACAAAACCAGATCCGCCAAAAACAGTAATAAGTTTAGGATGTTGATAAAGTGCACAATCAAGTTGCATGATTAAAAAGTCTATCTTTCAAAGCTTTAAAATAATCAATTTCTAGCATGGAGGTGTTTTATTGTCACGTAAAATATCGCCCGCAAGATAAAGGGAACCACTAATAAGGACAATTGCCTCTTTATATTCGGCTCTAATCTTATGCAAAGCATCTTGTAGATGTGCTTGTGGAGTAGCAAAGATTCCTGCTTTTTGCGCTGATTCAGCTAATTTTATTGGAGAGATACTGGCATTATTGTTAATTAGCGGTATCGTATATATTTTATCGACAAGGTTCGCTAAGGAACGAAAATAACCGACAGCATCTTTGGTATTGAGCATGCCAGCAATCATAATAATAGGACGATCTGTTTTTTTTCTCCATTGTGTAAGTTCTGCTGCAATAACTTTTCCAGCAGCAGGATTGTGACCACCGTCTAACCATAAATCAATATTAGGAGACAGTTGATCAACCAAATGTCCTTGGATAAGATGTTGCATCCGTGCGGGCCAATAGATATTTTTCAAAGCGTCATTTATGGTTTGTTCTGAAAGTTGAAAACCTGCTTGACAAACTGCTTCAAGAGATGCGCCAGCATTGGCAACTTGGTGGTCTCCAATAAGGTTAGGAAGTGAAAGATCCATGAGACCTTGATTGTTTTGAAAAACCATACGTCCATGTTCTTTATAACTTTGATAATCTTGATCAAATAGAGAATAAGGTGCTTTATTTTTATCGGCAAGGGGTATTAAAGTAGCAAGAGTTTCTTCATAATTTTGCTTCCCGATGACTACTGGAACATTTGGTTTGATAATTCCCCCCTTTTGAAAAGCGATTTGAGCAATTGTGTTTCCAAGAAAGTTCTCATGATCATAATCGATGGGCATAATAAGCGATACAGCTGGTTTGTTAATGACATTGGTAGCATCAAAACGTCCTCCCAACCCAACTTCTAAAATGACAACATCAGCTGGATGTGTACTAAACAGCATAAAGGCAGCGGCTGTAAAAATTTCAAAAATAGTAATCGGCTCTTGACGATTTACTTTTATAATTTCACGGATTGTCTCAGCCAATTGGTTTTCTGTAACAAGTTGACCACCTCCTTTTTGACCTATCCGGCAGCGTTCATTCCAGTTGACGAGATGAGGTGAGCTATAGACATGAACGCAGTATCCTGCACTTTCTAAAAGAGCACGGCAAATTGCTGAGGCAGATCCTTTGCCATTTGTTCCAGCGATGTGAATAATAGGGGCAAGTTTTAAATGTGGATTACCAAGACGCTCTAAAAGGTGAATAATACGCTCTAAAGAAAGATCAAATTTTTTCGGATAATTTTTTAGTAAATCATCTACCACCTTTTGTATTTGGCTTTGTTGCATAAATTTAAGCTGCTTTTGTTGTAGAAAGCGATGTTTGAGAGTCTGTAGGGGATGGATCGGAAGGGTTAAAAACAGCAGGGCGTTTCATCATCAAACGTAAAAGACGCGCAATCGTTGTTTTCATTTCTAAACGTGAGACAACCATATCAATCATACCATGTTCGAGCAGATATTCACTACTTTGAAAACCTTCTGGTAGGGTTTCGCGTATAGTTTGTTGAATCACGCGTGGACCAGCAAAACCAATCATAGCGCCAGGTTCGGCAATGTGAATATCACCAAGCATGGCGTAAGAAGCAGTAACACCACCGGTGGTTGGATTAGTCAGCACAACAATATAGGGAAGTTTTGCTTCTTTCAACATTTCAATCGCTACAGTTGTACGAGGCATTTGCATCAACGAGAGCGTTCCTTCTTGCATGCGTGCGCCACCAGAAGCAGAAAAAAGAACCAGCGGACGCCTTTCGGCAATGGCAGTATCAAAAGCTTTGATAATAGCTTCTCCTGAAGCCATACCGAGTGATCCACCCATAAAGGCGAAATCTTGAACGGTTGCAATGATTGGTAAGCCTTCAATCGTACCACGTGCACTTAAGATATTATCATCAACACCAAGTTTAGAACGATAATCTTTTAACCGGTCAATATAGCGTTTTTCGTCACGAAATTTTAAAGGATCTGTTACAACTTTTGGATTTTCAAGAGCTGTATAAACACCATCATCAAAGAAATGCATGAGACGATTTTTAGCGCTGATACGCATATGATGGCCAGAATTGGGAGCTACAAATTGATTAGCTTCCAGATCTTTATGGAAGATCATTTCACCACTGGTAGGATCTTTAATCCATAGATTTTCTGGAATTTCACGGCGCCCCAATATAGAGTTAATTTTAGGACGAACATAATTTGTAATCCAGTTCATCTTTATAACCTTCCTTTAAATATTACACATCTTTCGCATGATTTGAAAGAATATGAACCTAAGCAGTCACATTTGCTTTACCGATGGAACAAAGGAGTCTATTTAATACTTTTATCAGTGTACGTATAGCTTGTTTTTTAACTTTTTAATTTTCCAATATCATAACAATCATATCTATGAAGAGTATTCCCTATAACAAATTTCTCATAAGTTTAAGAACTTACATGTTTTTATTTTTTTACTTTGGTATTAAAATTCACTCCTTGCGATGGTTAACAAATCCCTTATTTTTTAATAAAAATGAATATCCAATTAATCACTCGTATCAACGGTTCTGAAGAAAAGAAACCTTATAATATAAGGCGTTAATAAGGCTAAAATAATCCATTTAAAATACTGTATAAGACGACATCATATTAGCGAAACGCTAACATCAGAGCAAGATTTTTTTCAAAAGGTTTTTTTAAAGCGCGTGCTTTTCACAATTAAAATAGAATACGCTCAAAATACCATTATATTACTCATTTACGTGTTTATTTTACACAGATATCTTTCAATAATTTCCAAAACTCTCTTATGAAGAGTATACACTCTCCATGAATGGTATAAAAGACATTATGCTATCCGTTTTTACTGAAATAGAAAGTACAAAGCGACACCATCATATTCTTTTTCAGTTTTCAATACGACGATAATGTTTGCATTAAGAGGATTCATATAAAGATATTTCACGCCTTTTTGAAAGTACTTTTATCCGCACACCACCTCCGTTTATGACATATTAACAAACGATTTCAATTGACCTAATATGAATAGGATTAAAATGAAAAACCCTCATAATATTTAGGTTTTTCACTCATGTTGTGAAACGATAAGTTATCATTATAAATCAATATATTGCTTTAATAAAAGATAAAGCATAAAATTTTATATTATGTTTTCTTTGGCTGGCAAGTTTTATTAACCTTAAAGTCAAGGAACACTATTTTTGTGTAATGCGTGCCATGGTCTTTTGGGAAAGCATTTTGTGTAAATATGTCATAAAGGCAGCTGCAAAAAGCGGTGTTGCTAAATTAAGAATTGGAATCGAAACAAAAAGCGCTATCAATAATCCTGCGCCAAAAACCGTTGTGTAATGAGTATGTAAAAAAGCACGGGCATCTTGTTCTGTTCGAAAACGGTAAGCCGCAAACAAGAAATATTCATGACCGAGCAAATAACCATTAATAAGATAAAAAGCAATTAAATTAATACCTGGTATGAAGAATAAAATAAAAGCAATTCCATTACCAAGAAGGCTTAAAATAACAAATTTAAAGGAAATGATAAGAGAACGCTGAAACGGCAAAGCTTGTCCAATAGGCTCGTTTGGGTAATCCTCTTTTTCAATGATTTCAGCAGCAGAGTCAATGAAAAAACCACCAATCATAGCTGAGATCGGTGCAATCAAAAAAGCCAACAAAAGAGCCAAACCAAGATTAAAAATGATAAGCATGCTAAAACCAATCCATCCCGCCCAACTAGGGAGTCCAGGAAGAAATTGAGCAATCCAGGGCCAAAAGTAAGACACAAAAAGTTGGTGCACACATAACCATAAAATGGTGAGAATGAAAAAAGTAACCCCCAATGCTTTCAGTATCATAATACGATATTGCGAGGTCATAAGACGTTGTAAAGCACGATAAGCAGCAGTAAAAATCATAGATTAATAAACTAAGGAAAGAAGCAAAAAAAACAAGAAATATATTTAAAGTATGTACAGTGTAATTTTTTCTTTCTTTGAATTACAAGATTTTTTTCAAGAACATTATAAAAAACGGTTAAGGTTTCTTTGTTAAAAATAAAGTTTGAATAAATAGAAATTTTGATTTTTAAAAACAAAGAAGAATTTAAAAAGTAGCTGTTGTAGAAGAAATTTTTAGTATTTTTGTACATAGTGTAGATTATTGCGTTTATATGATATATGTAAAAAATTAAGGAATAAGAACTATTTGGGAGAAAAGTTGTTTACTTCTATTTATTCAGTAGAGTTATCTAACTTCGTTTATCTAAGTGCTTAATTGTTTTACACAATTCCTAAAATTCTGTACTTTTCTACTATTTGGCGGCATGCTTTTGCCCCTCGCTTTCAAAAAAATATTGAGTTCAATGGAATAGGGGTAACGTAGTAGCTCCGTAGATATTCTAATTTTGGGCAACAGAATGATTAATATGATAGAAGTGGAAAAAATAAGCTTAGGCGATTGACCGTCCGATCCCATAGAAGAGCAGTTTTTTGAGGAAGCAAAGAAAGGGAGAAACCACGGATGCTTAAAAATGATGAGATTTTGAATTTTAAAAGCTATAAGTGCAATGAAGTAAGCATTCATTGAAGCACTTTTCATACAAGTGGTGCACTGTATCAAATAATTTTTAGATAATAACACCACTAATTTATCGAAGAGAATTGATCATTTTCAACTTGAATAAGAATCCCAAATATAGAAATATTCTTTAATTTCAAAGACTCTATTCAACATCAAAAAATTATTTACGTACACATTATAGGCGAGACCAATGTATGGATACAAAGCTTTCAATAAAGGAATAAAAATGCTTCTCATGAAACATCACAATATGAGGATATCATGGATAAAATTCTAGTTTTTGTGGTCTTGGTATTCTGGAGAGAGGACACATACATTTAATTTTAAAGACCGATCACTGAGAAAAATAATAAAGGCTTCAGTTTCATAAACTTATAGACAGTGGTGCAGTGAATTTTGTCTACACTCTTTATAAGCGTCAGTGTGAGATATGCTTCAAATTGCATTGAGATGTTATAATATCATTGATTTATACATTATTTTTCATAGCGAATAAGAGCTCAAAATAAAGTTTTCATATTTTCTCATTAGCTGCTCTCATCATGAAACAATCAAAATCATTTATTTGCATATCATAAATATGACCGATATGTGGATAAAAACATTGAAGAAAGAAAATGCTTTTTATAAATTTTATCCATTACAAGAGCTTTGTCAAAATTGATGGTAGCCAAAGTGAATGATAGCTTGTTTTTTTTTATAAGCTGGCGAGACAGTGGTGCAATAGATCCTACTTTTATGAAGGCTAGGGTGAGATAGGATTTTTTAAAAAAACATTTCCCAACGCTCATCACACCCATTTCGCAACAGCGTTTGTGAATGGTATATGGGTAAAGCTCTCGTGAATAATATAAAACTTATAGGGCATCACTAACTTTACGCTTAATAAAAAGAGCACGCTGGCACCATCATTCTCAGTGTTTGTCCGAGACAAGCCCTTGGTTCTTGAGACGGTCCATTATAAGCGCTTTTAGTTCTTTCTGAAACGTTTTGTATTCATACAGTTATCCTTGTTTACAACGTGCAAGAAAATGATTTTTATTGATTCAACATGAGAGAGATTGGGAATGAGAGAATCTTATGATATTTGGGATTCTAATTTAATATGAACAATGCGATATTATCATTATAAACCAGAAATATTATATACTAATTGAGATGGATAGACACCTATTGTCAGTTCTATTTTATAAGGTGTTTTAATATCAACGCGTTTGAAGAGTTCTTATTTGCAAAGGGGTATATTTTCCTCATGAGGAGTAGGTGTTTTGGGGGCAAAAAATGATACAATCACGTTTGCTAATTTTTGCGCTACGTGTTGTTTACTCATATGGGGCCATTGTTCAACTTTTTTTCTACTTACGAGATAAACTTGATTTGTATCAGCGCCCATGACACTTGTACCATCTAGTTGAAGAGAAATATCATTAGCAAGAATGAAATCAGCTCCTTTTTCAACACATTTTTTTTGTGCATTGGCAATGATATCACATGTTTCAGCAGCAAAACCAATGACCAATGAGGGGCGGTTTGGAGCGTGTCCAATCGTTGCTAAAATGTCAGGATTTTCAACCATATGAAGGGATGGTGGTATTTTATGAGCATTCTTTTTAATTTTGTGTAAAGACTGCGTTTGACTGCGCCAGTCACAAACAGCGGCAACAAAGATAGCACCATCAGCAGGCAATGCGGTTTGAACGGCTTGTAACATCTGTTGTGCTGTTTCAACATGAATGGTTTTTACTTCTTGTGGGTCTGCGAGATTAACAGGTCCACAAATAAGTGTTACTTTTGCACCCAAATGTGCAAGAGCGGTTGCGATGGCATGACCTTGTTTACCTGAAGACCGATTAGCAATATAACGCACTGGATCAATTGGTTCATGGGTAGAGCCAGAGGTAACGATGAAATGGCGGTCAGAGAGAGGTTTTTCATGCACATTCAAAAGATTCTCTATGGTAGCGACAATAGTTAAAGGTTCGCTCATGCGTCCATATCCCATCTCGTCACGTTCAGCCATATTTCCGATTTCTGGTCCGATGATATGAACGCCATCTGCGCGCAATTGTGCAACATTGCGAATAGTGGCTGGATGCGTCCACATGGACGGATTCATAGCGGGTGCAATCAAGAGTGGACAGCGTGCCGCTAAAAGAATGCAATTAGCCAGATCATCTCCTATGCCATTGGCTATTTTTGCAATACGGTTGGCTGTAGCAGGAGCTAAAATAATCAGGTCAGCATCACGTGCTAATCGGATATGTCCGATATCGTGTTCTTCTTCGCGTGAAAATAAATCAGTATATACAGTACCACCGCTTAAAGCTTCAGCGACTAAAGGCGTAATAAATTTTTGCGCTGCTTTTGTCATCACAACTTTTAAATGTGCTCCACGTTCTTGTAAACGGCGAATCAAATCAAGTGCTTTATAGGATGCAATACTTCCACCAATAATAAGAAGGAGAGATTTTGATTTCAATGATTGCATTTCAACAGCGCTAGCATGAAGGGGTTGTGTGGTGAGAAGAGAGGGATTGCTTAAAAGGCGCCGGACTTCTTCTTCCATAGAAATACCATTTTGCGCGGCGCGTATGCGCAAAGCTTCTTTGGTTTCAGGAGACAGGTTACGAATGGTAATACTGGCCATAAAATACCTCCAAGAAATAAAATGATTGCAATGATTTCATTGTTGATATTTTTAGCATATTAAGGAGATTAGAAAAGATGAAAAAAGTAAAAAGTAAGACAAGCGCAACAAAGTGCAATGATGAAAAGACTATAACGACCATAACGGTTTCTGTGACTTTGTTCTACAGCAAGTTGTTTGAGGGTAGCATGAGAAAGATTAAAACCTGTTTTTCTCATTTGATTAAAATCTTCTTCTATTTGTTGGAAATTTTGAACCAATTGTGGTGTTTTGCGTGCCAGCGAAAGGAGAGCTTGTGCTCCTTCACTAAAGTCTTTTGCAACGCCTACGGGTCCTAAATTTTTACTAATCCATTCTTTGACAATGGGTTCAGAAGCTTTCCACATATTAAAAGTGGGGTCTAATGTGCGGGCAACACCTTCCACGACAACCATCGTTTTTTGCAGCAATAAAAGTTCAGGTCGCGTTTGCATGTCAAATAATTCAGTGACTTCAAACAATAAAGTGAGCAATTTAGCCATGGAAATGCTTTGTGCTGATTGTCCGTGAATTGGTTCGCCAATAGCGCGGTTGGCTTGCGCAAAGCTTTCAATATTATGGTGTGAAGGAACATAGCCTGCCTCAAAATGGGCACGTGCAACTCGATGGTAATCGCGGGTAATAAAGCCGTAAAGAATTTCAGCAAGGAAATGCTTTTCTTTTTTTCCAAGCCGTCCTGTAATACCTAGATCAACAGCGACAATACATCCTTTTTCATCTACAAATAAATTACCAGGATGCATATCGGCGTGAAAAAAACCATCACGCAGTGTATGACGAAGAAAAGATTGAATAAGCGTAATAGCAAGCGCCTTCAAATCAAATCCTGCTTCTTTGAGTTTGGAAGTTTCGGATATTCTTATACCATCAATCCATTCCATTGTAAGAACATTACGTCCTGTCCGTTCCCAGTCAATACGTGGAACCCGAAAGCCTGTATCATGTTGAATATTTTCAGCCATTTCAGATATAGCTGCTGCTTCTAAGCGTAAATCCATTTCAAGTCGTGTTATTTGTGCTAAAGTATCCACCACACAAACAGGACGAAGCCTTCGAGAGGCAGGGATATAGCGCTCTTGCAAATGAGCAATGAGATAGAATCCTCTAAGATCTTTAGAAAAACGTGCTCTGATATTGGGACGAATAACTTTTACAGCACATTTTTTCTTATGGCCAGTTTCATCACTGTATTCAGCTGGATGAACTTGAGCAATAGAAGCGGCGGCAATGGGGGGATAAAAATTTACGAATAAATCATCAATAGAGCGACCAAGAGAACTTTCAATTTGAGCAATAGCGGCGGTGCAAGAAAATGTTTGGACACGATCTTGTAGTTGTGACAAATCTTCCGCAATATCACGGCCGACAATATCAGGCCTTGTTGCAAGAAATTGACCAAGTTTTATGTAAGAGGGTCCAAGCTTATTAATGGCATATGAAATATTTTCAGATCGCTGTTTCTTTTTTGTTTTGCGTCGTGCTAATGCACTCGCTATACGATGACATAGCGCTGGAAATCCTTGAAGATCATCATGAGGAAGAGCACTTAAAACACCTTCACGTGTTAAAACCCATCCTGCACGCATCAATTGAAAGTAAGGGGAAATTTGCACCATTTTTAAATTTTCCAACCTGAATGCAGCGCTGCAATCGCACCGGTGAGATTGCGGTACGATACCCGCGAAAACCCCGCATGCTTGATCATATGGGAAAAATCATCTTGCTTAGGAAATTTGCGGATAGATTCAACCAAATAACGATAAGCATCGCCATCATTTGCGATAAATTGACCCAGCTTAGGGATAGCATGGAAAGACCAAAGATCATAAATTTTATCGAGCCAAGGCATCTCGACATTTGAAAATTCTAAACATAAGAAACGTCCACCGGGCTTTAAAACACGAAAAGCTTCTCTAAGAGCTTGATCAATATGAGGAACATTGCGAATTCCAAAAGCAATCGTGTAAGCGTCAAAGCTTCGATCTTCAAAAGGTAGATTTTCTGCATTGGCTTCAACAAAATCAATCAGAGGGGCAAGACCATTTTTTTGTGCGCGTTTTTTGCCAACGCTGAGCATTGAGCCATTAATATCAAGCACCGTAGCATGGGCTTTTTGGCGTGAAGCATTAAGAATACGAAAAGCAATATCACCTGTACCGCCAGCGACATCAAGAACTTTCCAATGAGAAAGTGCTGGTGGGGAAAGCCAAGCAATCATGGAATTTTTCCACACACGGTGTAGCCCTAAGGATAAGATATCATTCATCTTGTCATAATTTTCAGCAACAGAATGAAACACACCATCCACCATGAATTGTTTTTGTGTTTCATCTACTCTTGTAAAACCAAAAGAGTGCTCCATGCCACCCTTGGTTCCTACACGTTCTGTTTCAATTGCCATGTATATGATCTTCCTTATTTTTCTTTTATCGTAAATGAAATAGAGAGGGAATGTTCAACTACGAAAAAACAACGTATAAAACTACGACGTTTACACAGCCAAAAACAGAAGAGTACCTTTAGATATCAAGATTGGCAACGCTTAAGGCATTGTCTTGAATAAAAATACGTCTAGGTTCAACTTCATCACCCATGAGACGAGAAAAGAGTGAATCTGCATCGGTTGCATCATTAATTTTTACTTGTAAAAGAGAACGTGCATTGGGATCAAGCGTTGTTTCCCAAAGTTGTTCAGCATTCATTTCCCCAAGACCTTTATAACGTTGAAGAGTAACACCTTTTTTACCGTTTGTAAAAATGCTCTCTAAAAGGCTCATAGGACCAAAAATACGCTCTGTTTTATCTTTGCGACGTAAAAGAACAGGAGGATGATATATGTCGATAAAATTTTGGGAAATGCGATCAATTTGGCGTGCGTCAGTTGAATTTATAAGTCCCACATCAAGCGTAACAACATCTTTAACACCACGCAAAATACGCTCAAAACATAAACTTCCATCTGCTGTATATTGTCCACTCCAACCTTGTTCCATATCATCAGCAATCAGATTAAGGCGGTGTGCTGTAGTATCTGCTATTTTTTGCGCTTTTTCTTGTGTTGCAAAGACTTCAAGATTAAAAGCGCCAGCAATTGCTGCTTGTTCAACAATATTACGGTCATAACGGGTATGAAGACCATTTAAAAGTTGACGTAATATACGAGCATCTTTAGCGAGTTGATACAAATCAGCCCCTGCACGAACTTCTCCCGTTGAAAGCTCAAGCGTTGTTTCTTCTAATCCAGTATCGATCAAGAATTCTTCAAACGCTGCTTCATTTTTAATATATTGGGAAGATTTTCCACGCGACACTTTATAAAGAGGAGGCTGAGCAATATAAAGATGTCCACGTTCAATCAACTCGGGCATTTGTCTAAAAAAGAAAGTGAGCAGCAGAGTACGAATATGGGCTCCATCAACGTCCGCATCCGTCATGATAATAATCTTATGATAACGTAATTTATCCGGTGAAAATTCATCCTTCCCGATAGACGTTCCAAGAGCTGTAATAAGTGTTCCAATCATATCAGATGAGAGCATGCGGTCGAAACGTGCTCGTTCAACATTGAGGATTTTACCACGAAGGGGTAAAATTGCTTGATTTTGACGTGAGCGCCCACTTTTTGCTGAACCGCCAGCCGAATCCCCCTCGACAATAAAGATTTCTGATTTTGCGGGATCTCGTTCTTGGCAATCGGCAAGCTTTCCTGGTAGAGAAGTGATATCAAGCGCCCCTTTTCGTCTTGTTAGTTCACGTGCTTTGCGTGCTGCTTCACGTGCTGTTGCAGCTTCTACCACTTTACTAATGAGAAGTTTTGCTTCATGAGGATGTTCTTCCAGCCATATTGAAAGACCTTCATTGACCAAACTTTCAACAATAGGGCGCACTTCAGAAGAGACTAACTTATCCTTTGTTTGTGAAGAAAATTTTGGATCAGGAACTTTGACAGAAAGAATAGCTGTTAATCCTTCACGGCAGTCATCACCGGTTAAGTTCACTTTTTCTTTTTTAGCAATACCTGAAGATTCAGCATAGCCATTAATTTGGCGTGTAAGGGCACTTCTAAAACCTATCAAATGCGTTCCACCGTCACGCTGAGGGATATTATTGGTAAAACACAAGACCTTCTCATGATAGGAATCATTCCACCACAGGGCAACATCAACGCTCATACCATCCTTTTCACTTGCAATATAAATAGGAGTATCAAGCAGAGCTTTTTTTGATTGGTCAATATATTTCACAAACTCTATTAATCCACCTTCATAATGCAATTCAACGGATTTAATATCAGCATGACGCTCGTCAACAAGAAGAATATAAACCCCAGAATTTAGAAAGGCTAATTCCCGTAAGCGGCGCTCCAAAATTTCAAAATCAAACTCAACCATAGTAAAGGTTTCAGAGCTTGGTAAAAATCTAATTTCTGTTCCACTTTCTTGATCGCAATCGCCAACAACTTTTAATGGAGCATCAGCTACCCCGTGGGTAAATGATATTTCATGAATTTTACCATTGCGTTTGATTTGCAATTTAAGCCAAACGGATAATGCATTCACAACAGAGACGCCAACACCGTGTAATCCGCCTGAAACTTTATAAGAGTTTTGATCAAACTTTCCGCCGGCATGAAGCTGTGTCATAATAACTTCAGCTGCAGAAATACCTTCTGTTGGATGGATATCTGTCGGAATTCCACGTCCATTATCACGAACAGAACAAGAACCATCAGCATGGAGTGTGACGTTTACAAGAGTTGCATGACCGGCTAAAGCTTCATCGATAGCATTGTCTACAACTTCATAGACCATATGATGTAACCCCGATCCATCATCAGTATCACCGATATACATACCAGGACGTTTGCGTACAGCATCAAGACCTTTGAGAACTTTGATAGAAGCGGCATCATAGTTATTGCTTTGTGCTGGTGAGGTTATTTCATCACTCATAAGTTAGTCCATTCCTGTGTTCAATTTACAATATTTTATCCGCTTTTTTTAAAGCTCAATGTTCTGATCAGTTATTTATGGAATAACCACATTAAATATTTACCGTATATCAGATCTAGATTCAATATCTGTCGATATATAATGGAGAGAATGATAAAATGATAGTGTACTGTTATGCTGTAAAACACTAGGGCGGTGATATAAGGCGAATAAACACTTATGACTTATACAAAAAGCTGTTTCATAAACGATGCTATTTACTTTGTTTATTTTTGCATATACGTTCTGTTTCAGAATTAGTTATGCATTTTGTGTTACACTAATAAAGGTCTCACTTGTTTTATCCATAAATCAATTTTTCAATCCTAATTCTACCATATATTTAAAACAAAGGTTGCGAGCTCTCTAAGCAGTTCAAACTTTTGTATGTTAGATTGAGACGAAAATATTATGTATATTGGTTTGTGTCATCTTTAAAATGTGAAAAAAGCTTTATTTGAGGAAAATATAAATGCGTAAATGTAAAAACATGTTTCCACGATCATCTTTATATTCAACTTTACAATTAAAAAAACGTCTTACGGTGATGTTTTTGAATAATGAGGGTAATGACGCATTATCTTACGCTTTTGTTTCTTGCATTCTCGTGAGGTTGCATCGCTCATTCAAAACAAAACGCCATTGTACTGTTTATTCACGCGCTTTTTTAAGGAGCATCTCTCAATGTTCCCAAACTCATTTTACAACGATGTTTGAATAGTATAACGCAAAATACCCTGTGAATACTACAAGATTTATGTCCCCCATCTTTCCCATCGTGACAATAAAGTGCAAATCAGAATCATCATTTTATTTTTCAGCTCTTAAATGTTGGTGCAACCTTAATGTTGAGAAAACCCTCGGCATTTGAGGGGTGTTTTTACTCTTTTCTTCAATAGTATCTATATACTTCCCAGGTTGTGATACGCAAGGAAATGGTCTTAATATTTTAAGGTACGCGGGATATTTTGATAAAATAAAGTGTACCACTAAAGTATATACAGCTTATTTCTTATATTAAAAAATTAAATCGCTTTTCTCTAAAATTACTTTTTATATATTCATTTTGGAAAATTAACATCAGAAATCTAAGCATTTTCAATGGTTTCAAAAATAGCAAGAATTTTATTTATTAAACGCCAGATATTTTGGTGAAGTGCGTTAGATAATAGTTAAGAAGTGTTGCATCTTAGTTTTGAAAAATGGGGGAGAGATTTTGAAAATAAAAAAATCTATATATGTGAAACATCTTCAATTGCGTTTACAGTACTTTTTATTCAATAATCCATACAATATTTTTATTCGTATTTTATTTGTAGCAGGGGGGGTTCTATTTTCCTCTTACGCAGAAGCTGAAAGGCTGCCTTCTTTTTTTGATTCGCATGAACATTTGGTACAACCTGATACAACGGATATCTTTCGTTTGCGTTTTGTAACAAGTTTTGATTTTCCTCCTTTTAATTTTATTGATCAATCGGGGTATCTTGCAGGTTATAATATCGATTTATTGCGCGCTATTTGCTCAAAATTAAAATTAGAGAAGCTTTGTGAAATAGAAGTGATTCCTTGGAAAGAGCTTGTAGAACATGTTAAAAATGGTGGTGCAGAAGTCATTATTGCGGGTTTAAAAGAAACAAGTAAAACCCAGCAAGATCTTGTTTTTACAAAGTCATATTTGCGCTTTCCAGCGCGATTTGTTGCTTCTCGACGTTTAAATCTCGATGAGCCAATAAGCGATCAATTGATACATTTAACCAGTGGTGTTTTGTCTAAAAGTGTTCACGAAAAACTCTTTCAACATTATTTTCCTAAAGCCAAATGGCAAGGGTTTAAAAAGAGAGAAGAGCTCTATAAAGCATTACAAGAGCGTAAAATTGACCTTATTTTTGATGATGGATTTGCTTTATCATTATGGTTCAAAAAACAAAAATCTGTTGATTGCTGCCATTTTGTTGGGGGGGCATATATGGCGCCACAGTTATTGGGGCAAGGAATGCAGCTTGCTGTTGCAAAAAAGAATGAAAAATTGGTTGATATACTCAATTATGCGCTGAAATCTCTAGAAGAGGATGGTAAACTTACAGAACTTTATTTGCGTTATTTTCCAATAAGTTTTTATTGATGAGTAGTTTTTTAATTAAGGGCTGTTAATCTTTCTGCGCCTAGTCGATAGGAAATAGCTTCTGCGAGATGATAGCGTGAAAGAGTATCTGATCCGTCAAGATCAGCAATTGTGCGTGCAACTTTGAGAATGCGATGATAAGCGCGTGCAGAGAGGTGCATTTTTTCACTCACATCTCGTAAGAGTATGGTCGCACTTTTATCAGGAATGGCAATCTGTTCTATAATTTTGGCAGGGCAATCGCCATTGGTACGAATATGATCAAACCCCATTGTTGAAAAACGTTTAGCTTGAATGGTACGGCACCGTGCGACGCGTTTGGCAACGTCACAGCTTTTTTCTGATTGTTCTGGTTGCATAAGGTCCATAGCCGTCAAAGCAGGGACATCAATCCGTAAATCAATTCGGTCAAGCAGAGGACCAGAAATACGGGACTGATAATCGATTTGACAGCGTATCCCTTTAGGGCAAACATGGTCTTTTTCGCCTGCCATACCACAACGGCAAGGATTCATTGCGGCAATAAGTTGGAAGCGAGCAGGATAGCTAATATGGTGATTAGCGCGGGCGATAACTGACACCCCACTTTCTAAAGGTTGACGAAGAGAATCAAGAACCTGTGGAGAAAATTCAGGCAATTCATCAAGGAATAACACACCATTATGAGCAAGGGAGACCTCTCCTGGTCGTCCTTTAAGCCCTCCACCAATCATTGCGGCCATGGAAGCAGAATGATGTGGGGAACGAAAGGGGCAATGAAGTGAAATGGTATTATGAACCGTTTCTCCTGTAATAGAAGCAATCAGAGAGACATCTAAAAGCTCACGGCTATCAAGAGGTGGCAAAATGGAAGGTAAGCGTTGCGCTAGCATAGATTTTCCAGCACCAGGGGGACCTACAAACAAAAGGTTATGGCGTCCAGCAGCACAAACTTCTAAGGCACGTTTGGCTGTTTTTTGTCCTTTGATTTCGCAAAGATCTGGAAGTCCAGTTTCGATAGTATATTGGCGCGGTTGTGGACGTTTTTGAATTTGGGTTCCTTTGAAATGGTTGACTATAGTGAGCAGAGTCTCTGGGGCAAGAATATTTATTTCTGCATTTGCCCATGCTGCTTCAGGTCCACATTGGAAGGGACAAATCAGTCCTTTATCGAGTGATAAAGCTGTCATGGCAGCTGGTAAAACACCATTAACAGCGGTAAGTGAACCATCCAGTGATAATTCTCCTAAAATGATATAGTCTTGAGCTACTTCGGGAGGGAGGATTCCCATAGCAAGCATTAAGCCTACAGCGATTGGCAAATCATAATGCGATCCCTCTTTAGGCAAATCAGCTGGTGCAAGATTAATCGTAATTCGTTTAGTAGGCATAGAAAGTCCACAAGCGTGGAGGGCTGCTTGTACACGTTCACGGCTTTCTGCAACTGCCTTATCAGCTAATCCAACAATAGCCATTCCTATTTTACCAGACGAAATCATAACCTGTACATCGACAGGGACTGCTTCTAGACCGCGAAAAGCAACAGTTGTAATACGTGCGATCATTTATTTATTTTCCCCTTTAGACTTGGTAGAGACAATCATATCTATTTATAAAAATCAAGAAGCATCTCTATAGCTTTTTTTATAGAGAGAACTATATACGTGGGCAGTTTTTTAGCATTCCCATGGAAAGTCATTTGTACAAATTTAACCATGATGATATGGGACGCAATAAAACATTTATAATAAGCTAAATAAATATGTTAAGAAAAAAAGAATGAGGCTGTTCGTGTTATACAACAGTGCAGAATTTTATGAAAATATAAGGGGAGGATAACGTTATGTATCGCAGAGTGTTATTTGATGTGATAAAACGTGTAAAATGTGCAAAGTAATTATATTTACCTTTCTTATTTTTATATTATTTAAAGCGTAGTAGATGCAAAGTGTATTATAAGGTATCTGATTTTATGGTATACCAGACAAGAATTTTGTTAAAATCAGGGACTGTGCGCTGTGTATTTATAGGCTTGTGTTTTGCTTTTTCTTTTCCACAGCCACTTGCTGCATTTGATTTTTTCGGCATCCCTCTTTTTGGTCAAAAGAAAACAAATTCTTCTTCACATTATGCCAAAAGTACAGAGAAATTTTATAAAGTTGATGTTGTTGCACCGCCAGGTGCACCATTAGAAGGTATAAAAATAGTTAAATCTGTTTCTTCTCTTGTTGCTGATAAAGAGAAAGCATCCGCCAGTTCTTCTGGTTTGCTCGCCAAGGCGCGTTCAGATTATCGAGCAATTCTTTCTGCTCTTTATGCTGATGGACGCTATGGTGGTGTTATTAGTATTAAAATTAATGGCTTAGAAGTCGCTGATTTAAGTCCGGTAACTCAACTTCCAGCACGGTCTAATATTGTTATTACAATTAATGCTGGTCCACAATATGTTTTTAGTATTGCAAATATTGATAAAGTAGCTCCGTTTGAAAAACGTAAAGCGCATAAAATGCCCACAATTGAAGAATTGGGCTATAAAGTTGGGGCTATTGCTAAATCTGAAACCATTTTGAAAGCAGAAAAATGGGCGATAGAAGGATGGCGGCAACAAGGTTATGCTAAAGCTAAAATTATGAAGAGTGAGGTCGTGGCTGACCATGCTGCGTTGCGTGTTGAAGGACGGATTGTTGTTGCTCCTGGACAAAAGGCTTATTATGGTCCTTTAAGTGTGCGTAATATAAGTAAGAAACCACGTGTAGATTCAGCTTATATCGCGTGGATGACCGGATTGAAACCAGGGCAGATATACGATTCTGATGCGTTAGCTAAGGCAAATGAACGTCTTGCGCGCCTTGGTGTTTTTCGTGCTATCAATATACGTGAGGCTGATACTATTAATCTAGATGGTAGTTTACCGCTTGCACTTGTTGTACAAGAACGTAAACCGCGTCGTTTTGGTGTAGGCGGTAGCTATTCAACTTTAGACGGTGCTGGTTTTGAGACTTATTGGATGCATAACAATCTTTTTGGTCATGCAGAGACTCTTAAAATTGAAACAAAAATAAGTGGTGTTGGTAGCAATAAAAAGCAATCATATAATTTTAAAAATTTTGATTATCTTTTCGGTGGCACATTTATAAAGCCCGGTGTACTCACGCCAGATACAGATTTCAGGTCAGAATTAAAAATACAACAAGATGTTTTAGAAAATTATACGACAAAAGCCATCAAAGGAAAATTAGGTATTACGCATATTTTTAATGGTAATCTATCGGGACAGGCTGCTGTAGAAGTTTCAAATGGTTATTCACGTGATATCTATTTTGGGAGCCGTAATTTTACAACAATCGGTTTCCCTAGCGGTTTGATTTACGATAGTCGTAATAATAAGTTTAATGCAACAAAAGGTTTATATGGTGAAGTTTTCATTGAGCCTTTTTATGAGATGCGTTTTAGCAACTTTGTTGCAAAAGTAACAGCAGAAGGTCGTTCTTATTGGGCGTTGGATGAAGGGGATCGTTTTGTTGTTGCTGCGCGGGCAAAGCTTGGTACAATTCTTGGGAATGATACAGCACAAGTACCCGCAAATACGCTTTTTTTTGCTGGTGGTGGGGGCTCTGTTCGTGGTTATGCTTACCGTAATATTGGTATCAAAACAGAAAATGATGGGGTTGTTGGTGGACGGGCGCTTATTGAGGGGTCAGCAGAATTGCGTGTTTCTTTAAATGATAAAATAGGGTTTGTCAGTTTTCTTGATGGAGGTTTAGTAGGGGAAAAGGCGAATTTTGATTTTTCTCAAAAAATTAAATGGGGAGCCGGTATAGGAGGTCGTTATATGACGGGTCTTGGTCCTTTACGCGTTGATTTAGCCTTTCCTTTAAAGAGAGAGAAGGGTGACCCTCGCATTGGTTTTTATGTAGGTATAGGGCAAGCATTTTAATGAAAAAAGGTGTACGTTTATCAGCTTTCTTCTTTGTATTTTTGTTTTTTTGGGTGGGTGGTTTTGTTTTTGCGCAAAGAGGAGACATTCTTCCCTCTAGCGAAATGAAAACAGATGATCGCTCATGGTTTGTTTCTTTAATTGAACGAAAGCTTTCAACACCTAATCGTCAAGTTCGTTTACACAATATGCAAGGGACACTGTCTTCTCAAACATCAATTGATACTATTACTGTCAGTGATAAAAAAGGGATTTGGCTTAAAATTACCAATGCTAAAATGGATTGGAATCGTCTAGCGTTGCTGAGAGGGCGGATGGATATTAACCAGCTTTCGGCAGAACAGGTTACATTTTTACGCAAACCGCAAGGCAATTCTTCTTTTGTTTCTTCCCTTGAGACGGGTAAGTTCTCTTTACCAAAATTGCCGCTTGCTCTTTCTATCAATACGCTTACAGCTCAACATGTGACATTTGAACAGAATCTTTTTGGTTTTTCTGCTGATATGTCCTTAAAAGGCAATTTCACCTTGGCTGGTGGTAATTTTGATGTCGATATAGCGGCGCATCGTTTAGATGCACCGGGTTCTTTTTCTGTTCTCACCAAGATATCTGATAGTAATCGTACAGCTCAAATTGATATTTCTGCTAACGAACCACAAAATGGTATTTTGGCGAATATTTTTAACATTGAACAACGTCCAGCATTAAGTCTCGTCGTGAAAGGTGATGGTACTTTTGATGATTTGGTTATCAAACTTTCTTTAGAGTCCGATCATCATTCTATTTTAGATGGTAATGTTATTCTTGCAAGTGTTCCAGAAGGACAGAGTTTTTCTACGAAATTAGAGGGAACACTGAGCCCTTTAATACCTGTTCAATATCGTAGTCTCTTCGAATCTGATATAACATTAAAAGCAAAGGCAAGAAGAACAAAAGAAGGTGTGACACACCTTGATCAGATGGTTATTCAGAACAAAGCAATGAATGTTATAGCCAATGCTGAAATAACCGCCGATGGATTCTTGCGACGGCTTTTTGTTGATGGCAAAATGGCTCTTGATAACGAAAAGGAGTCTGTTCATTTACCTATATCAGAAGTGCCAAAACATGCGAATACTCTTGCTTTGAACATTGACTATGGTCGCGAAGGTCAACAATCTTGGAATGGGCGGTTGGTTGTAAATCATTTAAGCAATAAAAATATTTATATTCGCGATGCAATTTTTGATATGGGAGGAGTAAGCGAAAATCTTGATAATGCAGCTTCTCGTCATGTTGGTGTTCAGGTTAAAGGGACGCTTCAAGGGGTTAAAAAGATTAAGGGAGCGTTAGTAGAAAATTTAAGCCAAGCGGTTCATGTGCATTTAGATACGGATATTGTTTCGAACAAACCAATTTTGATTCATGATCTGAGTGTTACGGCTCAGGGTTTTTCTTCTTGGTTAAAAGGGACAATGGAGAATTTTGTTTTTAAAGGCGATCTCGGTTTAAAAGCTCAAACATTAACTCCTTTGGAAGTGTTCAGTAAACAATCACTTTCTGGTAGTGCAGATATTAAAGCCAAAGGAACGATCAATTTATTGAGTGGCATTTTTGATCTCCAATTATCAGGAATGGCTGACGATATGAAAATAGGCGTGCAGTCTTTTGATCGTTTATTCAAAGGAAACATCACTCTTTCAGGTGGTGCTACTCGAAATACGAAGGGTTTCATTTTTCGTCATTTTAATTTGAAAAATCAATATACAAACATAAAGGCTAATGGTTATTTTTCAGATGAAAGCGCTAAAATGGATCTATCTGCTGAAATATCTGATTTGTCCAAATTAGATCCAAAGATAAGCGGTGCGCTTACGATTGAAAGTACGGCGAGAGGGCGCAATAGCCATATAAAACTAAATACACGTGCCCATATTGCTGAAGCATTAATCGTAGGGAAGAAACTTCAAAACACAACATTTAACATAGATGTACTTGTAGATAATACAGCACCAGTTACTGCTTTAACGGGGGGGGTAAAAGGTGAAGGAATTTTTGCTAAGAAACCTTTGCATTTATCGGCCTCTTTTAAAGATTCTCATAAAATTCGAAAACTTGAAAATATCGATATTAGAGGGGGAAGTGCAAAAATAACGGGTGATCTTTCTCAACAACTTGGCGGTTTTTTGAAAGGAGCGCTGCATATTGATGCCGATGATATTTCCGTACTTTCAGCGTTATTTTTGCAGGATGGTAGTGGAAAAGTAAAAGGAGATTTTATTTTTGATGAACAAAATGGCAGACAAAAAACCAATGTGAAGGCGCATGTTAACCATTTGAATTTTTCCAAGAATAAAATAAAAAAATTGGCAATAGATGCTGACATATTCGACCCTTTTGGCATGACTCAGTTTGAAGGAGTTATCAATGCAGAACATATTCAAACACCTTTGGTAATGGTCAATCGTTTAAATGCTCACGCCGATAGGAATAATGGACAAACGGTTTTTACTGTCCAAGCGATGTTGCATGATACTCTCAATGCAAGGCTTTCTGGTCGTTTAATGGTTGAGGAACTTCCAGAAAGTATAAAACGAGAAGTGCAAATTGAAGCTGTGGACTTAAAACAACACACTTTTCATGCAACATTGCCGAAGCCATCTATAATTTCTTTTGATAAAGATGGAATGACAATCAATGAATTAGGAATTGCAATAAATGGGGGCAACATCATCTTAGCAGGAAATATTCAAGATACCCTGAATTTACAACTTACAATGAATGCCCTTCCTGCTACTTTAGTCAATTTGTGGAAATCCGATCTTGGAGCAGCAGGGAGTGTAACAGGGCAGGTTATGATTCGTGGTCATTTAAAAAAACCTGATATAACTTACGATATAAAAGGTGAGGGACTGACAACCGTTGCTTTTCAAGATAAAAAAATTATGCCTTTTTCTTTTTCTGCTACGGGAAACACTGTAGATCAAAATCTTACTTTGAATGCAAATTTAACAGGAGAAGGAGTACAAGCACAAGCTCAGGGGCGTGTATCTCTAGAGAAAAATGCGCTTGATCTTCATATTAATTTGCAAAATTTATCTGCACGTTTGGCGAATGGTTTTATTGCAGGACAAGCGCTTGATGGGACAGTAATAGGTAAAGTTGATATTGATGGAACAATGAAGGATCCATCTGCTCATTTTGAGCTTTCTAGTCAAAATTTAACCGCTATGACGCATAAAGGACCGATGTCAATCAATATAAATGCTCGTGGTTCTTATAAAAAATCGACATTTCATATTGAAAATATGATAGCTACTGGAGATAAAGGATTAGATCTTTCCATCCATGGGCCTTTATCTCTTAATGGTTCAGAGGCAAAATTAAACGTTAAAGGGATAATGCCTCTTGATTTTGTTAATCTCTTATTAGCTAAGCGTGGTGCACATATAACGGGTACAGCAAGAATTGATACAGCTCTTAATGGGTCATTATCAAAGCCACAATTGATAGGAAATATTTCTATAGGCGACGGTAGCTTTTTTGATTCACAAACAAATGTAGGATTGAATAATATAACGATTGAAGGCAAATTGAAAGGTGATCATATCCTTATAGAAAAAGCTTCAGCTTCTTCGTTTGAGGGGGGAGGAATTTCTGCTTCAGGTCGTATCTCTAATGGTCTAGAGACAGATTTGATATTTCATCTTGATAATGCCAATTATAATGATGGTTCTATGATTCTGGCAACATTATCAGGTGAGATGACAATGACAGGTCATTTTTTAAATAGTCTTGTTCTTGGTGGTGATATCATCGTTGAAAAAGCTGAAGTTTTTGTTCCTGATCATTTTAAAAGTGCCAAGTTTCTTGATGTTAGAAATAAGAATTTAACTAAATCGATTCAAACAACACTTGAACGTGCTGATGTTAAGAACACGAACAAAAGCAAAAGCCGTATAGTTACACAAGAATCTTCATCTGTCGTGCTATCAAATATGCGTATTACAGCACGCAATCAATTTTTTGTACGCGGAAAAGGCTTAGATGCTGAACTGGGAGGACGCATTAATCTAGCAGGTCCATTGAATGATGTGCATCCAGTTGGTGAATTTAGAATGATTCGTGGACGTTTTGATATCCTGTCGCAACGTCTTAATTTTGATCAAGGACAAGCGAGTTTTAGTGGTAATCTTAATCCTACGGTTTATTTTGTAACCAACAATAACAGTGGTGATATTCGCGTCACTGTAACTGTAAGTGGGACGGTTGATAATCTTGATATTAATTTTTCATCACAACCAAATTTGCCTCAGGATGAGATTTTGGCGCGTTTGATTTTTAATCGCTCTCTTAATGAATTATCACCATTTCAGATTGCTCAACTTGCAGCAGCAGCGGCTGATCTTGCAGGTAGTTCTAATACATCTTTGTTGAATACTTTACGAACTAAAATTGGACTTGATGATCTTGATGTTATCGTTAATGAGAAGGGGAATACAGGCTTACGTATTGGACGCTACATACACAATAATATTTATTTGGGCTTTGAAGCAGGGTCTGATGGAACGACGAAAGGGACAATTAATTTAGATATTTCGCGTCATCTCAAAGCTAAAGGTGCCATAGGAAATGAACAAAATTCTAGTATAGGTCTCTTTTATGAAAGAGATTATTAAAGATTGAATTTAAAAAAACAATTTCTTCGTTTTTTGTCTCTCATTTCTAAATCTGAGGAAGAAGAGATAGACTAGAAATCCTATAAAAGAAGAAGCTTTTTGTTGAGGCGTGAAGAGATATATCTGAAATATTCGATTTTTTGTTTATGCTATTCTCTAAAGGGAAAAAATCTTCACGAAAGATAGTATGTTATTTTGCTGCTATATATTTATTTTAGAGAAATACCTTACCTTGTTTTCAAGCCCATATCGTGCTGTTGCCTAAAGAATGGAGTGTGTGCAATATATTGATTTATAAAGATAATTTATTGTTATTCAACTTGAATTAGAACTTTGAATATTATATGATTCTCTCATTACTAATCTCTTTCGTATTGAATCAATCAAAACCATTCGGCTTGCATGCTACAAGCGGAGAATTCTGTGTGGATAAAACTATTAAGAAATGACTAAAAATGCCTCTTATGAATCATCTCGAGAACTAAGAGCTGTCGCAACATTAGGGACTGGCAGAATAGTGTGAATGGTGCCGGTTTGTTACTCCATAAGCGTAAAGATAGGGCAGCTTAATGGATTTATCATTATACAATTCACGGACGTTATCGCGAAATGGGCTTGGGGAAGACTTTGAGAGAGATTTCTTTAAAACAAGCACGTGAATTTGCAACACAATGGCATTCTGTTTTTATGTGAAGGACATGATTCCATTAAAGAACGTGATAAACAAAAGCGTTAAGCGGAGAATTCATAAGACATCGATTTTATTGTCAAACGCATTTAAAGCAATATTTTTTAATAATAAAAATTACCTATTATTTTAGATTTTTGTTTATTGTGTCTTGAATGAGATCACTTTTCTTATAACGAATAGCTCCGCGAACAGAATACTCCAAAATATAACATTATTGTATTGCAAGTTTATGTACTTGTTTTAAAGCAACATTTCTCAGTGTGCGCTTGAGTCTATTTCATAAGATTGCTTGTGAAATGGTATAAAGTACCTCTTATGAATGGTATAAAATCCACACTACCGTTATTAATAAAGGTATAAGTATTTACTAAAGCTATAAGCCGGCATTATCATTCTATTTTTCAGCTTCTCATGTTGCTGACAATCTTTTCACTTGAAAGTGTAGAGGTATTTTTATTGCTTATCTTAAGAGTTTTTATGCATATACCAATATCTCTTATGACGTACAACAAGCGCTTTTGATTGATTCATCATAAATATAAAGAAAATTTGCAATAAGCAAATTACATCTTATCTTTTGTTTAAGATGTAAAATAACAAATTATGATTATAAATCAAAGTATTAAAATGTATATTAAAAGATATTTTTGTAAAAATATTTATCAGAGTTATATGTCGTATTTTTCTATTTTAGCGGTTAAAAGAAAGAGGAATGTCATTTTGCTTTTCATCTGTTTTTTTGCATATTGAAATTATAGCCTTATATAAGCACTAACGTTGTGCATTTATAAACTCTTCAAGCAGTTAAAGTATTGGAGGAATATCATTTTAGTTTCTAAATGTAGAAAAAACAGCAAAGCTTGCTTTAAAGCAAGCTACAACAGTAAAAAAGTTTTATAATAAAACCTCTCTTATTTTTTCAATGTTTTTCTTTTAAACGGAGTGTATCTATAATTTGCAACACAATTTATAATTGTTAGCTTATTCTGTTGTACCATAAAAGACCGACATTTGAGGTGTGGTGATATAAGGTATGTAAGCCTTTTTGACACAGTATTCTGAAAGCACGTGGTGAATATTTAGGGTAAGCCTTGTATAAGTGAATCACATAAGTTGTTATCAAGTGGAATGAGCTCAATAAAAATCTAGATTGTTTACAGATCAGATTGGGTAGAGTCTTTGTCCTTTAAAAGTTGTGTGGAGAAAAAAATTATCAGTGCAGGGATAAACACGGATAAAGGTTGTATTGATCCAGATTCATTATCATCCGCAATAATTTTTTCAAACCTTGATGCTCTCTCTTTCAGGATTCACAACACTTATGAATGTTTCAACACTTATTTGAGGAAGGGAAGGGGTTTTTGAAATTTCATGGTTAAAGTCAATTGCATTCAACAAAATAGCGAGTAAAGTTTTCATTTAAATCCAAGAAGTTTATTTTCAATAAACCATAAATTCTTCGCAAACTTTGATTAAAGTAATGCTTTTTCTTGGTAACAAGTCTTTTTTATAAATGGAGCATTACCTTCTATCCATTTTTTATTTCAAATTTTATTTAAGGATCTAGAAATTAGGAGGTATGTTTTTTGAACTGGATATTATGAAGTTTTTTATAAAACCCATGTTCTTTTGCTAGCAATTCTTTTTGAGTACCTTGTTCAATTAGTTGTCCATTTTGTATGACCACAATTTTATGAGCACGAGCAATCGTTGAAAGGCGATGAGCAATAATGATCGTTGTGCGTCCTTTAGTAAGGTGATGAATAGCTTCATTAATTTGTGCTTCGGTGTGTGAATCGAGCGCACTCGTTGCTTCATCAAGAATCAGAATTTCACTATCGTGAATCATTGCTCTAGCGATAGCGAGTCGTTGTTTTTGCCCCCCTGAAAGATTACAGCCATTATCACCTATCTGTGTATCATAACCATTTGGCAAACTCATAATAAAGTCATGAGCATTTGCTGCTTTTGCTGCTTCGATAATTTCGTCATCACTAGCTCCTTCTTTTCCAAGTCCGATATTATATTTAACAGTTCCTTGAAAGAGAAAAGTATCCTGTCCTACATAGGCCATCAGGTTTCTCAGAGAGCGAAATGTTGTGTAGCGAATGTCTTGATCATTAATCAATATGCGTCCTTTTGTGGGGTCATAGAGGCGCATAATAAGGTTGATAAGGGTTGATTTTCCCGAACCGGATGGTCCCACCAATGCTGTCATTTTTCCGGCTTCTATTTCTAGGTTGATGTCTTTCAATATCATTTTGTTATTAGTGTATGCAAAAGAAACATGTTCGAAACGAATAGTTCCTTGCGTTTTATTCAGATCTTTAGCTTCTTTATGTTCTACAACTGTAAGGGGACAATCGAGTATTTCAAACATCGTACGGATATTGACCAAGCCAGATTCAATTTTAACACGTACATTTGCTAGTCTTTTTGCGGGTTCATAAGCTAAAAGTAAAGCAACAATAAAGGACATAAATTCACCTTGAACACCTGCGCGTTGGGTTGCAAGATAACCGGAAAAACAAATAATACCTGCAATGGCAACACCCGTGAGTGTTTCCATAATTGGATTGGTAATAGCTTCGAGTGTTGCAATACTGTTTGTTTGTTTTTCAACATCACAAATGGCTTTGTCCATCCGTTTTTTCATGACTTCTTCTAGTGAAAAGGCCTTGATGATTCGAATACCAACAGCCGTTTCCTGTACGATTTTGATAATTTCACCAAGTGAAAGGAGCTCTTTTTCCATCAAGCTGCGAACGCGTTTTAAAGCCATTCGAACGCCTAAAAAAGCTAGTGGTCCTACGATTAAAGTAATGGAGATTAACACAAAGTTTTGAATGAACATGACAAGCAACAGACCACTAACGGAAAGCAAATCACGTACAAAAGTTGTGATAATAGTATCAATTATATTACGTACGGCTGTCGCATTATGAGTTACACGAACAAGAAGATCAGATGAAGTGTTATTATGATAAAAAGAGACTCCTTGTTCCATAAGTCGTGCAAAAATTTTACGCTGTTGTTCAGCAATGATACTATTGCCTGCTTTGTTTAGAAAGTAAGTTTGGAAAAAAGTTGCAACTCCTTTGAGAATAAAGATAAAAGCAATGAAGCTAGAAATCAAAACAATCATAGGAAAATTTTGTGCATCAATAATCTGATTAACAACATCCCGCATAATCCATGCACTGGTTGCTGTGGTACAAGAAATGATGATCATTGAGAAGATAGCCGCACTATACCAACGCATATGTTTACAAAAATTTTCTCGCAAAAGGCGGATAATAAGATGTTTGTCAAAAGAGGAAATTTGTTTTTTAGCCATGAAGAGCTTCTATATTCTCTCATTATTTTATGCAAGATTGAAACACTCTTAATTAAGAAGCCCCTTAATCTTTTTTACAAAAATAGCTTTTTCTTTCAAGGTTCATCACATCAATTTCACGACGGTGAGAGTGAAGAATGTAGTGCAAAGTTTCTGTGAAAGGTATAACGAAAATTCGTTGTTCATCATTATTTTTAGTTTTCAATAAAAGGTACCGGCAAGTTTCACTATTGTATTTACCAATTTCCATATTGTGATAGTCTTTGGCACTTGAAATAGTTCACAAAAAACATTTCTGCTTTTTTGATAATTTTTATGTATCATCTCCATTTGTGATGTGTAAGCAAACAATTTTGCCGCATTGCATGATACAGAGAGCTTGAAATAAGAAGACCTTACGATGTTTGAGTTTTCTCATTTAATATGCAAAATAATGAATTCTTCTTATAAATCGATCAAGCATTATTAAACTCTTAAAAGGATTTATACACATTTATAAAACCTTAAAAGCACCACAAAAACTCTATGTGGTGCTTCTAAATAATACTATACACATCATTTTGATGAATTGCATGCGAATATTATTCCAATGCAAAACTATTTAGGTGCTATCACCATCATCATTTGCCGGCCTTCAAGCTTTGGCTCCAATTCGATTTTGGCAATTTCACTTGTATCTTCTTTCACACGCTGAAGAAGCTTTAATCCAAGATCTTGGTGAGCCATCTCACGACCACGAAAACGCAAAGTAATCTTTACTTTATCACCATGATCAATAAAGCGATGAACAGCCTTGAGTTTGACTCCATAATCATGGACATCAACATTTGGGCGCATCTTAATCTCTTTGATTTCGATGACTTTTTGCTTCTTACGTGTTTCAGCAGCTTTTTTTTGGGTTTGATATTTTAATTTTCCCAAATCGATGATTTTACATACAGGTGGCTCCGCATTTGGTACAATTTCAACCAAATCAAGTCCCGCATCTGCAGCCATAGCAAGAGCTTCTTGTATCGAAACAACTCCCTGATGTTGTCCCTCATCATTGATAAGCTGAACATGAGGTACCCGAATATCCTGATTTGAACGTGGTCCGTCTTTTTGGGTAGGTGTCATTTTAAACGGTTTACGAATGGTTTATGCTCCTTAAATTTTGATTCAACTACAGTTAATTTAATATACAATTATGTACCTAAAAACAACTATAATTCGTGTTATTTTCATTATTTGATTTATTACTTTTTGGGATGATTTAGATTATAAAAGTTTTTCTCTTAATTTAAAGAAATTATTTTATGGAGGATAAAGAATCATGGATCAAAATATTCCTTGTCAGTTTTTTTCATTTGAGAACACCGCACTTGCAGTACGCTATCGCAAGGGGCGCCAATCTCCAGGTTTGGTTTGGCTTCCTGGCTATCAATCCGATATGTTAGGAAGTAAGGCAACGTTAGTTGATCAGTTTGCTCAGAAGAATGATTTGTCTTGTTTACGTTTTGATTATTCTGGACATGGAGAATCTGAAGGTGATTTTTTTCAAGGAACAATTTCGCGTTGGGTTAAGGAAAGTTTAGCGACTTTTGAAACCTATTGTGAGGGTCCACAAATTTTGATTGGTTCCTCTATGGGTGGGTGGATTGCGCTAAGGCTTGCTATGATGCTAGCACAGAAAAATAAGAAGCTTGCTGGCATGGTATTGATTGCTCCAGCACCTGATTTTACACAAACATTGGTGGAACCAAAATTAGGCCCAGAAGAATGGAAGATTTTGGAGGAGAAAGGCTATATTGAACGACCTGCAGTTGATGATACAGAGCCAATGCCCTTTACAAAAACATTGATTGAAGATGGGCGCGAAAATTGTGTTATGAAAGGATGCATTGATGTTGGGTGTCCAGTCCATATTCTACAAGGGATGGAAGATGAAGATATTCCCTATCAGCATACATTGACTTTACTTGATCATTTACCTCTCCATGATGTAACATTGACACTTGTTCGTGATGCAGATCATCGCTTTTCTCGTCCACAAGATTTAGATTGCCTTGAAACAGTATTGAGATCTTTTATTAATCAGATTAATGCAAAGTAAGGGGTACATTTATTGATGAAGATAAAAATATATGAGCATTTCTAAACAGCATTTTATTTTTTCTGAGCGCTCTGTACCTGTACGGGTGCGGGAAAATAAGTATGCGCGCCGTCTTACCTTACGTATTGATGCCAGAAGTCAGGAGATTTGTGTAACAACACCACCAGCAATAAATCTCTATGCGGTTGAAAATTTTATTGAAAAGCATCGATCTTGGATTGAGGCACGTCTTGCTCATGTACAAATCTCTCATAAAAATGCTTATCTCAAAGAGGGGGCGACAATTCCCTTATTGGGTGTTTCTCATACCATAAAACATAGAGAGGGACGTGGAGTAACAGAAATCATTACAGCAGATGCGGAGCAAGGGCCTGAAATTATTGTTTATGGTCAATTAGAATATCTTCCAAGACGCATTGCTGACGTTTTAAAAAAACAAGCGGCGCTTATTATAACGCCTTTGGTGGCACATTATGCTCATCAGGTAGAGCGTAAAGTCAAATCCATTTGTTATAAAGATACGAGAAGTCGTTGGGGCTCTTGTTCAATAGATAAGCGTCTTTCTTTTTCTTGGCGCCTTATTATGGCGCCAAAAGAAGTTGTGGAATATGTTGTTGCCCATGAAGTTGCTCATCTTGTTGAAATGAATCATGGGCCAAGATTTTGGGCTCTTTGTGAAGAGCTATGTCCTGATAGTAAAACATATCGTGCTTGGTTGAAAGAAAATGCTCCTAGACTGCATGCAATTAATTTTGATTCATATAATTTAGAGGCGTAAAAAACTTTCAAATGAAGGCAATATTTAACGGAACTTTTTGTTGAGTGTTTTGTTGTGTGTGTGCTTGCTCATGTATAATGAGGAAGCCATTGAAGCTCTCAGCACGATTGTTCTCCCCTGCTTGGTTTGATGAGTGTCTTCAATGTTTTTACTTTATCTTTTTTGTAATTCAGCGTAATAACCCTAAGTTCCGATGACTTATAAAAAATGGGAAGGTTTTTTATGTCTGTTCTTACAGATCCACTTCAGCTATTACAGGCACTTATTCGTTGTCCTTCTGTTACACCTCATGAAGCAGGGGCGTTATCAACTTTGGAACAATTTTTGAAAAAAATGGGATTTCATGTCGAGCGCCCTATTTTTACGGATAAAAATACAGACAATGTTGAAAATCTTTATGCAAAAATGGGAAGTGAAGGACCCCATCTTATGTTTGCGGGTCATACGGATGTCGTACCGCCAGGTGCATTGGAAGATTGGACTTATCCACCTTTTGAAGCTGTCATAGATCAAGGAAAATTATATGGGCGGGGTGCTGTTGATATGAAGGGTGGAATCGCTTGTTTTATTGCGGCTCTAGCGCGAGTTTTTGAGAAACGACCCATTAAAGGAAGGGTAAGCCTTTTAATTACTGGTGATGAAGAGGGGCCTGCTGTTAATGGTACGGTAAAACTTCTCAAATGGGCAGAAAAAAAAGGTGAAAAATGGACTGCGGCTCTTGTGGGGGAACCAACAAGCGTAAAGACTGTTGGTGATATTATCAAAATTGGTCGCCGCGGATCGATTTCTGGTATTATTACCGTGAAGGGTCGCCAAGGTCATGTTGCTTTTCCAGAGCGGGCTGCTAATCCCTTGCCTTTGGCAAGTAAGCTTATTCAAGCATTGACACAAACTGCTTTAGATAAAGGGACAGAGAATTTTCAACCTAGTAATCTAGAGCTAACAAGCATCGATACCGGTAATTTAACAGTCAATATTATCCCAGCGCAGACAACAGTTCGTTTTAATATACGCTACAATGATCTTTGGACAAAAGAAACACTGGTGGAGGAAATTGAAAAGCGTCTTGCTTTGGTGCAATCAAAAAACAATGGTAACCAATATCCCTCTTATCAGCTTGAATGGATTCCAAGTTTAGGGGATGTTTTTTTAACCAAAAATGATAAACTTATTCAAACTTTATCCAATGCTATTAAAAGTGTAACAGGGAATATACCAGAATGTTCCACTTCAGGTGGTAGTTCGGATGCGCGATTTATTAAGGATTATTGCCCAGTGGTTGAATTCGGCTTACCAGGGCAAACGATGCATATGGTAGATGAGTGTGTGTCCCTTGATGCAGTGGAAACGCTTACTACTATTTATGAGCGTTTTATTATTGATTTTTTTTCATAAAGAAAAGATTGCTGGTTCAAAAATACTTTTATCTTGTTGTGCCATAAGATATTACCATTTAAGGTATGGTGATACGAGTTCCGTAAAACTTAATATATTAAGTGGTTTTAGAGTAAGTGATGAATATTCTTAAGTTGGGATTCTTGTCTGTAGAATCTTTAGTTAATTGAATTACATAATTGGAAAGCCAAAAGAGGACTGCTTGAAGAAGCAGAACTATTTAGACCATATTAGATTGAAAATATTCGTTCTTTAAGGTGTAGAAAGGCAGTGCAATCATATATGGAAAACAATGAATATTATATCATCATTGTGTAGTGACAGGTTGAAGCCATGAAGACACACAAAAACATGTTGCTATTGTAAAAAGTTTGTACAACATAAATGCGCTCATTCACAGCTCATGTTTTAATATGGTTTCTGAGCTCTCACAAAAGGTACCTCTTATTTCAATTAGACTCTCTTAGAATAAAGACTATAGGAAAAGCGCTTTAAGTTTATTTTATTTCATATATTTTGCTCTGCTTTTTTTGTCCCCAAGAACTTCCGTTGCAATATCATTACGAGATAGAAGGTGAGCTTATTTAATCAGCTTTAATATTGGTTATGATAAAGGTACACAGAAATTCTTTTGTAGCATCACGTTGACTTCTTTAGCCAAGGATTGTCCTAGTATTATTCTCAATTTTTTAATAAAATAACCTTAAAGGACGCGTATAGATACTCATAAGCATGTACGCATACAAGTGAAATTATATGGGATTAATGTCATTTCGCTCGCTAACAAAGCAATCTCGATTCATATTTGGTATATTTGCCATTTGAGTGCATTATTTGTGTAATAAAGCTCATGATGTTGCTGTTATCTATAAATCAACACCAATCATACAGCCGCGTATCTCAAATAAATATTGGTTCAGTATTTTTTGCGACAACAGCTTTTATATGCCAGAATAGGATAAAAGTATTGTGTATATCTATTTTTTATAATCTCTGAAACAGACATACAACCACAACCTGATTGAGGGAAAATATAAAAGGTATAAAGGTGAAAATCAGCGTGCTTTTTTACTCTCCTTTTTTATTCGGCTTTACGGTTTTCAAAAGTAACTAGAGTAATATCTTTTTAAATAATCAGAGACTGATGCATGGCTTCATGCTTATTTCTCTGGTTCTTTAAATGGTGCCACGATTTCATAAAGAACAATACATTATCGTATTATGCATTCACATACTTGTTTTAAAGAAATTTTCTCAATGTTTATCACATTTATGCCACTACGGTGCTTATGAATAGTGTAGTATAAAATTTTCCGTGAAGCGTATAAAGTCTACAGTGCCTCCTCATCTTTATGTTTATGAAAAATAAAGTTAGAGCACCATACATTTTCTAGCTCAAAATATTGCAATAGCTTTTAGCATTTAAGAGTGTTCATCAGAGGCCTTTTTACTCCTTTTTATAGTTTTTATCCACATGCTTCTCCCTTTTTAAGGTGTAAGCAAATGGCGGTAACTAGCTTGCTATAAATAGTTTTGAAATGAGAGAATCTCACGATATTCTAATCTCACCTTTGCTGTGAAAAATGATAATTATGATTAAAATAAGTATGTTGTTATAAAAACTTTAGTTTGCGAGTTGGCTGATGATGTGATCAAGAACAATACGTCCTTTGGTTGTTGCTTTTAAGCGTTGGTTATCCACCATTTCTATCAATTCTTGGTGTTGTAAATCGATCAGTTTTTCCATTGGAATGCGTTTAGGGCTTAAGGTTTCATAGCGTATAAGTTCTAAGCCTTCGCAAAGGCGTAATCCCATAAGGAGCATTTCATTTGCCTGTTGTTCAGTGGTTAAATGTTCTGTTTCAATACAGCCATGTCCTGTTGTTTCTACCAAATTAAGCCACTGTTCGGGATGCTTTTCATTTATTGTGACATAACGTTCGCGGTTTTCAAGGTGTGATGACAATGTTTTTGAACAGAAATAGGAATGATTCGGTGTATGCTCAATGAAACGTCCATGTGCTCCTGGACCAAAGCCTGCATATTGGTGATAACGCCAATAAAGAAGATTGTGTGCTGATTCGGCACCGGGCATTGCATGGTTTGAGATTTCATAGGCAGGAAGTCCATTTAGTGCCGTTATTTCTTGAGTAAGATGATACAGATCTGTTGCTAGCTCTGATGGGGGAAGGATAAGTCTTCCTGCATCATGAAGCCGTTTAAAGGCAGTTCCTTCTTCGATTGTCAATTGATAAAGAGAAAGATGGTCCGCTGCTAAATCAATTGCTTGTACAAGTTCAGATTTCCATTGTTCAAGGGTTTGTTCGGGACGGGCATAAATGAGATCAAAGGATAAACGTGGAAAAATTTTCCGTGCTAAAGTAATGGCGCAAAGAGCTTGTTCCACATTATGGAGTCGGCCAAGTTTGCGCAATGCTTTATCATTGAGCGCTTGTATTCCTAGAGATAAGCGATTAACACCTGCCGCACGGTATCCACGAAAGCGCTCTGCTTCCACACTGGATGGATTGGCTTCTAATGTAATTTCAACTTTATCATCGACTACCCATTTTTTTGCAAGTGCTTGCAATAGGGCATCGACAGTCTGTGGCTCCATAAGAGAAGGGGTTCCTCCACCAATAAAAATACTTGTAATATGGCGTGGGCCTATTTTGTGGTATTGCGTTTCTATTTCGCGCTTAAAGGCGGTGACAAAACGTGGTTGATCAACACCATGGATGCGAACATGCGAATTAAAGTCACAATAAGGACATTTAGCTGCACAAAAGGGCCAATGAATGTAAATGCCGAAAGGTTCATTCATGAGAATGCTAAAAGGTTTTCTGCCAAAAGTTTGAAAGCACGTGCGCGATGCGAAAGAGGGAGAAGATCATTACGTTTCCAGTTGTGTTTTTGCTCTGTTGACATTTCTCCAAAGGTATTTTCATATCCATCGGGTAAAAAAATAGGATCAAAACCAAAGCCTTTGTCTCCCCGTGGAGGCCAAATGAACGTTCCTTCAACGCATCCGCGGAAGTAATCTGCATGAGCATCAGGCCATGCAATGCAAATGATGGATATAAAACGGCATTTCCGTTGACTTTTTTCTCGTGCTCCGACTTTTTGGAGTTCATTTTCTATTTTTTTCATAGCTTTTGGAAAATTACGTGTACCATCGGCTTGAATTGCCCAATCAGCGGTATAAACGCCTGGCGCACCCTCCAATGCATCTACCTCTAAGCCTGAATCATCAGAGAGTGCAGGAAGTCCTGTTTTTTTTGCTGCTGAAAAAGCTTTAATATAAGCATTTTCTTCAAATGTTTTTCCCGTTTCTTTTGGTTCTGGCAAGCCCAGTTCTTTTGCCGATTGTATTATTAAACCGAAAGGCGTAATTAAAGTAGTGATTTCATGCAATTTTCCGGTGTTATGTGTAGCAATGACAAGTTTTTTATCTGCTATGCTTCTCATATAGATTTCTCCAAAAATGAAAGGGGAATTATTTTTGTGCTAAAAACCGGTTTAAATGCTCATACACACACATTCTGCTTGATTTTACATGATATGATTATTTTACACGTTTTATGATATTTTATTCCAATAAAAATTTTTATCTTGCACGAAGATAATCTTGCAAAGATAAGAAAGACATGTCTTTTTTATGATAGCATTTTATGGTAAATTTCCAATTTTCTGCTTGCTCTAAAGGGTGAAATTTTCTATTTACAGCGGTTTTTAATCAATCTAGATTTTCTTGACAAATCCCTACAGCAGACCACTTTACAGATCAACTCTTAATCTTAAATATTTCTCACACACTCTAACAAAAAATATTTCCCGCGTAATTTATCAAGCATCACTCTGAAAGGTAGCATTTTACAGCTCAATAGGATAATATGTTTTTATACTACTTTAGACTATTTGACCAAACCTTGGCAAAACTTATATAAGAGATGAGGATTTTAGAAGTAGTGAAACAATTGTGATGAAGCACAAAACTATTGATAATGAACTAAAATATCTTGATGAACGTTCGCGTGATATTTTTCGCCATATTGTTGAAGCTTATCTTAATGATGGTGAACCTGTAGGATCACGTAATCTTTCGCGGCTTTTACAACAGACATTATCGCCTGCGACGATTCGCAATGTGATGAGTGATCTTGAACATCTCGGTTTGATTTATGCACCACATGTTTCTGCGGGTCGAATGCCAACACAATCAGGTTTACGCTTTTTTGTTGATGCATTTATGGAAGCGGGTGATTTGCCAAACGAAGAGCGAGAAAATATTGAAATGCAAGTCAAAGAGGCTGGTCATGCACAATCGGTTGAACATTTTCTTGTTCAAGCAAGCCGAGTTCTTTCAGATCTTTCACGTGGGGCAGGGCTTGTTTTAGCAACAAAACAAGAAGGAACATTGAAACATATTGAATTTGTGCGCCTTGATAGGGAGCACGCTCTTGCCGTTTTGGTGACTCAACAAGGTGAAGTTGAAAATCGTATTGTTCATTTACCAGAAGGGGTTACTCATGCACAATTGACGGAAGCAATGAATTTTCTCAATGCCCATATCCAAGGGCGTACATTGAGTGAAGCTAAAGGGGAAATTGCCCGCTTATGCGCAGAAACACGGGCTGCACTTGATGATTTATCGCATCATCTTGTTGAAACGGGATTAGCTCTTTGGGGAGGAGAAGGTGCTGATCATAAAATACACCTCATTGTTCGCGGGCGTAGCAATTTACTTGAAGATGTGAAAGCAGAAGAAGATTTAGAACGATTACGCCATTTGTTTGATGATCTTGAAACGCGTGAGAGTATGGCACAGCTTCTCGATTTAACGGATGAAGGTTCTGGGGTTAGAATTTTTATTGGTTCAGAAAATAAGTTATTTTCACTTTCTGGTTCTTCTTTAGTTGTAGCACCTTATCGTGATTCACAACAAAGAGTCATTGGTGCTTTAGGTGTTATTGGTCCTACACGGCTTAATTATGCAAGGATCGTGCCCATGGTTGATTATACAGCTCAACTTGTGTCACAGTTATTGCGTTAAAACGATGCAAGTAAGTATTTGTACTATAAAAGCTCATTGTATTATATACATCGATACCCCTTGATTTTTGTCTGTAGAATTTCGATATCGAGAATAACGAATCTTATGAAGGAATAAAATTTTTATGTCTGATGAAAAAAACAAATTTACTGACGCTTCATTTGAAAATTGTGATTTAAAAAATCCAGCTGATCGTAATACACTTAAACAGGCAGCCGATGAATTTTTAAAAACACATAAAACAGAGGAACACGAAGTCGTTGAAACAGAAAGCAATGAGATTAGTGATCTTTTAGCCTCTTTGCAGGATGAAAATAAAGAATTGAAAGATCAACTTTTACGTCTTGTTGCAGATATGGAAAATCTTCGACGCCGTACTATGCGAGATGTGGCGGATGCAAAGGCTTATTCCATTGCTAATTTTGCACGGGATATGTTATTGGTTTCTGACAATCTCAATCGTGCTTTGGAAGCTATTCCAGAAGGTGCACGGGAGAGTGATGCTGGTTTGAAATCATTGGCAGAAGGCGTTGAAATGACTGAACGTGCCATGATGGCAGCATTAGAACGTCATGGGGTGCAAAAAATTCATCCAGAGGGGCAAAAATTTGATCCTCACTTTCATCAAGCGATGTTTGAAATTCCCAATGCTGATGTTCCAGATAATACTGTTCAACAAGTGGTTCAGGCAGGTTATATTATCGGGGAAAGGGTGCTGCGTCCAGCTATAGTGGGTGTAGCTAAAGGAGGAGCAAAAGAAGCTTCTGTTGAAGCTGATTCGGATTAAAACACATCAATAATAAATCTCTAACATAAAATGCAGTATTCCCTGCAATCACACATATATGAAGTCTTTTCTTAAAGGGGTTTTAAAGGGTGTTATAAACACCCTTTTATCTTTGAAGCGCCCAACTTCCTTTTACAATATAGGGAGCCTTATTTAAGGGAGAGGCCGATAACAATAAAACAAAATGATCAACCTCAAAAGGAGGAACAAAAAAATCATCTTGAAAAGATAGATAATAAGAAAGATCTTTAAGATTAATATCAAATATTCGTGCAAGAGTGATATGCGGAATAAATAGTCTTTTATCAGGCTTTAACTCTAATTTATTCCGGATATATTGCGTCTTTTCATGTAAAAGAATAAGCTTTTCACAAGGTTCAATGCGAACCACAAGAGAATGAGGAGCATTTTCTGAACCAAAAACTTCAAAACCTTTTATCTGTAGCGTAAAAGAAGGAAGTTCTATAGTGTTAAAGGTATGCATAATTTCATCTGCTAAGGAGCTTTCAACTTCGCCAAAAAAAGATAAGGTGACATGAAAATTTTGCGGGTTGATCCATTGCGCTTTTGGTAAGCCATTTTGCAATGATACGAGGGCTTTTGTTGTTTGTTGAGGAATCTGAAGAGCACTAAATAGACGACCCATGATATTATCTCCTTATAATGAAAGATGCTATCTCAAGCGCAATATAGATAATAAGGGCGGGGCACGTATCACAGAAAACAAGGCAATAGTATAGAAAAAGAATGTCTAAAAAATGCTTACTATAATTATGAGCGTACAAAGCTTATTCGTTTTAAGAAATGGTTATGACATTGATAAGAATTGCGTTTTCAGGATCTGTATCACAATGATGTGCAATGGAAGATTACTTGTGTATTATAAAGGCTACAAAGTTAGCAGAAAATAAGAAAAGTTGATAGATTTTTGATGTGCGAAATTATTTTGACGTTTATCTTTAGTCTAAAATAAAGCATACTTTAATACAAGGTGAAGAGTTCTCTTTTCTGTAAAAATTTAATTATATGATTAAATCGGGGAATAGCCATAATACGCAAAACTATTCAAATTGGTCAAATAATGTTAGGAAAGGAAGAAAAAAATCGAGCATAACAAAATTACTATAAGCTTTTACATTTATGATAATTATGCCAATCTATAATGGATATGAATATTGGTATAAAAGCGGGAAGAGAAATTAAAATTCAAAATAATGATGGAAAGTTCCTATTTTCTAAGAATCATCATCCTTGTTTATGATGAAAAAGCACTAGTTTTCCTCTCCAAAGTTGTTATTGATGAGCTTTTCAAGAGCATTAAGAGCATCTGTTGCTTCTGGTCCTGAAACACGAATGGTGAGGTTGCAACCGGATGAAGCCGCTAGCATCATAAGTCCCATAATTGATGATCCGCCAACAATTTTTCCGTCCTTTTCAACTTCAACAGTAACATTAAAATTGTCAACAGTTTGTACAAATTTTGCAGAAGCACGTGCATGCAATCCACGTTTATTACAGATATTGAAATGACGACTTATACATGGGAGGGTATCTTTGGAAAACATTGGTATTTTATTATCCGCTATAAAATTATACTTGGTACATTAATGTATTTACGCCCTGCTTCTTGTGCTATTCTTAACGCGTCTGATAATGAAATATCAGGACATTTGCGAATAGAAATCAGTTTAATAAGCATGGGTAAATTAACACCCGCAATCATTTCAACGCGTCCTTTTTCAATAGCAGGGATAGCTATATTTGATGGTGTTCCACCGAACACATCTGTTAATATGATGACGCCATGATCCGTATCTGTATCGGTTACTGCGGCTATAATATCACCTCGGCGCTGATCTATATCGTCATCGGGATAAACGCATATTGTTGCGAACTTTTCTTGTACTCCAACAACATGTTCCACGGCATGTAAAAATTCGACAGCCAGCTCACCGTGCGTTACAAGCACGAGTCCAATCATTTACGCAAACTCCTGTTAACTAATAAGACCCGACCATAGTTGGTGGGAAAGACATTGTACAAGGCTTTATCTTGCTGCCAAGAAAAATTTGCAAAAAAAAGGCAAAAATTGTGATTTTTTTATCTTTAGAAAAAAATTAGACAGATTTTTGCCATATTTTTCTAAACAAAAATGCTTCAATAGCTTGACAAATGGCTGTACAATCGGCTTCACGAAGAGAGGGAAGTTTTAAAAGAGGAATGTGCAAATTTTCAAATTGAAAAGTTTTATTTGTGGAAAAACGTTCATATTCCGGACCGAGAAAAATAACGCAATCGATAGTTGTGTGCTTTTTAAATTCTATCATATAAAGACCAACGCCACGAATCTCGATGCCGCCCTCTAAATTATCGGGAGTGTATCCGTGAAGCTTTCCATTTTCCGCACGCAACATTGTATAATCATCACTGATAAGCTTCGCTTCACGTTTTGACCACTCAGCGCGGTCAAGCAAAGAAAGGGTGATGGTTGATTTTCCTGATCCCGATGGACCTATAATTAACAGCCCCTTGCCGCCCAGTTGAAGGCAATTTGCGTGGAGTATTTCACATTTTGTTTTCATGCCTTTTACTTTGGATAAAAGATTTATTTAGCAAGCGGAAGCATAATAGTAAAACGTGCACCAGTTTTACACTTCCCAAGTGTAGGATCGATAATATTTTCGGCTGTAATTGTCCCATTATGAGCCTCGATGATTTGCCGACTAATAGAAAGGCCAAGTCCAGAGTTTTGTCCAAAAGCGTCTTCATTTGGTCGATCTGTGTAAAAACGTTCAAAAATGCGTTCAATATTTTCTGAACGAATACCTGGGCCATTATCTTCAATGGTTAAAATAAGGGTTGAAGCATGACTTTTCATAGTAATGCAAATTTTGCCACGATTCCGAGGAATAAAAGAACGCGCATTTTCAAGAAGATTTGAAATCACTTGTCCTAAACGAAGTTCATGTCCCAATACAAGATAAGCTTTTCCATGAGGACGTGGGACAATATTAAGGCTTATATCAATAGTTTGCGTATTACGATACACTTCCTGAACAGCATGAACAAGACTTTCCAAAAGCGGTGTCATATCAACAATCTCTGCGGTTTCTCGTGCAAGCTCTGCATCGAGTCGCGATGCATCAGAAATATCTGTAATCAACCGATCAAGGCGGCGCACATCATGTTGAATAATTTCCAGCAATTTCTCTTGTGCTTCTTCATTTTTAGCCAGAGGGAGCGTTTCAACAGCACTGCGTAGAGAGGTGAGAGGATTTTTTAATTCGTGGCTTACATCAGCAGCAAAGCGTTCAATGGCTTCAATACGCATATAAAGGGCATTAGTCATATCACGAATAGAAGTTGAAAGGTGACCAATTTCATCTTCACGCATTGAAAAATCAGGAATTTCTACACGCTGATTATTGCCATTACGCACTCGATTAGCCGAGGCAGATAATTTACTTAATGGATGGGCAATCGTATGGGCCAAAAAGAGAGAAAGAACCAAAAGTACGCTACCTACAACGGCAAAAACTTTAAAGATAACCAGTCTTTCGCCTTTTACAATGTTATCAATATCGGAACCAGTGGTTGAAAGAAGAAGAGCTCCAACCACTGCGCGATAGCGTTGAACAGGAACGGCAACAGAAACAATTAATTGCCCTTGTCTGTTGCGTCTTTTAGCCGTAGCAAGAGATCCGTTTAATGCGCGGTACACTTCTGGATAAGCAATACCACTGGTTTTTGTTTGTTCTCTGTCAAGAGCAATACCTTTGCCATAAAATGCGCTTGAATACCATGAAGTAAGGCGATCCCACATGTTTTGTTCTGTTTTAAGTGGGGGTAAATCATAACTAAAAACTTCTCCACTAGAATAAAGAACGCGCGAATCAAGAAGGAGAGTAGCATCACGATCATAGATACGTGCTCTTGTCGTTTTAGGTGTAATAAGACGCCGTAAAAGAGGGGCAACTTGCTCAGGGTTAATAGGAAAATCCCAAGAATCGGTTGATTGAGGAGCGGGTGTAACGCTTTCACCAGTCTGTAACTCTAAGAGTTTTTGAGGGTCAATGAGGATAGAATTTGTATCTACTGTTGCAGAAGCAGCAATAGCCCCAGCAATAATTTTTCCTTGGGTACATAAACTTTTGATTTTTGCTTCAATTAAACCATCGCGAAATTGGTTAAGGTATAAAATGCCTGTAACTAAAACGGCAAGAGCAGCAATGTTTAATATAACAATGCGACGTGTGAGGCTGGAAAAAAGCAATTGTCTAAAGAGACGTTGTGTTCGAAGATGCAAACGAGCGAACATAAGAAATGGCGTTGAGGATGTACCATTAACGGTTGTTTTTTGTAAAGTTTCCAGTTGAAAATTGTCTGTCATCGATTTGATTGCCATTCAAATTTTTGCGACAAAGTAGTTTTATACCTCGTGGAAACGATAACCTACACCATAAAGTGTTTCAATCATTGCAAAATCATCATCCACTTGTTTAAACTTTTTACGCAGACGTTTAATGTGACTATCAATGGTGCGATCATCTACGTAGACTTGATCACTATAAGCAGCATCCATTAAAGCATCACGACTTTTTACAACTCCTGGTCTTTGTGCTAAGGTTTGCAGAATCAAAAATTCCGTAACGGTTAAAATAACAGGTTTATCTTTCCATGTACAGGTGTGGCGTTCTTGATCCATCACAAGGTCTCCGCGTTTGAGAGAAGAGGTGGAAGAAGTTCCTGTAGAAAGCGGTTGGTTACGTGCATTAGAACGGCGTAAAATAGCTTTCACGCGTTCAATAAGAAGACGTTGGGAGAAAGGTTTAGTAATAAAATCATCAGCTCCCATTTTGAGACCAAATAATTCATCAATTTCATCATCTTTAGAGGTAAGAAAAATAACTGGAAGATCAGATTTTTGACGCAAACGACGCAAAAGTTCCATCCCATCCATTCGGGGCATTTTAATATCAAAAATAGCTAAGTGTGGAGGGTGAAGTGTGAGACCCTTGAGTGCAGATGCTCCATCTGTATAGCTTTCAACCCGATATCCTTCTGTCTCAAGCGCAAAAGATAAAGATGTCAAAATATTGCGATCATCATCAACAAGTACAATCGTTTGCGTGATTGTTGGTGTATCTTTCATGGTTTCTTAGACCTTTCTATTGCTGTGGTAGCAAATTACCCACACTTATTTATATGGGAGTTCATATTTTTTTTGCAAAACAAATATGATACAAATTGTAGCAAAGTAAAAAACCTTCTGTCATTACTGTAAAATCTTGTTTTGCTTTCATAATTTATAATGTTTTTACGTCTATTAAGATCCCTTCATTTGAGAGAAAATTTTCATAAAGGCTTTTTTTATCAAGGTTTATTACAAAGTTTATTATTGTATTTGTCTCATAATTGAACAGATGTAGTTTTGATTGTTGAAGTTTAGAAAATCTGCCTATGTGTTTTAAGAGCAAAGAAAAGAATGTGGCAATATATGCACAAAAATTTGTTTCTGCTACACGAAAGGAGGTCGTAATGGGATTTTTTAATTTTATTAAAACTGTAGGGGAAAAATTAGGTATTGGGGACCATGAACCAAAAGAAAAGGATTTTAAGAGAGCATTTGATCATTTTCAACTCGGTACAGAAAAAGTCAATATTCAAGTTGAAGACGGTAAAGCTATTTTAAGCGGTGAAGTTCCAGATAGGGAAACACTTGAAAAAGCACTGCTGGTTGTTGGCAATTCACAAGGTATCTCTTCTGTAGATGTTGATCAATTAAAGGTTATAGATACAACGCCTAGAAAAACTTCTCGCTTTTATGAGGTTAAATCTGGTGATAATCTTTGGAAAATTGCTGAAGAGGTTTATGGAAAAGGGCAAGGTAATAAAAACACATTTATTTTTGAAGCCAATAAGCCAATGCTAAAATCTCCCGATAAAATTTATCCTGGACAAGTTTTACGTATTCCTGAAATTGACCATAGTTAATTCATCAAAGGGGATAATTTTTTACTGATGGCATTAAACAAAAAATAAAGAAGCGTAAAAAATTTCACGCTTCTTCATTTTATAAAGTGTGTATTTATAATAAAAGGAGCTTAGTGAACAGGAGAGGATTTAGAAGGTGATGGTACTTTCATAGCGTTTACAGAGAAATCAACATCAATGGTTCCTGCTTTCTCAAATGTTAATTTTGCGCTAATTTTATCACCTAACTTAAATGGTTGTGAAAGCCCCATGAACATAATATGATCACCGCCAGGCTTAAGCGTGATTTCGCCATTTCCCGGAATTTCAATGCCATTGTGCATTTTTTCCATTTTCATAATATCATTAACGACAGCCATAGAGTGTATCTCTGTTGTTTTTACTCCGTTTGTGGAAATAGAAACCAAACGGTCTGGGGTATTACTGTGATTAATAATGTAGAGATAACCGCTACCAACTCTTATACCTCTAAGTGTTTCGCGTGTCCAAGGATTGAGAATTTCTATGTCGCCAAGTTTATATTGCTGAGCACCTGCTGGCAGGGTTATACCAGCAAAGAGAAGAGCACACACGATATTTATGATAACCTTTTTGTATGGATATTGTGTATGTATTATATTCTTAAAGATGAGATTTGTTATTTTCTTAATAATAGATGTCATCATTGATTTACCCTCCTTCATAAGATTCACACTTTGAATATTTTTTATTTTAGCAGAGCTTTTATTTAAAATAAAAGAAAGAAATGCTAAAATGAAATTGATTTGAATATAAAAATCATAGAATTCTTGAAATTTAAAAGAAGACAGTAAGATTTACAATGACAACACACCTCTTAACGCTTCCGTGTTCATCTCATAAATAGTATTTGCAAATGGTATAAAATCTATGATGCACTACTATTTTACTTAATGAAGATATAATACAGAACAATCATCAACCACTTTACCAATTTTTAATATTATGACAGCTCTTGGCATTTTAAAGCGTTTATACAGAGGTATTTTTAATATTTTCAAAGTTCAAAATTATACAGTTAAGAAAAAACGCTTTAGGTGAATTTAAAGCACAGATTTCAAAAGCCGCAAACAATGAGACCGTTAGAAGGAGAATTTTTGAAAGGAGATCGATAGATAATACCTTTACTGATATGAGCATTAGATATGATGACTATTTTAGTCCAAGGAAAATTTATAATATTTGTGATATAAATTATTCGCCTTTTAAAAAGATTTTACGTGAGTATGATTTTATCAATGATGAGAAGATCAAGAGCGAGAGTGCAATCATTCTTTTATTTTTTAATTTTTATAGAAAGATATATTTTTTAAGAATCGCAAGAAAAATATATTATACTCTCAAGTCTCTCATAAATATGGTATTTATGGGTCATTAGCGTGCCTATTTTAAAATAAATTTTTTATTTTGGAGATGTTTCTCTCATTATTCTCTTGTAGCAATAAAAGCCTGTTCTTATATACGAGGCAGCAAGGCTTGTTGCGACTTGCAGTTTATTATTATTTATGTTGCTTGAAGCAATATACGGGCTTTAGGTGTTATGAGGAGCTATCTTAAAAAGATGCTTTATGAAGGTTGAGGTAGCTTGCTGAATGGAGATTATAATATGGCAAAAGTAATTGGTATTGATTTGGGGACAACGAACTCTTGTGTGGCTGTTATGGATGGCAAAAACGCAAAAGTTATTGAAAACTCAGAAGGAGCGCGAACAACACCTTCCGTTGTTGCCTTTACTGATGGGGGGGAGCGGCTTGTTGGGCAACCTGCTAAACGGCAGGCGGTGACAAATCCTGAAGGGACAGTTTTTGCAGTTAAACGTTTGATAGGGCGCCGTTTTGATGACCCTATGGTTGAAAAAGATAAAGCGCTTGTTCCTTATAAAATTGTTAAAGGTGACAATGGTGATGCATGGGTTGAAGAGGCGGGAAAGAAATATTCTCCGTCACAAATTTCAGCTATGATTTTGCAAAAGATGAAGGAAACAGCAGAATCTTATCTTGGTGAAAAAGTTGAACAAGCCGTTATTACGGTTCCTGCTTATTTTAATGATGCGCAACGTCAAGCCACGAAAGACGCAGGTAAAATTGCTGGACTTGAAGTTTTACGGATTATTAATGAGCCAACTGCTGCTGCTTTAGCTTATGGTTTGGACAAAAAGGACGGAAAAACAATTGCTGTTTACGACCTTGGTGGTGGTACATTTGATATTTCAGTCCTTGAAATTGGAGATGGCGTTTTTGAGGTTAAGTCAACCAATGGGGATACATTTTTAGGGGGTGAAGACTTTGACATGCGCTTGGTTGGTTATTTTGCCGATGAATTCAAAAAAGAGCAAGGAATTGATCTGAAAAATGATAAACTCGCTTTACAGCGCTTAAAAGAAGCGGCAGAAAAAGCAAAGATTGAGCTTTCTTCATCACAGCAAACAGAAATTAATTTACCATTTATCACGGCAGATCAATCAGGTCCCAAGCACTTAACAATGAAATTGACTCGGGCAAAATTTGAATCTCTCGTTGACGATTTAGTGCAGCGTACCATCGAACCTTGTAAAGCTGCGTTGAAAGATGCTGGATTAAAGGCCGGTGAGATTGACGAAGTTGTTTTAGTGGGTGGAATGACACGTATGCCCAAGATTCAGCAAGTTGTGCAGAGCTTCTTTGGTAAGGATCCACACAAAGGCGTTAACCCTGATGAAGTGGTCGCAATGGGTGCTGCCATCCAAGGAGGTGTATTGCAAGGCGATGTCAAAGATGTGTTGTTGCTAGATGTAACACCTTTATCTTTGGGTATTGAAACCTTGGGTGGGGTTTTCACACGCCTTATTGAGCGCAATACCACTATCCCGACGAAAAAATCGCAAGTTTTTTCGACAGCTGATGATAACCAGAGTGCTGTAACGATTCGTGTTTTCCAAGGTGAACGGGAAATGGCAAGTGATAATAAGTTATTGGCTCAATTTGATCTTGTTGGTATTCCTCCAGCACCACGTGGTATACCTCAAATTGAAGTTACTTTTGATATCGATGCGAATGGTATTGTTAATGTTTCGGCCAAAGATAAGGGAACAGGTAAAGAGCATCAAATTCGTATTCAGGCATCAGGTGGTTTAAGTGATGCTGATATTGAAAAAATGGTAAAGGATGCAGAAGAGCACGCGGCTGAGGATAAAAAACGCCGTGAAGGTGTTGAAGCTAGAAATCAAGCGGAGGCTCTTATTCATTCAACTAAAAAGTCGCTCAATGAATATGGCGATAAAGTATCAGCTGAAGAAAAGGGACAGATTGAAACAGCAATATCTGATTTGAAATCTGCGCTTGAAGGCAGTGATACGGAAGAAGTAACAACAAAGATGCAAAAATTAGCAGAAGTCAGTATGAAACTTGGACAGGCTATGTACGAAGCCTCACAAGCAGCGAGCGCTGACACTGAAACAGAGGCAAAGAATGATGATGTTGTTGATGCTGATTTTGAAGAAGTTAATGATAAGAAGAAATAGTGTCAGCATATGTGTTGATTAATTGATAAACCCGGCCTTTGAAATATAAGGCGGGGCTTTATTATTTGAGATAAGTTGCAACTTTGTTGCTAAAAATATAAATTAAAAGCAATATTATCCATAAAGATGGATGACAGAAAAATTATCAGGAATACATGATGAAGGTTGACTATTATGAAATTCTTGGCGTGACTCGCGAATGTGATGATAAAAAGTTGAAATCTGCTTTTCGTAAGTTAGCAATGCAATATCATCCTGATCGCAACGCGGGGGATAAAGAGGCAGAGCGAAAATTCAAAGAAATTGGCGAAGCCTATGAAGTTCTTAAAGATCCCCAGAAGCGTGCTGCTTATGATCGATTTGGCCATGCGGCCTTTGAAAATAGCGGTGGTCAAGGGGGAGCAAATCCCTTTGGTGGTTTTGCTGCTGGTGGTGGATTTGCGGATATTTTCGAAGACTTTTTTGGTGAGATTATGGGAGGGACACACCGTAAGCGTGGTGATAGTCGCGAACGTGGCGCAGATTTGAGTTATAATATGGAAGTGACTTTAGAAGAGGCATTTTCAGGAAAAACTGCAGAAATTAATATTCCCAGTTCCGTTACGTGTGATGTTTGTGAAGGATCAGGAGCGAGAAAAGGCTCTAAGCCGCAAGTTTGTGGAACATGTCATGGATCTGGTCGTGTGCGTGCTGCACAGGGTTTCTTTTCTATTGAGCGGACATGTCCTACATGTCATGGACGTGGTGAAACTATTACGGATCCATGCCCCAAATGTCAGGGGACACGGCGTATAGAGAAAAAACGTTCATTAAGCGTAAATGTTCCAGCTGGTATTGAAGATGGAACGCGTATTCGCCTTTCTGGTGAGGGTGATGCTGGTATTCGTGGTGGCCCCAATGGTGATCTTTATATTTTCCTTTCCATTAAACCGCATGAGTTTTTTCAGCGAGAAGGAGCAGATCTTCACTGTCGCGTTCCTATTTCAATGGTAACAGCTGCTTTAGGAGGAGAGTTTGAAGTTTCCGACCTTGATGGTGTTAAAGCACGCGTTAAGATTCCAGAAGGGACACAAAATGGACGTCAATTCCGCCTTAGAGGCAAAGGTATGCCTATGTTGCGCCGTCAGCAAGCAAGGGGTGATCTTTACATCCATATCACGATTGAGACACCGCAGAAATTAACACAAGAACAACGTGAATTGTTGCAAAAATTTGAGAAACTCTCAAATCATGAAAATTCACCGCAATCACATGGTTTTTTTTCACGTATGAAAGAATTTTTTGAAAATATTTCTGGTTAAAATATGTGAATGTTCTCAGAATAATTAGAGAGAACTGTGGGAAAGTTATTTTCATTAAGCTTTCTATTGTCTCATTATCTTTGAAAAGCATTTTTTCTTGAAAAGAAAAGAGAGAGACAGCTAATTTAGGATAAACTCCTGCTGCTGATAGTTTTTATATTTCATGAATTTTATGGATAAGTCTTATTTTTGAGTGTCTATGACATTTTAAAAAGGGCTTATCCATATAAGAACGCAATTGAGTGATTGATAATAAATATTGCCAGTGTCATGATAACTGCCTTTATGCATTCAGTATTTTTTGTGTTTATTTTTTCACTCAAAATTTCTTTTTAAAGGCTCTATAATAAAACTATAAAATAGGTAGCGGCTTGCCAAGAAACGCTAAATAAGCTGTTAGGCAATCCATCTTTTTCAAATAAAGTATCAACTTCTTATAACCGATTTTATTTTTGGCATTTTTCATAGTTTTAATCACTGCTTCCTTTAAAATAAGGGTTATTTTATTCGGAATAGCTTTTACATGCCTCATCTTAGCTTTTAGCAGTAATCATGTCTTTTTAGATGCGGATTTAGTTTTGTATTTCTGATGTCATAAATAGTTCTTCCAGATAATAAAAAACGCTATAATCAAGTTTATTTTGTTCCAAAGAAATTGTGGAATGAGATAATGTGTGTTGAATGCTAAAGAAGACATAACAAAACAAGTTTTGAGGTATTCGATGTATCTCTCTTGTGGGGAAACAGATTCGATGGAATTCACTTAATTGAATTTATTGGCATAATAAAAAGTTGGTGGGAAGATAGAGGAAGTTACCTTTAAAAAGAAAAAATAAATACAATAAAAAATAGCACAATATGCTTAGAAAACAGCACGATATATTGTTGAAATTGATTAGTGATATGGAAAGGGAAATTTACGAAATGAATCTTTTTTCATAAAATAACATAATTAAAAGAATTAAAAATTCTAAAAAACATTGAATAATTCAAGCATGTATCGCTATGCAGAAAGAAAAACTTAATGACAGATCATGAAAAATGAGAAGTTTTATAAAACCTTACGAAGAGAGTAATCTAAACAATTAAATGCTTTTACGAAAATGCTTCTGAAGAGCTACTCGCAATAAAATCAAAATATATGATAATTTTGCAAAGCCTTTTTTCAATTTTACGATATAAAAAGATAAATTATTATTATAAATCAATTTATTATAATTCTCCATGAGGAGCGTTCAGTTGACATTTCCTCATGTTTAATGATTGAGAAAAAGTCAAATTTTTAAAACCAAAGTTATAGTTTATTGAGATAAGCTATAAAGCGGTTGAGTGATTTCTTATCTTGGGAATATGTTAATTTTATTATGATAAGAAACTTTATTTTTATCTTACAAAATCAATGGTTGTATATATTCCTATTCATTGTTAAGTATCCATAGGGATAAACTAATGAGTTGAATGTACGGCTTAGCTTCAAAATTTTGCTTTTCAATTTTATATATAAGATCATAAAATAATGACATTTTTTTACGTCTATTTTGTTTAATTTTTCGCTGTCAATTTTTAAAGGAAGTATTTTGTATTTCATTTCGTTATTCCTTTTTCGTAATTTAGAGGAAAATTGACGATTTTCAGGGGAGGGGGTGGATAGAGTAAAGTTTGGTTTTATTGTTTTCACTTTTCCTAAATTTCATTAAGAGATGGTAAAAAGTGATGAGGAGGCTCTATTGATGGATGATGCTAAAAACGGTGATGTAGATGTTTTGGAAAAACAAGCAGCATTTTTATCGTCTGCTTTACCTTATATGCAAAAATATGAAAATGAAACGGTCGTGGTAAAATATGGCGGCCATGCTATGGGTGATCCTGATTTGGGGCGAGCATTTGCGCGTGATATTGCTCTATTAAAGCAATCGGGAATTAATCCTGTTGTTGTTCATGGTGGTGGGCCTCAAATTGCTGAAATTTTAATGAAAATGGGGATTGAATCGCGATTTGAAAACGGACTACGGGTAACCGATGAGCGGATCGTTGAAGTGGTTGAAATGGTTTTAGCGGGTTCCATAAATAAAGAAATTGTTGCTCTCATCAATGCTGAGGGTGAATGGGCAATAGGATTATGCGGCAAGGATGGCAATATGGTTTTTGCCGAAAAGGCTTATAAAACTGTCATTGATCCTGATTCGCATATTGAACGTGTTTTAGATTTGGGGTTTGTTGGTGAGCCTGTTGAAGTTGATCGCACATTGCTAGATCTTTTAGCATCTTCTGAAATGATACCAGTTCTTGCTCCTGTAGCTCCAGGACGCGATGGTAAAACTTATAATATCAATGCTGATATTTTTGCTGGAGCTATTGCTGGTGCATTAGAGGCTAAACGCCTTTTATTTCTCACTGATGTTCCTGGTGTTTTGGATAAACAGGGTAAACTTTTAAAAGAATTGACAGTTTCTGAAGCTGAAAAATTTATTAAAAATGGGACAATTTCAGGAGGTATGATTCCAAAAGTAGAGACTTGTATAAAAGCCCTTCAAAATGGTGTGGAAGGTGTTGTCATTTTAAATGGTAAAACTCCTCATTCTGTTTTACTAGAGCTGTTTACCGAACAGGGAGTTGGAACGCTTATTGTTTCATAAATTGTGGGGAAAATTGGAAGAGAAAGTTTTTCATGGTGAATCTAAAACAGTTTAAATATCCTTTATTAAGTAAGCCAGAATTGGCAATATTTACTGCGACAATATTGTGGGGCATTACATTTTTAGTCATTCACATTGCGGTACGCTATAGTGGTCCTCTGTTTTTTGTTGGATTTCGTTTTATTGTTGCATCTCTTATATGTGGGGTAATTTTTTGGCGCTCTATAAAAGGTATAACTGTTTATGAAGTTTTCGCTGGGATGGCGATAGGTTTAGCCATGTTTTTTGGTTATGCTTTTCAAGCAGCTGGACTTCAAACAATTATTAGTAGTCAGTCAGCTTTTATCACAGCGCTTTATGTACCGATGGTTCCAATCTTGCAATGGATTGTTTTTAAAAAACCTCCCCGTTTAGCTTGTTGGATTGGTATTATTTTCGCTTTTATTGGGCTTGTATTGATTTCAGGACAAAAGCCGGGAAATTTTGATTTTTCAAAAGGCGAAATTTTAACTTTGTTAGGCGCTTTAGCGATTGCTGGAGAAGTCATACTCATCGGAATTTTTGCGAACAAGGTTGATAGTCGGCGTGTAACCATTATTCAGTTATTTTTTAGTGGTTTTTTTTCATTTGCTTGTATGCCTTTGATGGGTGAAAGCATTCCTGAATTTTCGTGGGTGTGGTTTAATATTGGTATAGGATTGGCATTAATGAGTGCCATTATTCAATTAGCTATGAATTGGGCACAAAAGTCTATTTCCCCTACGCGTGCGACACTCATTTACGCAGGTGAACCAGTATGGGCTGGTATTGTTGGGCGTTTGGCTGGAGAACATTTATCTCCCTTAGCTTTATTAGGCGGTTTGCTTATTCTGATTGGGATCATTGTGGCTGAATTACAACCTTCACAATGGCGTAAAAAAAATAAAGCAATTAAAAAAATTGATTAGCTATACATTTTTTTATTATGATTTTATTGCATGAGATTTTTTCTTGTAGAGTTTTCATTTTTAAGGCTTTTTTAATATTAAGATGATTAAGAAGTTCTATAAGTTATTCCAGCTTTTGCATGCCAAATTGGAGAAATAGTATGCTTCTATCTGTTTGCCTAACTTCTGAAACGGGCAGACAACCTTTATTGAGCCAAAGCATGAGGTGATATAAAGGTAAAAATTAACGCCTATATTTAAATTCGGCTTTACAACTTTCAAAAACATCTACGGTAATGTTTTTGAATAATGAAAACTATGCACTGTCGCACGTTATTTCTTTTGTCCTTTAATAGAGTTACGCTTCTCACGCAAAATAGAACGTCCAAAGTACCCCATAACGTTGTACATTAAATCGTTTTTTAAAAGATAATTTTCTCAATATACATCATATTCATTGACGGTCCACATGAAGTATAGAAAAACCACAGAGCATCATTATAAATCAATGCGTTATCCAATGAATCAAAGAGGATTGGTGTGTTTTATCTTTAATAGAGGAAGGAAGGAGTTATATAAAAACATCACTCAATAGAGCATATTTCTAAAGTTTTAAAAATTGAGAAGAAACTCCCTCGATATTCATGTTATCTTATATAAGATTGCTAAAAAATAAGATTATTGCATACAAATAAAAAAGCATTTCTTGCGAATTTATTGCAAGCCTAAATGATATACACGCCCATCATATAAATATGATAATACATTGATTTATAATTATAATATATCATTATTCACATTGAGTTAGAACCCTGAATACTGTAAAACTTTCTCACTTCAAATCATTTTCATGTTAAATCAATCCAAATCACTTGCTTACACATCACAAGTGGGTGGGGGGCATGTGGGTAAAGACTGTACAAGAAAGGCATATCTCTTATAAACTTTTTCAAGTGTAAAGGATCGTCGTAATATTGGAGGTTGGCAAAGTGTGTGATGGTGCCAGCTTACTACAGCATATGAGTTATCAAATAAGATGTGAAAGGATCATTTTAGCACCCTTGGATTTAATTTAGCAAACAAAAGCCTCATTTTTTAGGCTATAAAAAGTTGTGTTTTGAGAAGCTTTTTAGGTTTATATTCTTTTGATAGAAGCCGGAGCATAATTGGTCTTTGCGTTTTGTATTATTCTTTGCTAAATCGCCTTATATGACAATAGATCGTAATTATATTCGTAATTTTTCCATCGTGGCGCATATTGATCACGGCAAATCCACTTTAGCTGATCGTTTGATTCAAATAACAGGTGGGCTTGATACACGTGAGATGAAAGAACAAGTACTCGATTCCATGGATATTGAGCGTGAACGTGGAATTACTATTAAAGCACAGACGGTACGTTTACACTATAAAGCAAAGAATGGTGAAACCTATATTTTAAATCTTATGGATACACCTGGTCATGTGGATTTTGCTTATGAGGTTTCGCGTTCATTGGCAGCTTGTGAAGGTTCTCTGTTGGTGGTGGATGCAAGCCAAGGCGTAGAGGCGCAGACGTTAGCAAATGTTTATCAAGCCATTGATAATTCCCATGAGTTGGTTGTTGTTCTCAATAAAGTTGATCTTCCAGCAGCAGAACCTGAGCGTGTTAAAGAACAAATTGAAGATGTGATAGGCATTGATACATCTCAAGCAGTAGAAATATCAGCAAAAACAGGTTTGGGTGTTCCTGATGTTCTAGAGGCAATTGTTGCACAATTACCACCTCCACATACAGGCGATGTTGCAAATCCCTTGAAAGCAATGTTGGTTGATAGCTGGTATGACGCCTATCTTGGTGTCATTGTTTTGGTACGGGTGATAGATGGTATTTTAAAAAAAGGACAAACCATTCGTATGATGGGTACAGGAGCAAAATATCCAGTTGAGCGCGTTGGGGTTTTTACACCTAAAATGGTACAGGTTGATGAATTAGGACCAGGCGAGATTGGTTTTATCACTGCTTCTATCAAAGAGGTAGCAGATACACGGGTTGGGGATACGATTACTGAAGAGCGTCGTCCTTGTGAAAATGCTTTGCCTGGTTTTAAGCCGGCGCAACCTGTTGTCTTTTGTGGACTTTTTCCAATTGATGCTGCCGATTTTGATGATTTGCGTGCAGCCATGGGCAAATTACGCTTAAATGATGCGAGTTTTTCTTTTGAAATGGAAACGTCTGCGGCTTTGGGGTTTGGTTTTCGCTGTGGTTTTTTGGGACTTCTGCATCTTGAAATTATTCAAGAGCGATTAGAGCGTGAGTTTAATTTGGATTTAATTGCGACAGCACCTTCAGTTGTTTATCGCATGAATATGAATGATGGTTCTGTTAAAGAGTTGCACAATCCAGCGGATATGCCTGATGTGGTTAAAATTTCTTCCATAGAAGAACCATGGATTCGAGCGACAATCATGACTCCTGATAATTATCTTGGGTCAATTTTAGAGCTATGCCAAGAGCGGCGTGGGGTACAGGTTGGTTTGTCCTATGTTGGAACCCGTGCTATGGTAACGTATGATTTACCACTGAATGAAGTTGTTTTTGATTTTTATGATCGGCTAAAATCGATTTCAAAGGGTTATGCTTCTTTTGATTATCAAATGACAGATTATGCAGAAGGTGATTTAGTTAAAATGTCTATTTTGGTGAATGGAGAGCCTATTGATGCATTATCGATGCTTGTTCACCGCACGATTGCAGAAAAGCGCGGGCGTTCAATGTGTGAAAAACTGAAAGATCTTATTCCTCAGCATATGTTTCAGATTCCAGTTCAAGCGGCTATTGGTGGTAAAGTTATAGCGCGCGAAACGATTCGTGCTTTGCGTAAAGATGTAACAGCGAAATGTTACGGGGGTGATGTTACGCGTAAGCGCAAACTTTTGGAAAAGCAAAAAGAAGGCAAAAAGCGGCTGCGCCAATTTGGAAAAGTAGAAATTCCACAATCGGCATTTATTCAAGCGCTCAAAATGAACAAATAATGAAAAAAGGGTATTTTCTCTCATTGATTGCGCTTTTGCTTTTGTCGATTGGTTCAGGTGTTTAAAGGATACTTTAAATAGAATTGCGCCGTGCTTCATGTTTTTGTGTATTGCGTAATGGTGTCACTTTCTCACGTAAAACAGAATGCTTTAAACAAAATACATTTATGTTGCATATTGGCGTGCTCGTTTTCGTAAATCATCACTCAATACATCAAACTCCATTTCACAACGGGGCTATGAAAAATATAACGTAAAATACACTGTGAATGATATAAAATCCATTTGGCATTACCGCTTTTACGCGTCAGAAAGGTGCAAAGCGTACCCATCATACTCTTTTTCAGCTCAAAATATTATGACAGTCCTTATCATTTGAGAGAATTCATTAAAAGTATTTCACTCTTTTCTTAAAGTGTTTCTTACCCACACACCAACTGCGTTTGTAATGTGTAAGGAAATGATAGTGATTGATTCACTATGAAAGGATTTGAAATGAGAGAATCCTTGTATTCGAGGTTATTATTCAAGTTAAAAAACGATGAAATATTATTATGCATTAATCTTGTGTCTAAGAACGTAAAAGATCATTAATGGATGTTTTTTCTCGTGTTTTTTGATCAACGCGTTTTACAATAACAGCACAATAAAGGCTAGGTCCTGCTTCACCATTTGGTAAAGGTTTTCCAGGGAGAGAACCTGGTACAACCACTGAATAGGCTGGTACTTCACCAATAAAAATTTCACCTGTTGTACGATCAATAATCTTTGTTGATTTTCCAATAAAGACTCCCATTCCCAAAACAGCACCTTCACGGATAATACAGCCTTCAACAATTTCAGAGCGAGCACCGATAAAGCTATGATCTTCAATGATTGTTGGATTTGCTTGCAGTGGTTCTAAAACACCTCCAATACCAACACCGCCAGAAAGATGGACATGTTTACCAATTTGTGCACAAGAACCAACGGTGGTCCATGTATCAACCATTGTGCCCTCATCGATAAAAGCACCAAGATTGACAAAGGATGGCATCAATATAACATTGGGTGCAATGTAAGCAGAATGACGTACAATGGCTCCAGGAACGGAACGGAAATCAGCACTTTTAAAATCTGCCTCTTGCCAACCAGAGAATTTTGAAGGAACTTTATCCCACCAATGTGTCCCATTGATTCCACCAGTAATAATTTGCATAGGATTAAGCCGAAAAGAGAGCAAAACCGCTTTTTTCAACCATTGATGAACATGCCATTGTCCATTTTTTTGTCGTTCTGCAACACGGATTTCACCTTTATCAAGAAGGTTCAATGCATGTTCAACACTCTCACGTATTTCGCCTTTTGTGGTAGTATCGATGGAATCGCGATCGTCAAAAGCTTGTTCGATAATAATTTCAAGTTGTGTGATATGGGTCATGACGAGAGTTCCGTTAAACAAGTTGAAAGCTTCAAGATTTATTCTCTATGAACTACGCGAAGAAATGTGTTCAGTCAATAAAACGATGAGGAAGTAGGACAGGTGCATGAAAAAAGGCTGTAAAGAAAAAAGAAAAAGGGAGCAAGAAAACTGGACACCACTTCTCCATACGAAGGATGCTCTACAACAGATCCATAAAGTCTCTAATTCAGCACAAGTGCGTTCGTCTACTTATCGTTTAGCCTATATCGATCAAGATTTTATGATGCGTCCAGAGCTGCGCTCACAACGTATTAGTCTTGAATTTTTAAAGCCGGAAATAACCCTTAAAGAATATGATATTCAATCAACAGTTGTTTTGTTTGGTGGTGCGCGTATTCCTGAACCTGGGCAAGCAGCGTGGGCTGCAAAGAATGAAATACAAAAGAAAAATTTGCATGCTATGTCACATTATTACGATGAAGCAAGAGAGTTTTCACGTTTGTGCTCACTTTATTCTGCTACGACACAATATCGTGAATTTGTGGTTGTTACGGGGGGCGGACCAGGAATCATGGAGGCGGGAAATCGTGGTGCTTGTGATGTTGGTGCTCCAACGATTGGCTTGAATATTATTTTACCACATGAGCAAGAGCCTAATTCGTATGTGTCGCCGCATTTATGTTTCAATTTTCATTATTTAGGGATGCGCAAAATGCATTTTTTAGTACGAGCGAAAGCCCTAGCCATTTTCCCTGGAGGATTTGGGACTCTGGATGAACTGTTTGAGACATTAACTTTAGTACAGACGGGGCGTATGAAACAGGTACCAATTTTATTGTTTGGCAAAGAATTTTGGAGCAATACTGTCAATTTTGAGTATCTGTCTGCACAAGGTACAATTTCTCCTACTGATATTAATTTTGTAAAATTTGTTAATACAGCAGCAGAAGCTTTTGAAGAAATTCGTTCTTTTTATAAACTGCTTTAACGACTTTTGAGATGTTCACTCTTGAAGGATCATTAATACTCTACTTTGGTTAAATAAAGTCCTGCGGGGGGGGCAACAACACCACAACGTTTACGATCTTTAGCATGAAGAGCTGTTTCGAGATCTTGAGCTGTCCAACGTCCAATACCCACTTCCATGAGGCTTCCTGCGAATGAACGGATTTGATGATGAAGAAAAGAACGAGCTTGTGCATAAAGGAAAATTTCTTCACCTTCTCTTTGAATATCGAGGCGTTCAAGGGTGCGAATAGGGCTTTTGGCTTGGCAGTGTGCTGAACGGAAAGTTGTAAAATCATGTTGTCCTACAAGCTTTTGCGCTGCTTCATGCATGGCGTCAGCATTAAGAGGCTTTGGCAACCACCACACGCGTTTGGCATTTAAGGCTGGTGGAGAGCGACGATTAAGTATTTTAAAAAGATAATGGCGTTTTATAGCGGAAAATCGTGCATCAAAGTCATCAGGGACATTTTCTACGTTTAGGATTGAAATTGCTTCTCCCTGTTTTCGTAAAAGAGCATTGAGCGCATCACGTACAGTATGGGGATGCCAGTTTTTTTCAAAATCAACATGCGCAACTTGTCCCGTAGCATGTACTCCTGCATCCGTTCGTCCTGCTGTTGTTATGGTCAATTGTTGTCCACTAAAGGAAAAGAGTGCTTGTTCAAGAGCTCCTTGTATAGTGTGAAGTTTTGCTTGACGCTGCCAACCAGCATAATTTGAACCATCATATTCAAGAGTGAGTTTAAAACGTGGCATCTTAAAAAACAGCAGAAATATGAGCACCTCGCAAAAATGTTGCGCACTCAAGAATTTTACCGCCAGATCTTTGGAGAGAGGTTATTTCTATCCGTCCTTGCCCACAATGGATAATCAAAGAATCTGGTTCTATCCGTCCAATTTCAAGAGAAGGACCTGTTGTTAAGCGACTATCAAGAATTTTTACACGTTCTTCTCGTCCACCGATATTCATGTTGCACCAGCAACTAGGAGAGGGAGAGAGCGCGCGAATATGCCTATGAATAAACTCTGCAGGTTTTGTCCAATCAATGCGGGTCTCTTCTTTTCTAATTTTGGCCGCATAGGTAATGCCTTCCTCTGATTGTGGGGTCAGTTTAAGTTGTCCTTTTTCAAGAGTTGATAAAGTCTCTACCATAAGTTCTGCGCCAATATGTGAAAGTCTGTTTGAAAGCTCAGCAGTGGTGGTGTTATCAGTAATGGGGATGGAGCGAGAAAGAGCGATAGGCCCCGTATCAAGTCCTTCATCCATTTTCATGATCATGATACCTGTTTCTTTATCACCAGCCATAATTGCTCGTTGAATAGGCGCAGCACCACGCCAACGTGGTAAGAGTGAAGCGTGGGCATTAAAACAACCAAAACGCGGCGTTTCGAGAATAGCTTTAGGTAAAAGGAGTCCATAAGCCACGACAATAGCAGCATCAACAGAAAGTGCTGCAAATTGCTCCTGTTGTTCGGCTGTTTTAAGTGTTTGAGGCGTGAAGACAGGAATGGATTTCTTTTTTGCTACATTGTGAACAGGTGAGGGGATTAATTTAAGCCCTCGACGTCCTGCTGGGCGAGGGGGTTGACTATAAACAGCAACAACATCATGACCTGCATCCAGTAAAGCATGTAAAATAGGAACAGAAAAATCTGGTGTTCCCATAAAACTTAATCGTAAAGCCATTACAAAACTGCTTCCTGCATGTTTTTTTCTTTTGCGCGTTTTTTAAATTTTCGTATCACCATATCGCGTTTGATCTTTGAAATGTAATCAATAAAAAGGCGCCCATCTAAATGATCAATTTCATGCTGCAAGCAAGTTGCTAAGAGATCGTCTGCTTCAATTTCTGTTTGTTTTCCTTCACGGTTCTGATAGCGAACACGAAGGCGTTTAGGACGTTCAACCTCTGCAAAATAATCAGGAATAGAAAGACAACCTTCTTTGTAAATATTACGCTCATCTGAAAGACATAAAATTTCAGGGTTGATAATAACAAGTGGTTTTTTCTGCTCATCTTCAGAATTTCCAGAGACATCTATAACCAACATACGTAGCGGTATACCAATTTGAATAGCAGCAAGACCAACGCCCTTAGCATTATACATGGTTTCCAACATGTCATCCGCAAGTTTTTGGAGAGCTGAATCGACCTGCTCAACAGGTTTGGACACTTCCCGTAAAATCGGATCAGGTAAAGTAACTAAAGATCTCATTGGCATAAGTAGAGATTAATCAATGGTTTGTTATTGGTCAATATTGAATAACGGATTCTTGCGTTTTTTTACAATAAGAGCGTTATATTACAATTTATGTTTGATTCGTTTTTTTCCATACTCGCTGGTGATTTTTTTTCTAAACTAATGCTTTTGCTTTTATTTATACTTGTCTGTTTGGCATTTTTTATGTTGATACATTCTCATCGAAAAAAAGCATTTTTGGAAAATGAAATTGCTGAACGCGCACGTGAGGCACAAATGCAGATGGCTACTTTGCTGAAAACACAAGCTGAAATGCAAGGACGAATGCAAACGATGGCGGAAATTTTTGGTCAACGGCAAGCTGAATTGAATAAATCACTCAGTGAGCAACTCAATGGGATGACAACAAGCTTAGGCCAAACACTTCAGGTACAGACCAAATCCACTTATGAAAATTTGAATCGTTTGCAAGAACGTTTAGCAGTGATTGATGCAGCACAAAATAATATTCAATCGCTTACGGGACAAGTTGTTCAGTTGCAGTCCATTTTAAGCAATAAGCAGACGCGTGGTACTTTCGGTCAAGGGCGGATGGAAGCAATTATTGCCGATGCCTTACCAACAAACGCTTATGCTTTTCAGGCTGTTCTTTCCAATGGAAAGCGCCCAGATTGTCTCATTCATATGCCCAATAAAGCTCCTTCTCTTGTTGTTGATGCTAAATTTCCTCTGGAAGCTTGGAATGCTATGCGTAAGGCAGAATCAGCGCAAGAGCGTCAAGAGGCAGAACGCCAATTTCGTACCGATATGGAAGTTCATATTCGTGATATTGCACAAAAATATTTGATTCCTGGAGAAACCCATGACACTGCTTTCCTTTTTGTGCCATCTGAATCGATTTTCGCAACAATTTATGAGGACTTTGAGGCATTGGTACAAAAATCCAATAGAGCCCATGTGATTATTGTTTCACCATCTTTGTTGATGCTCTCTGTCCAAGTGGTACAAACCATTATGAAAGATGCGCGGATGCGTGAACAAGCGCATTTAATTCAATCAGAAGTAGCAAAATTGATGGAAGATTTTGGACGAATGGATACGCGTGTTCGCGCACTACAGAAGCACTTTCATAAAGCAGGTGAAGATATAGAGGGAATTTTGATATCGTCCTCCAAAATCATGAAACGGGCAAATCGCATTGAAACTGTCGAATTAAAAGAAAATTACTCTGAACCAACAAAAATGACAACATTGGCTCAGTCGCAAACATTGCGTTTTGCTGATGAGGAATAAAGCAAAGCAAGCTTCTTAAATATTACAAGTTAGATCATGTTCTTTATTGATTGGTAATCATTTTTTAGTATCTCTATCTTGTTTTATTTCTTAAACGAGAGGAATAGGAATATGCGACACCTTTTGTTTTTAGGGGCACTGGTGTTTTTGCTAGAGGGATGTGCAACAACCACTCCCATCCACACAAATAATGCTTGTGCTATTTTAGCACAAAAAAATGGTTTTTTTGACAATTGGGGTAAGGTGTCTCAAAGAGCGGAAATGCGCTATGGAATTCCTATGCCTATTATTCTTGCAACCATTAAGATGGAATCGAGCTTTCGTCACAATGCACGTCCTCCACGCAAAAAACTACTTGGTTTTATTCCATGGAAGCGTCGGTCGACAGCTTATGGTTATGCTCAAGCGCTTGATAGTACATGGGCAATGTATCTTCGCTCTACAGGAAAGTCTTTTGCATGGCGTACGAATTTCGCAGATGCTGCTGATTTTGTTGCTTGGTATCATAGCCAAAGTGTTCAACGCAATGGGGTGAGGTTTGATGATGCATATAGCCTTTATTTAAATTATCATATGGGGCATGGTGCTTATGCACGTAGTGGTGGGCATGTCAGTGCTGCGCTTTCACAGACAGCACAGCGCATGGCAAGGATATCGAGGCTCTATGAACAGCAATTAAAAAGATGTGGATGGCATTAGGGAAGATTTTTGAAAATCTCAATCAGGGAATTGATGGGATAAAATTATTCAAAAGCAAAATTCCACATAATATGATAAAATAGTGTCGTTTTTCCGATCGTTCAATGAAATAAATTGTTATTTTTTAGAATAAACTCAAGCGACAGAAAGCTTTTGCAATACACAATATATTTGAAGATACTCTCGACATTTTTACCTCCTTTGTTAAAAAAATTTATAATAGAAACCATCTTCTATTTAGTGTTGGCATTTCGCATTGGGCTAAGTACTAGAGGTTATTGAAGAAAAATTTTAAAATATAATATCATTTTTTATTTTCATTATGCGTATTACTGGCTGATTATTATATGAATATTTTCTTTGTTAAGCGTATAAAATAGCAATTAAAACAAATGCAATTCGGGCATCATAAAAAGGGTAAAATATTCAATATAAAAAAACGAGAAATGCATTAAACGAAAAAACGTTGTTTTGTATAAAGAGGGCGCTACAGTCTTCAAAAAAACTAAGTGTATTTAGTATTGTATGAAATAAAACATACTCGTCCATCCAGTTCATCTTAATTGAAAGAAGTTATCTTATTGTATTGTAAAAACACTCCCGTTTATAGGATGATAAGGTATATGCAACTTTACACACAATGAATACTCAGGGTAGGGAGTATTCAGAGAAAGATTTGTAACGCCTATGAAGTAACAAGTCAGTCTCCAATGTTGTGATAGCTTTTGCATTTGAGAATATTTATGAGAAGCATTTTTATTCTTTTTCTTAAATGGTTTAAGATGTTGATTTATAAAGATAATATATCGTTATTCATATTAAAGTAAGAATCTCGAATGGCGTAGGGTTTTATCGTTTCAGATTTCTTGAGGCTGAATCAATAAAACCATTGGCTTGCACATAACAAGCACAATGGGTATGTGGATAAAAACTGTGAAAGAAAAGACTAAAAATGTTTTTTTATGAACATACATTCTCAAATGTAAGAATTATCCGTAACATTGGGAATTAGCACATATAATGATGGCACCACTTTGCTCTTACACCTCGACCTTGTTTGTGACGTGCAAGGAAAAAATTAATTGATTCAATATATTATTTAAGTGTTAATATACCTTAGTATTGAGCAGGTATACGCTACTCAAGGTGGATAATTTTTAATTGGCAGAACATCTGATCAAGCTAAAAATACTCGAAAAAAGTTCTGATTCGCAATAATTGAGAAGTATATTTTAATATTTTATTCTCTACTCTTTGTTTAAGTACTTCATATCTTTTAAAAAGATACCGGTAACCAACATATTATGATATTTGTGGAAATATTGTGGTAAAGGAAATTCAAATTTTGTCCTTTAAGACAAGGCGCAGGTTAAACAGCTCATTTTCTATTTCTGTGCAAAGCATAAAAAAATTATCTACTTTCACGGTTGCGACAGTAAATTTTATAATCCAACAAATGATTAAAAATGTATTATAATATCATTAAAATGCAAGGAACAGGCGCTATTGGAATGATAATTAAATAGCACATAAACCTTTTAAATTGATGCACACATCTTTTATTATAATTGATTCCCTTGATAGAACAGTTGGTCTTTTTGGTGGAGCTAAGCGGGATCGAACCGCTGACCTCTTGCATGCCATGCAAGCGCTCTCCCAGCTGAGCTATAGCCCCTATAAAAACAAATTGTCCCAAAAAGACAGTATACAATTCCAGCTTTTCTAGAACGATCAAAATTGAAGATCAAGAAGAATTTACATTCAATGGAAAAGATGTCCTCTTTTACTTCTTTTAAGCATCGTCATCATTAGAAACACCGCCTCCGAGAATATCAGTAACGTCATCATCTTCATCGTCACCATCATGAGACAAAAATGTATCATCATCATCACCAAGATCTACATCACTATCTTCTAAATCAGGAAGATCGTCATCTTTAGAATCCACATCATCATCTTCAAGAAGCATAAAAGCAGATTTTTCAAGTGCTGTATCAAGCTCTTCAGTATCAACTTCTTCTTCATTATTTGCTTCAGCTGCTGCAACTTCAAAGTAAGAACGCGGATAAGAAATTCCTGTATAGGGCGACACAATAGGATCGCGATTTAGATCGTAAAATTTTTTTCCTGTTTCTGGATCAACACGTTTAGTTCCAAGTTCTTGTTTTGCCATAAACCGTGCCTCTTTGATTAACTATTATTCCATTAAAAGATAAATTTTATGGTGCTTAATCGAAAAATAATACCTTTGTCAAAGATAAATACACTGTTCCACAGTGATTTTTTCATGACGTCTTTTAAAGCATGTGCTAAAGGATGCACAATTTGATAAAAGTTAGATAGAATTAAATAGAATTTCCATGCAAAAAGCAATCCCTATAACCACCTATAAATCGAGTAGTCTCTCTGGAAAAATTCAAATACCAGGAGATAAATCAATCTCTCATCGCTCTCTTATATTGGGAGGATTAGCAAGTGGTGAGACATATATTCATGGATTACTTGAAAGCGCTGATGTACTCAATACAGCTGCTGCTATGCAAGCTATGGGTGCCTGTATTATTAAAAAAGAAGACTTCTGGATCATACGAGGAACAGGGAATGGTTGCCTTTTAGCTGCACAAAAACCTTTAGACTTTGGAAACGCTGGAACAGGTGCTCGTTTGGTTATGGGAATGGTTGGTCCGTATCATATGAAAACAACCTTTATTGGTGATGCTTCTCTCTCTAAACGTCCAATGGGACGTATCCTTGATCCACTGCGTCTCATGGGGGTTGAAATTGAGGCAACGCGCGACGATCACCTTCCTTTAACGCTTTATGGTCCGAAAATGGCTAATCCGATTCGTTATCGTGTTCCAATAGCTTCCTCCCAAATTAAATCAGCAATCCTGCTTGCTGGACTCAATACCGCCGGCACTACAACTGTTATTGAACCAGTTCTGACACGAGATCATACGGAAAAAATGTTAAAAGCATTCGGTGCGCAACTTGAAATAGAAAAAGATAACGAAGGTGCGCGTTTGATTTATCTTAATGGTCAACCCCATCTTACTGGACAAACGATTCATATTCCGGGTGATCCTTCTTCTGCTGCTTTTCCAATTATCGCAGCCCTTCTTATAGAAGACTCTGATATCACCATTGAAAATGTTTTGATAAATAACTCTCGAATAGGACTTATCGAAACATTGTGGGAAATGGGTGCTCAAATTGAATTTTTGAACCGACGTCAAACAGGTGGAGAGGATGTTGCTGATCTACGGATAAAATCATCGGTCCTTAGAGGCGTTACGGTGCCCAAAGAACGTGCTTCATCGATGATAGATGAATATCCTGCTTTGGCAGTAGCAGCAGCCTTTGCAGAAGGCAAAACAGTTATGCTAGGAATTGAAGAATTGCGTGTAAAAGAATCAGATCGATTGTCTGCTGTTGCTCAAGGATTAAAAATTAATTGCGTAGACTGTGAAGAAGGTCAAGATTTTCTTATTGTTTATGGAAAAGGTTCTGCCAAAGGTTTGGGGGGTGGGTATGTTGCCACACATCTTGATCATCGAATTGCTATGTGTTTTCTCATTTTTGGGCTTGTATCAGAAAAACCTGTTACCATTGATGATAAACGAATGATTGCTACGAGCTTTCCAGAATTTATTCCTTTTATAAAACAACTTGGGGGAAAAATCGCGTGAAGCCTTTTGTTATCGCCATTGATGGACCTGCTGCCTCAGGCAAAGGAACCTTAGCATGCAAAATTGCTGCACATTATCGCCTTCGTCATCTCGATACTGGTCTTACTTATCGTAGTGTTGCTCATACGCTTTTACAGCAAAATTTAGCTCTTAATGATGAAAAAAATGCTATTATTTATGCTAAAGGACTTGATTTTAACACCTTAAATCCTGCTCTTCTTTCTTCTCATGAACTTGGTGAAGCGGCTTCAAAAATAGCAATTAACCCTGCTGTACGCAAAATTCTTGTCGAAAAACAACGCAACTTTGCTAAAGTTTTGCCCGGCTGTGTGCTTGATGGGCGTGATATCGGAACGATTGTTTGTCCTGATGCCGATATCAAGTTTTATATTCTAGCCAATGTTCAAACACGCGCCAAACGCCGCTACCAAGAGATTTTAAAAAAAGGTGTTCAAGCAAATTATCATGAAATCCTAGCTCAACTTGAACAGCGCGACAGTCGCGATATAACGCGCAAACAAAGTCCACTAAAACCAGCAAAAAACGCCCACTTGCTTGATACGTCAGAATTGAGTATAGAAGCAACATTTGAAATTGCATGCAGCTTTATTGATCCAATCATAAAAATGCATATAATTGGATAAATTCGTTAAGGTAACTTCCAGCCTAGCGCTAACTTTTTTTCCTTTATTCAAGGAAAAAGGCTAGGGAGTTATTTATGTTAACACTAACCTAGCGCTCATACCTTATAATACAAGGTATATATTAGGAGTTCCTATGTCACAATACAATCCCACAACAGCGGATTTTGAAGCCCTTTTAACAGAATCTTTTCAAACTAATGATCTTAATGAAGGATCTGTTGTTAAAGGTCGTGTTATTGCAATCGAAAAAGACATGGCCATTATTGATGCTGGTCTTAAAGTCGAAGGACGTATTCCTCTCAAAGAATTTGGAGCTAAAGCAAAAGATGGTTCTTTGCAAGTTGGCGATGAAGTTGAGGTTTACATTGAACGCATTGAAAATGCGATGGGTGAAGCTGTTTTATCGCGTGAAAAAGCACGGCGCGAAGAAAGTTGGGTCCGTTTGGAGGAAAAATTCAATGCTGGTGCACGCGTTGATGGAGTGATCTTTAGCCAAGTAAAAGGTGGTTTTACAGTCGATCTTGATGGTGCCGTTGCTTTCTTGCCTCGCAGCCAAGTTGATATTCGTCCCATTCGTGATGTTTCACCTCTCATGCATAATTCACAGTCCTTTGAAATTTTGAAGATGGATCGTCGTCGTGGCAATATTGTGGTCTCACGCCGCACTGTTTTAGAAGAAAGTCGCGCTGAGCAACGTTCAGAAATCGTACAAAATCTTGAAGAAAACCAAATCGTTGAAGGTGTGGTGAAAAATATTACAGATTATGGTGCCTTTGTTGATCTTGGTGGGATTGATGGTCTCTTGCACGTTACAGATATGGCATGGCGGCGTGTTAATCACCCATCTGAAGTGCTCACAATTGGCCAAACGATTAAAGTGCAGATTATTCGCATTAATCAAGATACGCACCGTATTTCTCTTGGAATGAAACAGCTTGAAAGTGATCCTTGGGAAAGCATCAGTGTCCGGTATCCGATTGGTAAAAAAATTACGGGTGCTGTTACCAACATTACTGATTACGGTGGTTTTGTTGAAATTGAACCAGGAATTGAAGGGCTGATCCATGTTTCTGAAATGAGCTGGACAAAGAAAAATGTTCATCCTGGAAAAATTCTGTCTACATCACAAGAAGTAGAAGTGGTTGTTCTTGAGATTGATCCTTCTAAACGGCGTATTTCTCTTGGCTTAAAGCAAACATTTGAAAATCCATGGGAAGCTTTTGCCAATAAATTTCCTGTCAATTCGCAAATTGAAGGAGAGGTCAAAAATAAAACAGAATTTGGTCTGTTTATTGGGCTTGAAGGCGATGTTGACGGTATGGTTCATTTGTCTGATCTTGATTGGAATCGTCCTGGTGAACAAGTTATTGATACTTACAATAAAGGCGATATCGTTAAAGCTGTGGTCCTTGATGTTGATATTGAAAAAGAGCGCATTTCTCTTGGAATTAAGCAGCTTTCCAGTGATAAAGTTGGAGAAGCTGCTGCTTCTGGCGAATTGCGAAAAGGTGCAGTTGTAACATGCGAAGTGATTGCTGTTAACGACAATGACATTGGTGTGAAATTGATTGACCACAACCTTGAGACAACCATTCGGCGTGCTGATCTTGCGCGTGATCGTGATGAGCAACGTCCTGAGCGTTTCGCAATTGGGCAAAAGGTTGATGCTCGCATCACAGCATTTGATAAAAAAACACGTAAAATTTCAGTATCGATTAAAGCTTTAGAAATTGCAGAAGAAAAAGAAGCTGTTGCACAATATGGTTCTACAGATTCAGGTGCTTCTCTTGGTGATATTTTGGGTGCAGCTTTGAAAAAACAAGAACAAGATTAATCATCAATCATTAAAGTTGGTTTTATTATTAAGGTCACTCATTAGGAGTGACCTTTTTATTTTCTAAAAAAATTGTCTGCTTATTTTTAAATTATTGAAACAAAAATTATAAATGCTTGCAAATAAAAACAAAAAGTTTGTTTTTTATCTAACAACGGTTCACTATTCAGATAAAATGCTTAAAATTTAAATAAAAAACGATGTAATTGAATAACAATGGGACACTATGACGTGCATAATACCTTTCATAAAGTGCTTTTTTTCTCAAAAAGAGAAAAAAGATCATTTTATTAATACGGATTTTCCTCTTCGTGCAATTTATAAGGTACAGGAAGATCTTTATAACTTAGGGCATGATATAGCTTCTGGTAAAGAAATTTTACTCCCTGAATATGAAGGAGTAGGAGATTTTCGCAAGAGATTGAATGAAAATGCTAAACTTATTCTTCATGCCTTTCATACCAGTGATTTTGCTGCTCGAAATGATGAAACTATCGCACCATCTGCTCAATGGCTCATTGATAATCATTACACCATTGATAAAACCATACAAAAGCTACGTTGTAATCTACCCAAGTCCTTCATAAAGCAACTTCCTCTTTCTACACACAAAGCCGGAATACCACGAATTTTTGCTTTAACTTGGCTTTATATTGCGCATACCGATAGCAGCTTTTCACAAGAAACACTCACTGCTATGACCAACGGATTTCAAGAAGTTTGTGCGCTCACAATTGGTGAATTGTGGGCTCTTCCTTCAGTTATGCAAATGCTGCTCATTGAAAATGTCCGTCGTCTTTCAGTACGTATCGAAAAAGCACGACATATGCGCCATCTTGCTAGTCAAGTTGCAGATAAAATTTCTCTTGTAAAAAATAAAACAAATCTACACTCTCTTTTTACGCAGTATAAATCATTTATTGTTGATCCAACTTTTTCAGCACATTTATTCTATCGCCTGCGCAGTGCATCTGTCGATTCAACCGTAGCATTAACTTGGCTTGAAAAGCAATTGAAAAGCCAAGGCAGTAGCTTAGAGATTGCAACAGCCGATGAACATACCCGACAAGCAGCAGATGGTGTGACCATGGGTAATATTATCCGTGCTCTTAAAGCTATAGATGATGTTGATTGGACAGCATGGTTTGAAACAGTGAGTTGTGTCGATTCTATTTTGCGTAAAAATAGTGATTTTTCTGAAATTGATGCTCACTCACGCAATATTTATCGACAAGTCATTGAAAAAGTTTCTCGCTTTTCGCCTCTTAGTGAACTGGAAGTTGCACATAAAGTTGTAGAAATGGCAAATTCCACTTCTAAAGATATGCCTCATCATTCTTGTGTGGGGTGGTACCTTGTTGATGATGGTTGTGGTATATTTGAAAAGGCTTGTGGATATATTCCGCCCTTTCTCATAAAATGGACACGCGCTTCCTGTTGCTCAAAATTGAGAGTCATCGCCATTCCTGTCTCTTTTCTGATGCTTGCTCTTTTGCTTGTAATTTACGCCCTTTTACAGCTATCTGGCATGACACAATGGATGTCTTTTTGCTTTACTGTATTGGCGCTTTTTCCTGCTATCGATGCTGCTTTTGCTTTATTTAATACTGTTGTTTCGTGGTTTGTCCCATCAAGACAACTCATTGGTTATGAATATAAAGAAGGTATTCCAAAACATGCACGGACAATGGTTGTTGTACCTACTTTGATGACATCACGCGCTGACATTGATGAACAAGTGCGCAATCTTGAAGTGCACTATCTTTCCAATCCTAAAGGTGCCATTCATTTTGCACTCATTACAGATTGGGTGGATGCTCCATTGAGAGAAACGCAAGATGATCTTGATTTATTGCACTATGCGCAAAAGAGTATTGATAAACTCAATAGTCGTTATCATCGTGATGAACTTCCGCTTTTTTTCCTTTTACATCGCCGACGCCTTTATAATACAAGCGAAAAATGTTGGATGGGATGGGAACGAAAGCGAGGAAAACTTCATGAACTTAATCGGCTCTTAAGAGGCGATAAAAATACAAGCTTTTATCCTCCCAATCCACATCTTCCTATGGATTGCCGTTTTGTTATGACGCTGGATTGTGATACACGTCTTACTCCAGAGAGCGTCGCGAAACTTGTTGGAAAGCTTAACCATCCACTCAATCATCCCGTTTTTGATCTACAAAGTGGAAAGGTTGTAAAGGGCTATAGCATTTTACAACCACGCATTATTCCTTCTCTTACAACAGGAAAAAAAACATCAATTCTCCAACGGGTTTTTTCTATAAACCGTGGCATTGATCCTTATGTTTTTGCTGTTTCTGATACTTATCAAGATCTTTTAGGAGAAGGCACCTTTATCGGTAAAGGTCTTTATAATATTGATGCATTTGAACAAGCGCTTGATGGCAAAATTAAAGAAAATACTACTCTTAGTCATGATCTCTTAGAAGGAGGTTATGCTCGTACTGCTCTGGTAAGTAGCATAGAAATCATTGAAGACTATCCAACCGCTTACAATATTGATGTTATGCGTTATCATCGTTGGGTCCGCGGTGATTGGCAGCTTTTGCCTTATCTTTTTTCCCACCGTCAAATAAGTTCCGTGACGCGTTGGAAAATGCAGGATAATTTACGTCGTTCTCTCACTCCACTTATGTGGTTAATCGCAGCATTTGCAGGATGGGCTTTTTTGTCTTTAAAGAGTGCAATCGTCTGGCAACTATTCTTGTTGTTTAGCTCCTTCATTTCACCCATTCTATGTGTATTAAAAACGCTTGTCTCATCCAATATAGATCATTCTTTGCGTGGACATTTTCAATTAATTTGGAACAAAATTGCTCTTACAAGCGCTGATATATTTCTTAAAACGACGTTTCTTGCTCATTCGGCGTATTTTATGACCGATGCGATTATTCGTACACTCTATCGTATGACGATTTCAAAACAGCATCTTCTTGAATGGAAAACTTCTGCCGCAACAAAATCAATGCCCAATAGTTTGCGTGTCTATGTTTTTACAATGGCACCAGCATCGCTTATTGGTATTCTTACTATAGCACTCCCTCTTTTTTCTGATAGTTTTGCAAGCTTGGTTGCTTTGCCTTTTGGGATAGCATGGTTTTTTTCACCCTTTATTGCTTGGATTGTGAGTCAACCTTCAACCTTTCAAGATAGCCTTGATCTTTCTTCAAAAGATGAAAAAAAACTTCGCTCTATTGCACGGCGGACATGGCTTTATTATACAACCTTTGTCAATGCACAAAACAACCATCTGCCTCCCGATAATTTTCAAGAAGATCCTGAACCTCTTGTTGCTCAACGTACATCGCCTACGAATATTGGCGTTTATCTCCTTTCTATTATTGCAGCACGTGATTTTGGCTGGATTGGTTTTGAAGAGACCATCACCCGTATTGAATGTACATTACGCTCTCTTACAAAAATGGAAAAGTTTCGTGGTCATCTCTATAATTGGTATGAAACGGAGACACTCAGGCCTCTTTTGCCTACTTATGTATCAACCGTTGATTCAGGAAATCTTGCCGGTCATTTGGTAACACTCTCTTCTGCTTTAAGTGAATGGGCTGAAAAACCGCCTCTTTTTTTCCAAAGTGATCGAGAAGGCTTATCGGATGTTCTTGCTATTCTTGAAGAAACTGTCAGAGAAATTCCAGATCATCAACCCAGTTTACGCTCTTTACGCCAAAAAATCGAAGAAAACATCACTCGTTTTCATGACTCTGTCTTCACTTTTTTAGAACAAGAAAATACGGTCCCTTCTCACATCATAGATCTTTCACTTGCAGCCCACGATATTGTGCACTTAGTCGGTGAACTTGACCACAAAATTCAAACGATAGAATCTGCTCGTGCGCTTTCTTGGGCTAAATGCCTTATCGACACCTGTAACGCTCATCATCATGATGCGACTGCTCATTGTGATACTGAAAAATTACGTAAAAACCTAAACAGGCTGGCTATAATGGCACGGCAAATAGCCTTTGATATGAAATTTGACTTTTTAGAACAGCCTAAACGGCATCTCTTATCCATTGGATATCGTGTTCAAGAAAACAAACTCGATGAAAATTGTTATGACCTACTTGCTTCAGAAGCACGTCTTGCAAGCTTTTTTGCCATCGCAAAAGGAGATATAAAACTTAAACATTGGTTTCGTCTTGGTCGACTTCTCGTACCCATAGGTGGGAAAGGTGCACTCCTATCATGGTCTGGATCAATGTTCGAATATCTTATGCCATCTCTCGTAATGCATGAACCTTTAGGGTCTCTCTTAGATCAAACAAATCGATTGATTATTCGTTGTCAAATACAATATGCCCATAAACGGGAATTGCCATGGGGTATTTCAGAAGCCGCATTTAATGCTCGCGATCATTTAATGAATTACCAATACGCTCATTTTGGTGTTCCAAACCTCGGACTCCAACGTGGTCTTTCACGCAATGCTGTCATTGCTCCCTATGCCAGCCTTCTAGCGGCACAATATGCTCCTGCTTGCGCTGTCGCTAATTTAAAACGACTCCGTGATCTTGGAGCTTTAGGAACATATGGTTATTATGACTCTGTTGATTTTACTCCAACACGCGTGAAAACAGGGGAAAAATACGCCATTGTACGCAATTATTATGCGCACCATCATGGTATGTCTATTCTTGCTCTTAACAATGTTATTTTTCAAGGGCGAATGCGTGATCGTTTTCACCGTGATCCCGTTATTGAAGCAACACAATTGCTCTTACAGGAAAGAGCGCCTCATCTCATTCCTATTATTCATACCAAAGCTGTTAATCGTATGCGCAATAAGTCTCAAGCATTTGACGCAGCCCCTTTGCGCATTATTACAAACCCGTTACTCAAACCACGAGCAACTTTACTTTTGTCTAATGGCTTTTATTCTACCATGTTAACAGCGAATGGTTCTGGTTACAGCCGTTGGCACGATTATGCGATTACGCGCTTTATTCCTGATGCAACAGAAGATCAACAAGGTACTTTATTCTTCTTACGTGATACGCATAGTGGACGGTGGTGGTCTGTTACTGGTGAGCCAACACGTGTTATTGAAGAAGAAGCTGTCAGCATTTTTACAGATGAAAAGGCTGAATATACAAAAATGGTTGATGGTATTAAATCAACACTTGAATGTCTTATTACATCTGAAGGATGTGGCGAAGGGAGACGTATTCAATTGATGAATACGACAAATAAAGACCGACTCATTGAAGTGACTTCTTATGGTGAATTAGCGCTTGCAACGATGGATACAGACCAAGTTCATCCTGTTTTTTCCCGTATGTTTATAGAGACAGAAATTACTGAAGAAGGTAAAACAATTTTTGCCAAAAGGCGCAAACGCTCGCCTAGTGATCCTGAAATCTATGTTGCCCATTTTGTTTCTAGTACAACAGATATTCTCCAAGAGACAGAAGCTGAAACAGATCGCTCTCTGTTTATTGGTCGGGGGCGATCCATTCATCGGCCCACTGCATTTGACCAAAATGCTCGTTTCAGTAATAGTCAAGGTTGTGTTCTTGACCCTGTTATGTCATTGCGATGCCGTATAAAAATTTCAGCCCATGAAAAAGCAGAACTTATTTTTTGGACTTTTGCTGCTCATACAAAAGAAGCGCTAAATAATCATATTAAACATTATCGACAACCTGATATGTTTCAAAAAGAACTTTCAATGGCATGGACGCGCTCACAAGTCGCACTGTATCAGAGCGGAACCCAGCTTAAAGAAGCTATTATCTATCAAAAATATGCAACACCGCTTATTTATCCAGAAAGAACGTGGCGTCTTCCTTCTGAAATATTAGCAAAAACGATAGGAAAACAGTCTAATCTTTGGCCTATGTCTATCTCAGGAGACAATCCACTCTGTCTTCTTAGATTAAATAACGAGGGAAATATAACTGTACTGCGCGAGCTCCTTAAAGCACATGAATATTGGCGTATGCGCGGACTCATTGTTGATTTGGTCATTCTTAATGAACAAACATTTTCCTACATACAAAATACACAACGCGCTCTTGAGTGGGTCTGTGAATCTTATTATCACCACACGCAAAAAGCAGATGAACGCCAACATATTTTCATGCTTCGACGCGATCAAATGAGTGAAAATAGTTTTAAAACGCTTCTTGCATCAGCGCGTATCGTTCTTGATGCCCAAAATAGCTCTTTATCTGAACAACTTAAACGACTTGATGAGAATGATTTTAATCTCACAGTTCGTAAAAATTATCAAGAATCTTATGATCAATTAAACTTGCCAAGATATAACGAAGGACAGCAATTTACAACACAAACTGAACAAAATCTTTTTTCTTCCATTGGTCTTATTAGCCAACAAAAACCATCCTCTTTTCTCCCAAATGGAGAAGATCTAAGATATTGGAATGGTTACGGTGGTTTTAATCAGCACAATCATTATGTAATACGTCTTCATGGACGTACCACTACACCGCATCCGTGGATTAATGTCATTGCTAATCACAGATTTGGTTTTCATGTCTCTGCTGAAGGTGCAATTTTTACTTGGGCTAACAATAGCCGCGATTATCAACTAACTCCTTGGGCGAATGATCCAACGTCTAACCGACCAGGAGAAGCTCTTTATCTGGTTGATCGCCAGTCTTTAAAACGTTTCTCACCCGTTTCTACTGTTGAATGTGACGAAAATATTGTCTATGAGGCTTGTCATGGGTTTGGATTCTCAACTTTTAAATCAACACATTCAGAAATCGCATTAGAACTGACTCATACACTTGATCCCGAAAAACCTATTCGCTTTTCACGTCTTATCCTTACGAATGAAGGGAAAAAACCACGCAGTTTACGCCTTTATAATTATGTTGAATGGGTTTTGGGAAATGTCCGTACAAAATATGCCCCCTTTATTGTTTCCTCTTATGAGGACAGATGGGGTGCACATTTTATTCAAAATCCCTATCACATCGAGAAATCTCAACAAGTTACATTTTTATCAGCATCCGAAATGCCAACCAGCACTACGACCAATCGCGCTGAATTTATTGGTGCAACGGGAACCGTAACACGTCCAAATGCGATCCGTAAAGCCGGTGCTCTTTCGAATACCATTGAAGCAGGATGTGATCCTTGTTCAGCATTCGCTTATGATATTGATCTTCAACCAGGGCAAACAAAAGAAATCATATTCTATCTTGGTAGTGCTGAAAATAGGCAAGAAGCTGAAAAATTACTCAATCAAGTACGTGCAAGTGATTTTGAAATTCAGCTCACAAAACAAAAACAGCAATGGAGTGATTTTGTTTCTCCTTTCCAAGTCAAAACACCTGATGCTTCTTTTAATCTTATGGTCAACCATTGGCTTCCTTATCAAATCTACGCATGCCGCATCATGGCACGCGCAGGCTTTTACCAAGCGAGTGGTGCATTTGGTTTTCGTGACCAGTTACAAGATAGCTTGTCTTTGTTATTGCTGGAACCACAATTAGCACGTGAACAATTGTTAAATGCAGCAGCGCACCAATTTCTTGAAGGTGATGTGCAACATTGGTGGTTGCCTGACACAAATGCTGGTGTTCGTACATACATTTCTGATGATATCGTTTGGCTTGCATATGCAACAGCTCTTTATGTCACTACCACTGGTGATGACGCTTTTCTTGATACGCTCATTCCTTTTATTGAAGGTGATGTTCTCAAAAGTGGGCAACAGGATGCTTATTTTCAACCCACCCAATCCTCAAAGGTTGCAACAGTTTATGAACATTGTGCTTTAGCTTTAGACCTTGCCATTAAACGCTGCGGACCACATGGTCTCCCTCTTATTTTAGGTGGGGATTGGAATGATGGTATGAATTTGGTTGGTGTGGAAGGAAAAGGCGAAAGCATTTGGTTAGGATGGTTTCTTGGGTACACATTACAAGCATTTATCTCTTTAGCCCAAAAACGTGGTGATAATAGCCATATGCAAATATGGAGTACGTACCTTGAACATTTAACAAAATCCCTAGAGAAAAACGGTTGGGATGGTGCTTGGTATCGACGTGGTTATTTTGATGATGGAACACCTCTTGGCTCTAAAATCAATGATGAATGTCAAATTGATACCATTGCTCAATCTTGGGCTGTCATTTCTCAAATGGCATCGCCTGAACGTCAAAAACAAGCGATGAAATCAATGTTGGAACAGCTCTATGATAAAAAAGGCGGACTCATTCGCCTTTTTTGGCCGCCTTTTGATAAAAGTACGCTCGAGCCTGGTTATATAAAAGGTTATCCTCCAGGAATTCGAGAAAATGGTGGTCAATACACGCATGGTGCCATTTGGAGTATTTTTGCGTTGGCTGAAATGGAACAAAACGATAAAGCTTATGCTTTATTTTCTATGATAAACCCAATTACCCATGGACAAGATCCTGAAATTTATCGTGTTGAACCTTATGTGATGGCTGCAGATATTTATGCTGTTGAACCACGATGTGGTCAAGGCGGTTGGACTTGGTATACAGGTTCAGCCGGTTGGTTTTATCGCGCCGCAACACAAGCTATTCTTGGAATACAGCGTCAGGGAGACCTATTGTTTTTGCAGCCACATTTACCCTCTATTTGGCCAAAATATGAAGCAACAATGAAGTTTTATGATGCCGTTTATCGCATTAAAGTAAAATGGGGACCTAAAAATATGCTCTATGTTAATAGCAAAGAATATACCGAAGTTCATATAGGGATAAAGTTACAAAAAACAGGTCAGCATGAAATTATGCGTATTGTCAAATCTTAAAGATGAAAAAAGAGAGCAGGCTTTTTATTCTTGCCCAAAACTGTAGAGTTGTTATATTGCACCGTCTATATTAGCCGTGTTGGTGCATAATATTTTAGATTTTATGAAAATGAAAGAAAAAGGTTATGAATCATCCGGATATTGCTAGACGTGTTTACAATCACACTTGGAAGCTTGATCCCATTATTCGGTCACTTCTTGATACGGATTTTTATAAGCTTCTTATGGTGCAGATGATTTGGGGGTTATACCCTAATGTTAATGTTACTTTTTCCCTCATAAGTCGCTCTAAAACAATACGTCTTGCCGATGATATTGATGAGAGTGAATTACGTGCTCAACTTGATCATGCTCTTAGTTTGCGCTTTACAAAAAAAGAAATGATCTGGCTTGCTGGTAATACATTTTATGGACGCAAACAAATTTTTGAACCGGATTTTCTTCAGTGGCTTGAGAATTTTCAACTCCCAGAATATGAACTCACCCGCAAAGATGGCCAATATATCCTTCATTTTCATGGACCCTGGGCCCATAGTTCCATGTGGGAAATTCCTGCCCTTGCTATTATTAGTGAATTACGTTCACGTGCTGCTCTCAAAAAACTAGATCGTTTTGCTCTTGATGTACTTTATGCGCGTGCTAAAGCAAAAATGTGGAGTAAAGTTGAACGTCTCAAAAAATTGCCTGATATTAAAATATCTGACTTTGGGACAAGGCGCCGCCATTCTTTTTTATGGCAGCGCTGGTGTGTGGAAGCATTAAAAGAAGGCATTGGTCATTCTTTTACTGGAACTTCTAATGTTCTTCTTGCCATGGATACGGATTTAGAAGCTCTTGGAACCAATGCACACGAATTGCCTATGGTTATTGCGGCTCTCAGCAACAACGATGATGAATTACGCAGAGCTCCGTATCAAGTCTTGCAAGATTGGAATCGTTATTATGGTGGAAATCTTCTCATTGTTTTACCTGATACCTTTGGTACAGAAGAATTTTTACGCAATGCACCAGATTGGGTTGCTGATTGGACGGGTTTCAGACCCGATAGTGCGCCCCCTATTGAAGGTGGCGAACGTATTATTCAATGGTGGAAAGAAAAAGGAAAAGATCCACGCAAAAAACTTTTAATTTTTTCTGATGCTCTTGATGTCAATACAATTGAAAAAACCTATCATCATTTCCATGGTAGAGTGCGCATGAGTTTTGGATGGGGCACGGATCTTACCAATGATTTTACAGGCTGTGCACCTCAGGAAATCAAAACTCTTGATGCTCTTTCCCTTGTTTGTAAGGTGACCTATGCCAATGGTCGACCAGCCGTAAAACTTTCAGATAATCCTGAAAAAACGATTGGTGATTCAAAAGAAGTACAACGTTATCTCAATTTTTTTGGTAATAAAAAGCGAATTGCTAGACCTATAAAGACATAGTTTCCGGTTCTTTAAAACAAGTATATTGACTCATCATATTGTTTATAAGATTGATTTTTGTTCTACCCTAAGGATGAGGATTCTTAACCTTTGCTGGTCTGTAAACAGTTCGGCTGTTTTTGAGCAGATTCTACTTGGCCTACCACGCATACGCTTCACTTACATAAGGCGCGATAGATAAGACTTAAAAGTATTTACGACGCATTAAAAAAACACTTAACGTGCCAAGGAAGTTTAGCCAAGGAGATTTTCTCATTTTAACCCTGTTAAATCAAGCACACTCATCTCCTTGCATGTATGAAGGTTTTCAAGTTCTAAGGGTTATTGTTGTAGTTTGACAGTAGGTTTTATACTAAGTAGGAAGAGGTTGGATTAAGTAGGAATACGTGGTAATTTGTTGTTTTTATGTACAATTTTGACCATTAAATGCGCGTTTTATCAAAATAGATTTTGACACCTAAAATTGCAAAAATTACCGAAAATCAGAAAAAAGTGCGTTTCCATAAGTAAAAATGAGAAAAGGCTTTCAAAACCCTTTGAGAACATCTTTAAACTCTTTGAAAAAAATAAATTGGTACAAAATTTAGTGTCAAAATATACAAAACCAGATGACAAGCTATAATTGTAGCATTAGGAATTACTAAGGCAACATTGGAGGATGACAAATAGCATGGTGACTGTCGGTGTGTATTTTGCAAGGCAAGGATGATGGTGCTCAAATAGATTTTATACATGTTACAGGAGATTTTACTTTATCCATGTATAGTCTGCTATTATGAAATGAGTAAAGCGTTGAGAAATGTTTCATTAAAAATAAATGTGTAAATAACATGATTTGGGAGACCTTTTGTTTTACTTGAGGGGCATGACTTCATTAAAAAACAAAGAATGCAATAATATTTTTATTTCGAATAAGCTTTATACAAAGACAGAAAAATTATTTATTCGCATATTATAATAAGAATGCGTGTATATATAAAACCATTTGAAAAACTCTGTTGTTTCTTATGAATTATTCTTAAGTTAATAACAGATGTAACATTAAAGATTGATATAATAGACCGGCTTCTTAACTGTATAAGTATAAAAATGATGGTGTTTAGTAAGCTTTGTATTATATCCTCATTAAGAAATATGAAAAAAACGAAATGTCTTTTAGAAAGAAATGACTATCATATCAATGACTTTTTAATGATGTATATGTAGAGATTCATACAAACATGCTTTACAGAAATAAAGACTCTCTTCCATGAATGTGATTTATCATTGTTTACCAAGAGAGAACATTTTGAGTGTTCATAAACAATTTTCTTTGTTCATAAAAATTATTTCACAAACATATTATTAATTAATTGCGTTCAAAAAGCTTGCTATTTCATATGCATTTTGGAAATGGAGAGCTTATATTCAAAACTTAAAAGTTCTCATAGTTTTACAAATAAGCCGAAGCTAAAAAGAGTATCCCATAAAGCCTTTTTTATCATTAGGAAGATGGACGTGTTACAATATAAATGGCAATCAGCAATAATATAACCGCAACAAGTAAAGAAATCCACAAAGGAGGGTGTAGCATTACAAAAAAGGATAAAAATCCTCCTGTCATACTCATCATTGCAAAAACTTTAACAAATGGAGAGATTGCTTTTTTTTCTTCCCATCGCTTAATAGGGGGACCCAAAATACGATGATTATTCAACCATTGATGAAAACGTGGAGAAGAACGCGTAAAACACCATGAGGCAACCAATAAAAAAGGCACAGTTGGCATAATAGGTAATACGACACCGATAATACCTAATATAACCATCGCCCACCCTGCTATATAATAGCAGATACGTAAAGGGTGCGATATCTTCAAATCTTTTTTCATTTTCTCGTACTATTTTCCTCTACGCAAAACCCTATACAAAAACATTGTATCTGTTTTTTTCTGTTTACATGTCTGAGTGCACAATTACGCTCTACCCCTTCATGTGTAAGTGTCTTTGCTGTTATAAGTTCCTTGAAAATACCGAATAGCTTACACAATATTATAATCATTTTAAATGATTTCAAGAAAAGAGGAGAGATTTTAGAAAAACAAAAAAATAAAAAGGCTGCAGAAGAAATCAATGCAGCCTCTTAATTAAGAATGCAGTTTTGGGGGGGAGAAAATTTACTGCATTCACCTGCTAGATATTAGGAGGAAAAATAACCTAGCACCCCGGACTCTAATTAAAATAAAAATGAGAAACAATATATAAAAATGCATGGCTGATATGCATGAATTTTAACACTTTCAAGTCTCTTGAACTGTGTTTCGACGAAAGAAAATCATCATGAAAATAGCCATAAAAATCAACGTCAAGATCAACACAATTGTGGAAGCAGAATCAGAGCCGATAAATAAGCTGAGATAAATCCCTAAAAAACCAGAAAAAGCTGCAACAAGTATCGCGATCATTAACATAAAAGAAAACCGCTTTGTGACAAGATAGGCAATTGCTCCTGGTGCTATCAGTAAAGAAATAACGAGTACGATACCTACAGCTTTCAAAGCTGCAACAATTGTAAGAGAAATCATCGTTAGCAGGGTATAGTGGAGTAGAGATATTGGTAACCCCATTGCACGTCCTTGAACTGTGTCAAAAATATACAGCATAAAGTCGCGCCATTTTGCTGCTAAAATAAAAGTGACAACAGCGGAAATGATTGCCGTCTGCGTTATATCAAGCCAGTTAACACCCAAGAGATTACCAAATAGAATATGATTCAAATCTAAGCTACTATAAATAGACGTGGCTAAAACAAGCCCCAAACCAAACATTGAAGAAAAGACCACACCCATCACCGTGTCCTGTTTGATACGGCTATTGCTCCCTAAAAAACCCGTTAATAGTGCACACACCATTCCTGCAACAAAAGCACCGCAAGTAATCAAAGTCATTGTAATATTCTCTGGACGCATATGCTGAAACCAAGCAAATGGCAAAGAAGTTAAAAATGCGATTACCCATGGTGTTGTCATATAACCAACAACAACACCTGGAAAAACTGCATGAGAAATGGCATCGCCTAACAGCGCCCATCCTTTCAAAATAAGAAAACAGGAAAGCATCGCCATGGGAATAGAAAGAATCATGACAATAAGCATACCCTTAAGCATAAAAGAAAACTGAAACGGAAGCAGTAATTGATCAATCATGATAATATTACACCCTTTTTTGCCGCATTTATGCGTAAGCGCGCAGCAATAAACCCATGTTTAGGAGCAAAAATAAAAGCCAAAACAAATAAAGATGCTTGAAAAAGCACTACAACCCCCCCTGTTTGTGCATTCAAAAAATAACTCACATAAACACCCAAGACACTTGTGAAGGTTCCAATTACAACTGCAATAACCAAGATGTTCACGAAACGATCACTTAAAAGATAGGCCGTTGCTCCAGGTGTCACAACAAGACAAATGACTAAGAATGCTCCAACGGTTTGCATCGCAGCAACAGTACAAGCGGCAAGCAATGTGAAAAAGAGAATCTTTAAAAATTTTACGTTTAATCCAATGGCATGCGCATGCGTTTCATCAAATAATGACACAAGAAGATCTTTCCATTTCAAAAGCAATATAAGCAACGAAACAAAGCCGATAAAAGCCAATTGTAGAATATCTGTTGAACTCACTGCTAAAATATTTCCCAAAACAATCGTATCAATATTAACAGCCATTGGTTTTAATGATTTGAGAAACAACCCAAAGGCAAAAAAGGAAGAAAAAATGAGCCCAATAATGGTATCTTCTTTAAGCTTTGTCCGGTGGTTAAAAAAGAGCATTGCTGCTGCTGCAAGACCACCAGAAAAAAAAGCGCCGAGTGAAAAAGGTAACCCTAAAAGGTAAGCTCCTGCTACACCAGGAACAATCGAATGGGAAAGTGCATCACCAATCAATGACCAACCTTTTAACATCAAAAAAGCTGAAAGAAAGGCACAAACACACCCAACTAACCCAGAAACCCACATTGCATTCACCATATATTGATAGCTCAGTGGCTCAAGCAACCAAGAAATCATGCAACGTGCTCCACTCTTTCAATATCTTCACAAACTGCAGACTGCTTTCTTCCCATGAAAACATCATTTTTTTTTGTGGTTTGAAGATCAAAAATATGGTGGTGCAAAGACCCTCCAAAAGTTTTCTCCAGATTTTCCTTTGTAAAGATTTTTTCTGTTAACCCAGAAGCTAAAACAGTACCTTTTATTAAAACTGTATGATCACAAAATTCGCGAACAGAACCCAAATTGTGAGTTGAAACCAAGATCACTGCTCCTTCTTTACGGAGATCTTGTAACAAAGCAATGATTTTATCTTCTGTTGTAACGTCAACCCCTGTAAACGGCTCATCTAATAAAATAGCTTTTGCTTTCTGTGCAAGAGCGCGCGCTAGAAAAACACGCTTTTTCTGTCCACCAGAAAGTTCTCCAATTTGGCGCTTGGCAAAAGCCAACATATCAACGCGTTCTAAGGCAATACGAACGGCTTCATAATCTTGTGTACGGGCATAGCGAAAGAAATTCATATGACCGTACCGCCCCATCAATACAACATCTTCAACCAAGACAGGAAAATTCCAATCAACATCTTCACTTTGAGGAACATAAGCAATAAGATTTTTTTTCAAAGCTATATCAACGGGCAAATCAAACATACGAATTTTTCCCTTTGAGGGGCGTACAAACCCCATAATCGCTTTAAATAACGTTGACTTACCGGATCCATTAACACCAACCAATGCCGTAATAGAACCCTTTGGACTTTCAAAATTCACTTCGCGTAAAGCTGTATGTCCATTACGATATGTTACCGTTACTCCTTGGGCAAAAATTCCACATTCCGTCATTGGTTTTTTACTCCCTCTACTAAAGCATTGCTAATACGTCCACTCGTGACACGTAATAAATCAATATAAGTGGGTACCTCACCATTTTTCTCACTTAAAGAATCAACATAAAGAACACCACCGTATTTAGCCCCTGTTTCTCTGGCAACCTGCTTGGCAGGCGCAGGGGAAATAGTGCTTTCAGAAAAAACTGCATGAATATTGTATTTGCGAACCATATCGATAACATGCTTGACCTGCTGTGGTGTTCCTTGTTGGTCAGCATTGATGGGCCATAAATAAAGTTCTTTTAGATCAAAATCACGCGCCAAATAGCTAAAAGCCCCCTCACTGGTCACAAGCCAACGTTTATCTTGCGGTACAGCTTCTAATTCAGCCCTAATTGGATCAATCGTTGCACGAATTTTCTGTTTATAAATTTCAGCATTCTGTTTATAAATTTCAGCATGTTCAGGATCATATTTTACAAAAGCATCGCGAATATTATCAACGTAAATCAAAGCAGAGGTCGGTGACATCCACGCATGAGGATTGGGTTTACCGCTAAAGGGTCCCTCACCAATTTTAATGGGTATAATACCTTTTGAAACAACAACACTTGGAACATCCTTGATATTTTGAAAAAACTTTTCAAACCAAAGCTCTAACTCTAAACCATTCCACAATACAAGGTTAGCTCCCTGAGCACGCATAAGATCGCGTGGGGTGGGTTGGTATTCATGAATTTCCGCACCTGGTTTTGTAATGGATTCAACATCAGCGGCATCACCTGCTACATTGCGTGCCATATCAGCAATGATAGTGAATGTCGTAACAGCTTTAAATTTACCAGCACACAAAGCAAAATTGGGTGTAAAAAAAATAACACTTCCAAAAACTATGGTGAAAAACGTTCTTACGTTCATTGATTCTCTCTTTCCTTTATATGCCTTCTTTTTATTGCAAATAATTTGCATTATCATTTAGCAATAGCAGTTATCTTTTACATTTGCAATGAAGGATTAAGAGAAAAAATAACTTTTCAAGATGTTTAAAAACAGTTTTTTCATATTGAAAAAATTGATGATTTAAGCAGCTTGTTTTGGTAAGGAGGTTCCCTTTCAAGAAGGTCTATAGCTCTTGAATGCCAAACAAAAAGGGAGCACTCAAAAATGCTCCCACTTCATATAAAATATCTCATAAAAAATGAGAATACTCAGTAGCGTAAATATGCACCTGTCATTTTGGTAACATTATCCACGATCTTTGAGGCAAGCTTTTCTAAATCTTCATCTGTTAGAGTCCGTTCTATGGGCTGAATAGTTACTTCAATTGCAACAGATTTTTTATCTTCACCAAAGCTTAAATCTTCAAAAATATCAAAAACCTGCACTGAATGAATAAGTTTTTTATCGGCTCCACTTGCCGCCCGAATAATAAGAGAAGAGGCAACAGTTTTATCCGCTATAAAGGCAAAATCACGCCGCACCATTTGAAAAGGTGAGAGTTTCAAAGGAGGGCGGCTTTTGGTCGTTTTTTTCTTTGATTCTGGAATTCGGTCTAGAAAAATTTCAAAGCCGCATAAAGGTCCACTGACATCTAACTTTTCTAATGTAGCAGGATGAAAAACACCAAAAAAACCAAGAATAATCTTTGATCCAAGTTTTATGACACCTGAACGACCAGGGTGATACCAATCAGGTGCTCCAACTTCAATCTGCACTTTCCCAACATCCATATCGCATGCTTCTAAAATAGCTAAAGCATCTGCTTTGGCATCAAAAACATCAACGACGGTTGCATTTCCATTCCAAAAACGCCCAGCCCCTTTAAATTGCTCTGTTCCGCGACGAATTCCACTAACAACACGGTGTTGTTTATCAGGGGTGTCGCCCTCATAAATACTTGAAACTTCAAACAAAGCAAGATCGGAAAAACCACGATCAGCATTTCTTTGTGCTGCTATAATCAAACCAGGTAAAAGGGAAGGACGCATCATTGACATATCAGCAGCAATAGGATTAACTAATTTAAGCTCTTCTTGACCTCCTCCAAAAGCAAGAGCTTGATTTTCAGAAATAAAAGACCATGTTACCGCTTCTTTCATACCACGTTGCACTAGAGCCAAACGTGTAGCACGTGAACGAATTTGTGCGCATGTTAAAATTTGATCTTTTCCTTCTGCAAAGTTTTCCAAAGGAATAGGTTTAATTTTATCTAACCCATAAATTCTCATAACCTCTTCCACCAAATCGGCTTTACTCATAATATCAGGGCGCCATGATGGTACTTTTACCGTAACGACTTCTCCTTTTCCTTCAACAAAAAATCCAAGTTTTGTTAAAATAGAGATGACTTTTTCAGGTTCTATTTCCAAATTTGTTAAACGTTTAATTTCAGAAAAAGGAAAAGCGATCTGTTTGATTTCTTGTTGCTGATAGCCAACGATCTTCTTTTTAGATACTTCACCACCACAAAGACGTAAGACCAATTCTGTTGCAATCTCAAGTCCTGTTTCTATAAAAGCCGGGTCAACACCTCGTTCAAATCGATAACGTGCATCACTGATAAGACCTAATGCTCTTCCTGTTTGTGCAATGCTTCGCGCATCCCAAAGCGCCGATTCAATAATAACGCGATGTGTTGTTTCATCACAACTCGTTCTTTCACCGCCCATGATACCGGCAATCGAAACAACCCCCTCATCATCTGCAATGACACAATTCTTAGCGCCCAGATGATAGATTTTTCCGTTCAGTGCTTGAAGCTGCTCTCCCTCACGCGCGCAACGTACACACAAATTACCTTTAATTTTATCTGCATCAAAAACATGGAGTGGACGACCAAGGTCAAAACTGATGTAATTGGTCATATCAACAAGCGCATTAATCGGTCTCAAACCAATTGCATTCAAACGCTGTTGCATCCACTGTGGTGATTCGCCATTTTGAACATTGCGTACTTCACGCCAAGCGAAACCTAAACATAATGATGAACCTTGCGAAAAATCTAATGAAACATCGAGAGGTGTTTCAAAAGAAGGCTCAAATTTTGACAAAGATAATTCTTTTAATTTTCCCATTCCAGCGGCAGAAAGATCACGAGCAATACCGCGAACACCTGTACAATCGGAACGATTGGGGGTCAAACCAATATCAATGATCGGATCATCTAAACCAGCATAAGCTGCAAATGAATCTCCAATAGGTGCATCTTCTGGAAGTTCGATAATTCCCTCATGTTCATTTGATAATTCAAGCTCCGCTTGCGAACACATCATCCCAAAACTTTCAACCCCGCGGATTTTTCCTACAGATAATGTCACATCAAGTCCTGGGATATAAGTGCCTGGTAGTGCCAGAACACCTACAAGACCTGCTCGTGCATTTGGTGCTCCACAGACAACTTGAACAGGTGTAGCAGTTCCTGTATCCACTGATAAAATTTGAAGTTTATCGGCATCAGGATGTTTTATTGCTATTAAAACTTTTGCAATCATAAAACCTTTTAAAGAAGACCGATCATCAACGTGATCAACCTCAAGACCGATAGCGGTTAATTTTTCACAAATTTCATTCAAAGATGCATTTGTTTCTAAGTGATCTTTTAACCACGACAATGTAAACTTCATTTTAAAACCTCACATGAAAGCGATGACTAAGATCACACGTTTTTATTAGGAAAAAAAGCAGGCATATCAAAGCAACGAAAGCCATAATGGTCTAACCAACGCAGGTCAGCATCAAAAAAAGCCCGCAAATCAGGCATACCGTATTTCAACATGGCAATACGATCAATGCCCATGCCCCATGCAAAACCTTGATATTCATCGGGATCTAAACCAACATTTTTCAACACCTGGGGATGCACCATTCCGCATCCTAAAATTTCCAACCAATCCTGTCCTTCTCCGAACTTTACTTCTGAACCAGAACGATCACATTGAATATCCACTTCCATAGATGGTTCGGTAAAAGGGAAAAAAGAGGGACGAAAACGCATTTTTACAGAGGGAACTTCAAAAAATTCTTTACAAAAGGTTTCATGTAGCCACATCATATGGGCAATGGTGGAGGTTTTATCGATGACAAGACCTTCTACCTGATGGAACATGGGAGAATGTGTTGCATCCGAATCCATGCGGTAAGTTTTTCCAGGAATAATGATTCGTATCGGTGCTTTTTGTTTTTCTAGTGTACGAATTTGTACGGGTGATGTATGGGTTCGCAATAATTTTCGTTCTCCCATTTTATCAACATCAAAAAAGAAGGTATCATGCATTTCACGCGCTGGATGCCCTTCAGGAAAATTCAATGCCGTAAAATTATAATAATCTGTTTCAATATCAGGTCCCTCTGCAAGAGAAAAACCCAACTTTGTATAAATGGCAATAATTTCCTCAATCACTTGTGAAATAGGATGAATGCGTCCCCGTTCTATAGGTGAAGAGCGAACAGGCAAGGTAACATCAACTGTTTCACGAGAAAGACGGGCATCCATTGCCTGTCTTTTCAAAAGATCACGCTTTTGTGCCCATAATTCTAAAATGCGATTTTTTAATCCATTAAGAACTGGTCCAACTTTATGGCGCTCGCCAGCATCCATTTTTCCTAATTCTTTTAATTTTTCAGAGATACTACCTTTTTTACCCAATGCTGCAATACGCACTTCTTCAAGTGCTTGTTCATCACCTGCTGCCTCTAAGGCTAAACAAATTTCTTGTTCCAGATGCTCAATATCATTCATATTTTTGCCTATTTTTTAATAAAGAAAAACCCGCACTCGCAATAGCCAGCACGGGACCTCGAATAAATGAATGCTTTAAGAGAACACGACTGGCTTATTTGACAGCGCCTTCGAAAGCATTAGGTGTCGTATCTTTTAAATATTCTAAAGCTTTTTTTGCCGAAGCTACTAAAGCAGAAAATGCTTCTGCCTCATGGATTGCTATATCTGAAAGAACCTTACGATCAACCTCAATACCGGCTTTTGATAAGCCATCAATAAAACGTCCATAAGTTAAACCTTCTGCGCGAACAGCCGCATTAATTCTCTGAATCCACAAAGCACGGAAAGTACGTTTCCTATTTTTGCGATCACGATAAGCGTATTGCTTTGAACGATCAACCGCTGCTTTAGCTGCACGAATGGTATTTTTACGACGACCGTAAAAACCTTCAGCCTGTTTAAGAACTTTTTTGTGCTTAGCGTGTGCTGTCACACCTCTTTTCACACGAGCCATATTATAATCTCCTCAAAATCAAAAGCGTAAGGTTTAAATACCATTCGGCAAATAATGCTGAATGACTTTTTTAGCATCTTGTTCACACAAAACCATTGTTCCACGTGCATCGCGAATAAATTTATTCGAACGCTTAATCATGCCGTGGCGTTTACCGGCAGCTGCTACTTTAATTTTGCCTGACGCAGTGATTTTAAACCGCTTTTTAGCGGATGATTTGGTCTTCATCTTGGGCATTTTGCTACTCCGTACATTAATTTATTCAATCAAACATTTTATTCACTCAAGCGGACCAACGCTTGAACAAGCATTTAAACAGCCACGGCATGCCCTGCCGGGCGGCTCTTAAAGACGTTTTCATAAGCTAGTATACACAAAATAGCAAGACCGTATTACAAAAAAATCGGCGCTACATTGCCTTGAAGCTCAACCAAAGGTGCTGGAATTGCATTTGTTTTGATGGCTGCTTTACATAAATCGGCAATAATGCATTGCGTACATTGTGGTTTACGGGCTTGACAAATATAGCGACCATGTAAAATTAGCCAATGATGCGCATGGCGAATATAATGAACCGGTATAATCTTTAATAATTTTTTCTCAACAATTTCTGGTGTTTTGCCAGGCGCCAAACCAAGACGATTGCTTAAGCGAAAAATATGTGTATCTACTGCCAATGTAGGCTGACCAAAAGCAACATTCAAGACCACATTAGCCGTTTTGCGCCCCACTCCAGGAAGGGCCATGAGTGCTTCACGCGTATCGGGTACTTGACCGCCATAATAATCAATTAAACAGTTGCAAAGCGCATAAACATTACGTGCTTTTGCACGCCAAAGGCCAATTGAACGGATATGATTTGCTATTTCTTCTTCCCCTAATGCAACCATTTTTTCCGGTTGATCAGCAAGGCAAAATAATTCTTTTGTCGCTTTATTAACGCTTACATCTGTCGCTTGAGCCGAAAGCACAACGGCAACTAAAAGTGTAAAAGTATTTATATAGTTAAGATCACTCTTAGGTGTTGGGCGTTGCACAGAAAAACGGCGAAATATTTCCGCAATTTCATCTTTATTATACAATATACTAGATAAATTTCGCACCTTTGATAATTTTATGTTACTTTGAGGCATTGAACTCTCTTAAATCTTCTCTCTTGAAGTTATCATTCACGCTCGCCATATGAGAGGAGTGCAGCGAACACTTTTATAGAGTTTGGTCAAGTAAAGCCGTTTTAAAGAGGATACTCATGAATGACACATGTGACGCCTTTCTCCAATCCTTTTCTTTTAGGGTTTGAAACCGTAGAAAAAATATTGCAACGTATCGGTAAAGCTGATGAGGCTTACCCAGCCTATAATATTGAACGTTTGCATAAAAGTGATGATGCAAATCATATCCGGATAACTTTGGCTGTTGCTGGATTTAAGATTAACCATCTTAATATTTTACTCGATGATAATCAATTGGTTATTCATGGTAAACAAACAGACAACCAAAATCATCAATATTTATATCGCGGTATAGCTGCGCGACAATTCCAGCGAACCTTTGTTCTCGCGGAAGGGATGCATGTTACAAATGCAGAGTTGAAAAATGGTCTTTTATCAATTAATCTGTATCAACCAAAATTAAAAAAAGAAATAAAACAGATTCCAATTAAAGTCAGTAGTGGTGAGTCATAAAAGTTAAGGCGTAAAGGAACAGTGAAATGGGAGAACACAAACAAAACTTGTCGTTTCAGAACACATCCTACTCTGATGCGGGACAGATTGCCTATTTAAAAAAAGTTTGTACAGATGATCTGGCTAAAAACTTTCCAGATCTTCCACCGATGACCCCAGGCATTACGATATGGGCTCTCTTTGGTGAAACAGGTTATCCTATCATTTTATCCGATGAGCGTTCTATCGCTCTTGCTGGAGCCAATGAGCATGAACTACAAATTGTAACTCTGCACTAGATTACCTTACGAGAAAACGCTGTACTCTTTGTAAATTCTATCTGTTTTTTCGTAAAGGGTGTAATGTGAGTTATAATGAGATAAGTATTGGTTTATATTCATAATTAATTTTTTACAACTGGAATGAGAGTCCCGAATATCATAAGGTTCTCTCATTTTAGATCCTCTTGTATTAAAACAATTAAAGTCACTTGCTTGTATGTCACACGCAGGGAAAGCCGTGTAGATAAAAACGCTTGAAGGAAGGAATAAAAATATCTCTTGTTAATTGTCTTAATTACCAAGGATGTTCGCAATATTGGGGATGAGAAAAATGTATGATGGTGTCAGTTATCTTCTTCATAAGTGTGAAGATGTCCCTTATAGATTTATATTATTCACGGGGGCTGTTATACCATTCATAGGCGCTATCGTGAAATGGGCTCGAGTGCATTGAAAGATGTCTCTTTAAAATGAGTACATAAAGGCTATACAAGTGTATTTTGTTTGGTGTGTTTTGTTCTTCCTGAGGGGAGTAGCTCTATTGAAGAGTGTAAAAACAAAAGCATGAGATAATGCGTCATCATTATTTAAAAGATATTTTTATGAATGCGTTTGAAAGGTGTAAAGCTGAATTGTAAGGAGATAATAGATTTTTACCACGATTTCTTTATATTCTTTCCAATTCCAGAGATTACGCAAACAGATAGATGCAATATACTAACCAAATCTGGCATACAAAAATCTGGAACTGTTCATGTCACACTGAAGCGTTTTGATATTTGTCTCAAACGTGGACTTGCACAAGGATTAGATGTTGATTAACAGGTAATAAAAAACAAAGGCTTTATGAAAAAGTTTATGCAGAGCTTTTAATTTTGTGCTTCAAATGCCGCAGTACAAGGTATTTTTCTCTTTTGAATATTAAAGCTCTTGTTTTTATAATGAAGTTACAGCACAAAAAGCAAAATGGAATTATTTGAGGGGAAAAAAATAATGCCTTCTTACCGTTCAAGAATATCAACCCACGGGCGTAATATGGCAGGAGCCCGCGGACTTTGGCGTGCAACAGGGATGAAAGATACTGATTTTGGTAAACCCATTATTGCGATTGCGAATTCTTTTACACAATTTGTACCAGGGCATGTCCATTTAAAAGATCTTGGGCAATTAGTCGCGCAACAGATAGCAGTTGCCGGTGGTGTTGCGAAAGAATTTAATACCATTGCTGTAGATGATGGAATTGCAATGGGGCACGATGGAATGCTCTATTCGTTGCCCTCACGTGAAATCATTGCTGATTCTGTAGAGTATATGGTTAATGCACATTGTGCAGATGCACTTGTCTGTATTTCTAATTGTGACAAAATTACGCCTGGTATGTTAATGGCTGCTTTACGGTTGAATATTCCGACAATCTTTGTTTCAGGCGGTCCTATGGAAGCAGGTAAGATTAAATGGAAGGATCAAGATCTAACGGTTGATTTGGTCGATGCCATGGTTGCAGCAGCTTCAGAACAAAATTCAGAAGAAGAAGTGGCTGAAATGGAGCGTGCTGCTTGTCCTACATGTGGTTCTTGTTCAGGAATGTTTACGGCCAATTCTATGAATTGCTTAACGGAAGCATTGGGGCTTTCTCTTCCCGGAAATGGATCAATGTTAGCAACACATGCAGATCGACGAATGCTTTTTGAAGAAGCTGGAAAACAGATTGTTGCATTGGTTAAACGTTATTATGAAAAAGATGATGAAACAGTCTTGCCGCGCTCTATTGCTTCACGCAAGGCTTTTGAAAATGCAATGACCGTTGATATTGCTATGGGGGGATCAACCAATACAGTACTGCATCTTTTAGCCGCGGCGCAAGAAGGTGAGGTGGATTTTACCATGACGGATATTGATCATCTTTCACGTCGTGTTCCTGTTTTATGTAAGGTTGCTCCTGCTGTCGCGAATGTACATATGGAAGATGTTCATCGCGCTGGTGGTATTATGGGGCTTTTAGGTGAACTGGATGCGGCGGGACTCATTGATACGTCAACTTATACGGTTCACGCAAAAACAATGAAAGAAGCTCTTTACCGTTGGGATGTGAAACAAACTAATGAACCAACAGTTCGTACATTTTATCGTGCTGCTCCTGGTGGCATTCCAACACAGACAGCTTTTAGCCAATCTTGTCGCTATGAGAGCCTTGATCTTGATCGTGAAAAAGGTGTGATTCGCAATAGGGAACATGCATATTCACAAGATGGAGGATTGGCAGTTCTTTATGGAAATCTTGCAAAAGATGGCTGCATTGTAAAAACAGCAGGCGTTGATCAATCAATTTTAACTTTTAAAGGTCCGGCAAGAATTTTTGAAAGCCAAGATTCAGCTGTTTCAGCTATATTAACTGATAAGATTAAAATAGGTGAAATTGTTTTAATCCGTTATGAAGGTCCACGTGGTGGACCTGGAATGCAAGAAATGCTTTATCCAACAAGTTATCTCAAATCTAAAGGATTGGGCAAGGTTTGTGCACTTGTTACGGATGGACGTTTTTCAGGGGGAAGTTCAGGGCTCTCGATAGGACATATTTCACCAGAAGCTGCTGAAGGAGGAGAAATTGCGTTGGTGGAGGAGGGGGATATCATAGAAATTGATATTCCAAATCGTAAAATTCATATGTTGGTGGATGACGTTGAGATGAAGCAGCGCCGTGCTAAGATGGAAGCAAAAGGAAAAGGTGCTTGGCAACCGATAGAGAAGCGTCAGCGTAAAGTTTCAAAGGCTCTCAAAGCCTATGCAGCGATGACCACATCTGCTGCAAAGGGTGCAGTACGTAATATTTGATGAGATGAATGACGCGTCTTATAAAAGAGAGATAGTATTCTGATTTTTTGCATCTTTTACACGATATTCTAAGCTAATTATTTTATGAGCTTATCAGAATATTTCGAGTCATGATCAGTATGATTAAAAAGCTATCAATACAACTAAAAGCTGTTGCGGATTGCTTATTTTAGCAGCTATGTAAGACAGATAAAGATAGATATGGTATGATTACGTTTCATATCATATTTCAATTTTATACGAAATTACGATTTCCTGTTCTTATATTTATGAAAGATATTTATTGTACTGGTGGCATTATCTTGTTGTACCGTAAAAACACTGTCATTTAGAGCTGTGATATACGGCATCCTACTTAATATATTTAGTGTGTGGTGAATATTCTTAGACTTGTTTATCAAACTTTGAGTTTAAGTGAATTACATGACTAGGAAGTCAAGGTAAATCCCTTAGAATCTGGACTGTTTGCAGACTTGATTCGAATGAAAATCCTTATCCTTTGAGGTGCGGGAAGGAGTTCAAAGATGTTTATGAAAATAAAGTACTGCTGTGATATATCTGATTATATGTTTCATATGAAAACAGTAAAAGAGCTCTTTATAACTTAAAATGTGAAGCATAACTTAAAATGTGAAGAAAATGCGAGATCCATTATCCATGAATTTATTATGAAAAATGGGGAGGCATCCCAACACCGACAGCTTTAAACTAAAACTGTTGCTATGATAACAATAATATTGATTGTGAAAAAGCATAATTCATTAAATGTTGCGTATTTGCAAGGTGGAGGAGATTTCATGACAATCTTTGCAAAAAACGACTATCTTGTAAAAATAGTCGATATTGACCAATTTTTTGTATACGGGCCAATGTTGATCTAAGGAAATATGAAATATAATGCATAGGATTTTGCTTCTATAGGCAATTACACTTATCAAAATATATTATGTAGAAAAGCGATGGGAATACGGTAAATAACTGTTTGTGCTGTGGTACATCAAAAAGGGTTCTTTATCTCCTATTAAGAAGGTTTTTTAATAAAAAATAACATCTGTTTTCTATAAAGGGTTTCTCTTTTCAAGCTGTTTGAGGTGGTAAATTGCTTCTAAAGCTTGTTTAGGAGAGAGTTCATCGGGATGGATATTTTTTAAAGCTTCGTGAAGTACACAATGTTTGTTTCTTGCTTCATTGACGGGAGATGTTGCTTTAAGAGAAAAGAGTGGTAAATCATCAATGAGTTTAGGTCCTTTTCCAGCCATTTCACCTTGTTCTAATTGATGGAGTACATCTGTTGCTCGTGTAATAACGGCTGGGGGAAGTCCAGCAAGCTTTGCGACTTGTACACCATAGGAACGGTCAGCAGCTCCTGGTGTGACCTCATGAAGAAAAACTACATCACCATCCCAATTTTTGACTTTCATGGTTACATTATGCAGTCTGTCAAGTTTTTCGGTAAGTGCGGTCATTTCATGAAAATGGGTAGCGAGAATAGCACGACAATGGTTAACCTCATGGAGATATTCAACGGCAGCCCAAGCAATAGAAAGTCCATCAAAAGTTGATGTCCCACGCCCTATTTCATCAAGAATAACAAGGGAATGGTGGCTAGCATGATTGAGAATCGTTGCTGTTTCAACCATTTCCATCATAAAGGTTGAGCGCCCCCGTGCAAGATCATCGGAAGCCCCGACACGACTAAACAGGCGATCAACGACACCAATATGTGCTGAAGTCGCTGGAACGAAGGACCCCATTTGCGCCATAATAGCAATGAGAGCATTTTGCCGCAAAAAAGTTGATTTTCCTCCCATATTAGGCCCTGTCAACAGCCAGATTGCTGCATATTGCTGATTTTCTTGCACAGAGAGATCACAATTATTGGCAATAAAAGGTTCTGCTGCTTGTTTGCGGAGTGCTTGCTCGACGACAGGATGGCGTCCTGCTGTGATATGAAAGGTAAGTGAAAGATCAATTTTAGGGCGGCAATAGCCTTGTTCTTCAGCAAGATATGCTAAGGCGACAGAGACATCTAAAATAGCAAGTGCTTCAGAGGCTTTACGAATAAAATCAACTTGTTCGGTAATTTCCTGAACGAGAATATCAAAAATCTCTAGTTCAAGTGTCAATGCGTGATTGGCAGCATGGGCAATACGGCTTTCAAGGTCAGCAAGCTCTGTTGTCGTAAAACGCATAGCGTTTGCCATTGTTTGCCGATGAATAAAACGTGCTTTAGCTTGTGGATTATTTGTAAGGGCAGATGCTTGTGTACTGGTTACTTCAATGAAATAACCTAGAATATTATTATGCTTTATTTTAAGAGTCTTAATATCTGTTTCTTGGGCATATTGCGCTTGAAGTTCAGCAATGACACGGCGCGATTCATCACGTAAAGCACGCATTTCATCGAGCTCTTTATGATAATTTGAACGAATAAAACCACCATCACGTTTAAGGAGTGGGAGATCATCAGCTAATGTTTGTTCTAAATGAAAGTACAACGCTGTGGGTAAGTTTGAGAACACCTGTTGTACATCACTTATTTCTTGAGGCAGAAGCTCATTATTAAGAAGTTGATGCAATTCACGAATGATTTCAAAGCCGCGCTGGATTGTCGCCATATCACGGGGACCTCCTCGTCCAAGAGCCAAACGTGAAACGGCGCGGGGCATATCTGGTCCCCCCTTTAAAATAAGTTTTATCGCTTCCGCAAGAGAAGGATTATGTAGAAAAAAATCGATAGAATCCAAACGCGTATCAATAGCTGAAGGAGTTGTGAGGGGAGCAATAAGGCGGTCAATAAGAAGGCGTGATCCTCCTCCTGTTACAGTGCGATCAATAGCTTTTAATAAACTTCCATCCCGTTGACCTGATGTCGTTCGAATAAGTTCAAGGCTTAGTCTGGTTGCAGCATCAATAAAAAGAGTTGCACTTTCATTTTGGCGCTCAGGCTGCATGAGGGGAGGGCGATGCGTGATTTGTGTTTTTTCGATATAACGAATAGCAGCTACAATTGCAGAGAGTTCACAGCGTGAATAATCGGCAACGCCTTCAAGAGTTGAGAGTTTAAAATAATTGCAAATATCGCGTTCAGCGGTGAGTGCATCAAAGAGACAAGCAGGTTGAGGTGAAACGATACGATCAAGAACACTAAAAAGTGACTTGTGAGATTTATCATGAAAAAATGAATCAGAAACAATGATTTCTTGTGGATCCACACGCATAATATCTGCTAAAAGTTTTTCTTGGCGGCTCTCTGTTACACGAAATATGCCTGTTGAGATATCAATCCAAGAAAGAGCAAATTCCTCTCCATCGCTAGTTTTTATACGGGAAAGTGCCATAAAATAATTTGCGCGTGTTGGATCAAGGAGTTTTTCTTCTGTTATCGTTCCAGGGGTTACAAGGCGAACAACATCACGCCGAACAACAGATTTTGAGCCACGTTTTTTTGCTTCAGCAGGATCTTCTATTTGTTCACAAACAGCAACTCGGTAACCACAAGCAATCAGTTTTTGTAAATAATCATCTGCTGCATGAACGGGAACACCGCACATAGGAATATCTTGTCCTAAATGTTTTCCGCGTGTTGTGAGTGTGATTCCTAAAGCCTGAGCAGCTTCAATCGCATCATTAAAAAATAATTCATAAAAATCCCCCATTCGGTAAAAGAGAAGGGAATCATGATGGACGGCTTTGATTTCTATGTACTGCTCCATCATAGGTGTAAGACGTTCTTGAGAGGAAGCAGATGGGGAGGCAGGCTGTGGAATTAAATTATTTTTATGATTGTTTTTTTTATCCATTTGTACGAGGCCTGTTTCCTTTAAGTGAAGTTTTTACTCTTTTTTGTTTACTTCAATATCTATTTATCTCTAAATTGCAACGCATCATCAGATTTGCTAAGGCAAGAATAGCGATTTCTAATATATGAATCAAATTTAATGACTATACGCATTATCAAGCAAAATTTACACTGTTTTTGGAGAAAATAAAGTGAGATGAAAAAGAGCGAGCAGGATCAGAAAATGTCTCAAACTGTTTACAGTGCGAGCGAAAGAGAAGCTCTAGATTTTCATAGTCGTGGTCGACCAGGAAAGCTTGAGATTATTGCAACAAAGTCTATGGCAACACAGCATGATTTAGCACTTGCTTATTCACCAGGTGTTGCAGTTCCAGTTAAGGCAATTGCTCAAAATCCAGCGCTAGCTTATGATTATACAGCAAAAGGTAATCTTGTTGCTGTTATTTCAAATGGAACCGCTATTTTAGGGTTAGGCAACTTAGGGGCACTTGCCTCTAAGCCGGTCATGGAAGGCAAAGCAGTGTTGTTTAAGCGTTTTGCGGATATTGATTCCATTGATTTAGAAATTGATATAAACGATACAGAAAGTTTTATCAATTTGGTGCGCCATTTAGAACCTTCTTTTGGTGGAATTAATCTTGAAGACATTAAGGCGCCAGAGTGCTTTATGATTGAAAGCCGCCTACGCGAGATGATGAATATACCTGTTTTTCACGATGATCAACACGGTACAGCGATTATTGTTGCTGCGGGTGTTCTCAATGCTTTGACTTTAACAGGGCGTGATATGCAAAATACGCGGTTAGTCTGTAATGGTGCTGGTTCTGCAGGGATTGCTTGTATTGAATTGATTAAAGCGATGGGCTTTCGTTCCGAAAATATCATATTATGTGACACAAAGGGTGTGGTCTATGAAGGACGCAAAGAGGGAATGAATCAGTGGAAATCTGCGCATGCTATTCAAACAGATAAACGTACGCTTATGGAAGCAATGGAAGGTGCAGATATATTTTTTGGGGTTTCTGCTAAAGGTGCTCTTACTCCTGAAATGGTAAGATCCATGGCACCCCAGCCGATCATTTTTGCTATGGCTAATCCCGATCCAGAAATTACGCCGGAAGAGGTTATGCAAGTGCGTCATGATGCCATTGTCGCAACAGGACGTTCCGATTATCCAAATCAGATTAATAATGTTCTTTGTTTTCCTTATATATTTCGTGGTGCGCTTGATGTGCGTGCAAGAGTTATTAATGAAGACATGAAGATTGCTGCGGCAAAGGCTCTTGCTAATTTAGCGCATGAAGAAGTGCCTGACAGCGTTGCAGAAGCTTATCATGGAAAGCGATTAAAGTTTGGTCCTAACTATATCATCCCTGTTCCTTTTGATCCGCGTTTATTTACGGTTGTTTCAATAGCGGTAGCAAAAGCAGCAATGGAAAGCGGTGTTGCGCAAAAGAACATAGATGATTTAGAGGCCTATGAGCGCGATTTGAATGCGAGACGTGATCCTACTTCCTCGATGATGCGTGGGGTTTATAACCATGTTCGTCAAGCGCCAAAACAAATTGTCTTTGCAGAAGGTGAAGAAGAGCAAGTTATGCGGGCAGCCGTTTCCTATGTTCATCAAAAATTGGGACAAGCGATTTTGGTTGGTCGTGAAGAGCAAGTAAGAGAAGCGGCTGTTATCGCTGGAATTGATCTGGAGCGTGAAGGTATTTCTATTATGAATGCTAAGCTTTCTTGCCGTACAGATGCTTATGCGAATTATCTTTATAAAAAAATGCAGCGTCAAGGTTGGCTGTTGCGTGATTGTCATCGTCGTATCAATAATGATCGCAATTATTTTGCTGCGTGTATGGTGGCACTAGGAGATGCTGATGCAATGGTTACAGGGGTGACACGCAATTATGAAACAGCGTTGATCGATATACGTCGTGCAATTGATGAAAAACCAAAAGAACGATTGATTGGTATTTCAATGGCTATTTGCCGTGGACGAATTGTGTTTATTACGGATACAGCCGTTTATGAAAATCCTAATGCTGAAGAACTTGCAGATATAGCGGAACAAGCAGCTTCATTTGTGCGAGGATTTGGATATCAACCACGGGTAGCATTTTTAGCATTTTCTACATTTGGTTATATGAAAGGGAAGACGACGCAGCAAATTCAGGATGCGATTAATATTTTGCATGAACGCAAAGTTGATTTTGAGTTTGATGGAGAAATGAGTGCTGATGTGGCACTCAATTCCAAATTGATGCAGCAATATCCATTTATGGGATTAACGGAGCCTGCTAACATTTTGGTTATGCCTGGATATCACGCATCTTCCATTGCAAGCAAAATGTTACAAGAACTCGGTGAAGCAACCATCATTGGTCCTATTTTAATTGGATTGGAAAAATCTGTCCAAATTGTACCGTTTAGTGGAAGCGATACAGATGTTGTCAATATTGCAATGCTTGCGGCTTATCATGCCGCAAAAGTCGTCTAAAGGAAAAAAGCCCCTAATATACCAATAATATATCAAGGGGCTTTTTGATAGCAAAAAAATAAATTTTTAAGAGGGCTGTATTTGATTGTCTTTTTGTTCTTCAGAAAGACGCTTTTGGAAGAGTGCTGCAAAATCAATAGGATCAATCCACAAAGGTGGAAAACCACCACTTTGAGTAGCATCAGATATAATTTGGCGAGCAAATGGAAATAAAAGACGGGGACATTCAATAAAGACCAGTGGCATAACATGTTCTTGTGGAATGTTTTTAAGGTGGAAAACACCACCGTAAATAAGTTCTACATGAAACAAGGTTTCAGTTTCATCATTGGCTTTGACGGAGAGAGACAAAACGACATCGTAATTGTCATCACCAATTGGGTTAGCATTGACGTTAATATTGATATCAATTTGTGGTGATTTTTCACGTGCACGCAATGAACGAGGAGCACCAGGGTTTTCGAATGATAAATCTTTTAAATATTGAGTTAATACAGCAAAAACCGGCTCTCCACCACTGTTATTCATTTCACCTTCGGCCATACGACAAACCTCTCTCATTATAATATGTATATTTATTTTAGATCTAAAGACCAGATTGGTTATCACGCCTTGCAAAAGGTTGCAAGAAATGCGCTCTTTATCTTGAATATTTTTTTAGTTTGTTACAGATTTTTTAGGCATTTCAATGGTTATCATCATTTTTGCGCCATGGAGATTCTGTCGTATCATGAATTGTGTAATCTTCTGCTTTAAGATCAATTATTTTTTCAGAGTTATTTTTTCTTCTAGTATTGGGATTCATTTTGTTTTTTAATGATGCAAAGAAATGCCAAGCAACAGAGCGAATTGGTTTAATAAGAAGTAATATTCCCAAGAGATCAGTGACAAAGCCGGGAAGAATAAGTAAAATTGCACTAAACATGATGAAAGCATCATTAATAATATTATTCTCTAATGTACGTCCTTGGATAAGTTCATTTTGTATATTTTTTAAAAGGCTAATCCCTTGAATTCGCAATAAAACAACCCCAGCTATGGTTGTGAGAATAACCAAACTCAAGGTTGCCAAAATACCAATTTCTTGACCAACAAAGATAAAACCAGCAATCTCGATTAAAAGAATGCAAAGAAAGATAACAACAAAAAAACGAGGATTTATAGAATAAAGTTTTATCACATGAAAGTTTCCTTCTGGATGAGTAGGGGGAGAAATTCTTAAGAGAACTCCGTTTAAATACAAAATCTATAAAAATATTTGAATGATAAGATTCCTTATTTTACATATTTATTGATAAATGGTATTGACTGCAATGTTTATTAGAGACTTAAGCTTTGGAGATTGACAGCGCCTATGGAATTTGACGTTATACTTGTCATAGCTCTTGTTGTTATGGTTGTTATTTTTGTGCAACTCCGTAATGTATTAGGGAAACGAATTGGGTTTGAAAAGCCACCCTTTGATCCTTATTCACGACGTTCTAAAAAACAAGTTGAAGCAGAAACGGCTGATAATATTGTTTCGTTCCCTCATCAGAAAAATTCACAAAAAGACGACTTTAGTGAAATTGATAAAATTTCACCGGAGGGGAGTGTTTTGAATAAAAATTTGCGGGAATTGCATAGAATTGATCCTCATTTTTCTCCTCAACTTTTTATAAAAGGTGCACAAATTGCGTATGAAATGATTGTAATAGCTTTTGCCAAAGGTGATCGCAATCAACTTAAAAGCTTGCTTTGTCAGGATGTTTTTGAGAGCTTTTGTACGGCTATTGAGCAACGAGAAAAAAATAAAGAAAGAATAGAATTCACTTTTGTTGGAATTAATAAGATCGAATTTGTTGCGGCGGCAATACAAGAAAAAGATGAACTTTTAACGATACGTATTGTCAGTGAGATGATTTCTGTTACTTATAATGAACAGGGCGAGCGTATAGACGGTGATCCTGATGCTATTGTAGAAATCAGGGATATTTGGACTTTTGTTCGCAATAGTTTATCGTCAGATCCCAACTGGAAGCTTTTTGCTACAGAAAATGAAAATTAAAATACTTTTTGTTTTTCTTCCATAAGCATTCAATGATTTATGAGAAATTAAAATGTCCTCAAGTAAATGGAGACAAAAAATAGATTTATTGGCTCCACAAGATCGTTTTTTATGGGAGATGGTTTGTCGTACGATAACACCGCTTCACGGTAAGATGCTCTCTTCTGCTTCAGAAACTATTGCAAATATTAATGATAAAAAACAGCCTGTAACTCAAATCTCCTCATTGTCTCAGGAAAATCAACAATCCTCGACAATTATTAAAAGAGAAAAGAGGTCAGTTACACAAGCACAAAAGATTCATTTCTTTGATCATGTTGCATATCGTAAAATTTCCCAAGGTCGTTGTCCTCTTGAGGCGCGTCTTGATCTCCATGGTTATATGCAGGAAGAAGCTTATTTTTTATTAAAAAAATTTCTACAGTCCTCTCAGCAGAGAGGATTGCGTTATGTCCTTGTGATTACAGGAAAAGGACGATCCGTTGGGAGCGATGGAGCTTTGTATAGATTTGTTCCGTATTGGTTATCAACACCAGCTTTTCGATATTATGTCCACGCGTTTGAGCAAGCAGCGCGTCAGCATGGCGGAGAAGGTGCGCTTTATGTTTGGTTGCGCCGTTTTGTGTCGGGAGAAGGAAAGTGATGTTATTGTGGTCGCTCTAGATTTTATATTTATTTATACTTATAATTTATTGTTTTTGTATATTTCGTAAGAGCCTTGAATACAATATTCCCTTCTTTATAATTTTTTATAAAAAATTATAAAGATATTATTTTACATTCTACGTATTGCTTCACGCTTTTGTTTTTCGCATTCTTTAACGGGGCACATCCCTCACGCAAAACAGAATGACATTGAATTGCATATATTCACAGGCTTGTTTTAAAGAAACATCTCTCAACGCTCCCAAGCCTATTTTGCGACGGCATTCGTGAAGAGTATAACGATAAATCCATGAAGCACTCACTATCTTTATACTTAATAAAAGAGCAAGCTGGCATCATCATACACTTTGCCATCTCCCAATGTTGCAACAACCCTTTAAGTCCTTGGCACTTGAAAGCATTTATAAGAGGCATGCTTTTCTTTAAGTGTTTTTAACTCTCCACAGTTCTCATCTCGCTCGTGACGCCCAAACGAAAGATTTTGATTGATTCAATATAATAGGACTTAAAATGAGAGAGATATAGATGGATCTCATTCAGGTTGCAAAGCAATAAATTATTTTTATAAACCACAGCATTACTCTATTAAATACACGAAGAATAAAAACATGAGAAATTGAGAAACGATCTTATTCAAAAGATGTTGCTATGGATAGTGTTAAAAGCAGTACAACTAAATTAAAGAAAATTATGAAAATAAACAGTAATATAACTTTACAACACACAGCTGCGCAATAGCACCAAAAGATACAGTTTCGTTGAATAGTTTCATGAAGAAATTTTTTCATTCATTAAAAGCTCCATCAAATTTCTTTCTCATAATAATTCGATAATAAAATTTAATAACGAAGCGCAGAAGGCGTAGAATATGAGATTCTACCGTGGGTATTATACTCTTATCCGACGTCTTTCAGATATTGGTTGAAATGCTAGCTTAGCATGAAAGGCACAATAGGGGCTATTTTCATCAGAATCTGCACCACAAAAATGAAAATCTGCTGATAATGGATCGCCAACCGGCCATCTACATGTATTTTCACTCAATTGTAGAAGATTAAGTTGACGTGATATAGGCACAACGACATTGGATTTTGTGGACATATCAACTTCTTTTACATCTTCCACTACAAATTCTGTCTTTAAAGCTGTTTCTTCAATACTTACAGATGATGTGTTTATTGGCGATACCGTGGATGTGTTGCGACGCACACGTGGAGATGATGGACTGCTGCTTCCCACGGGAGTTTTTTGCGCACGCGTGCTTCCTTGTGCTGTCTTACCACGTCCTGGTAACTTTAATCGATGTACTTTGCCGATGACTGCATTTCTACTGACCCCACCTAATTGAGCAGCAATTTGACTTGCACTTAACCCTTCACTCCAAAGCTTTTTAAGAAGCTCAACGCGTTCACATGTCCAACCCATACCAGCACTCCATTCCGATTACGTCACTAAGATGCTCTCCCCCGTTGCATCTTCAAATGTTTAAATAATGTTTCATTACGCTGAATGAAAGAACTTTACACTCTACGTGAGCATAAAAAAATCATCCAACCTGTGGATTTACAAATCAAAACACATCATCTTGCTTATTATATTGTAAATTACAATATGCACTCACTCTATGACAAGAGTCTTTACCTCTTGAAGAGTTTATTTAGAATGTTTTCCCCAACTTGCAAATCAATCATAGGTTAAACTTTCACTTTTGTTTAAGGCTTTTTCCCAAAATGCTTATTTGTAGAACCCTCATTGACTTTTTTTCAATTGGTGTAATGATCTATTCTATAGGTGTAATCACTAATCGTAATGAAATGTTGAAAGCACCGTAACGAAATATACCATGCTGTTTTATTTGTAGTGTTGCTTTGTATATATATTGAAAAGACTAAAATATAAAGGGAATTATGATGGATGTCGTCTCTATACAACCACTTTATGAATGCTTCGCACGACGAAATTTGCATTTTGAACAAGGGCATGGTGTATGGCTTATTTCCGATAAAGGAGAACATTATCTTGATTTCACATCTGGTATTGCTGTTAACGCATTAGGGTATTCACATCCAAAATTAGTTGATACGCTCAAAATACAAGCTGAAAAACTTTGGCATGTTTCTAATATTTTTCAATCTCCTGAACAAGCATCTTTTGCCACGCGGCTTTGTGCAAATAGTTTTGCGGATAAGGTTTTTTTCTGCAATTCAGGTACTGAAGCATTGGAGTGCGCATTCAAAACTGCACGCCATTATTACTATGCTGCTGGTCATTCAGAACGCATTGAAATAATTACTTTTGAAGGGGCATTTCATGGACGTACACTTGCTGCACTTGCTGCGACTGGGTATGAAAAATATCTTGAAGGCTTTGGACCTAAAGCTGGTGGATTTATTCAAGTACCTTTTTGTGATGAAGTCGCTTTGCGTAACACTATTAATAAAAATACCGCCGCTATTCTTATTGAACCTATTCAAGGAGAAGGAGGAATACGAACGGTTCCTCATGAATATTTAAGATTTTTGCGCAAAATATGCGATGATAATGGTCTGTTATTGATTTTAGATGAAGTCCAAACGGGTATAGGACGAACAGGAAAGCTTTTTGCTTATGAATGGAGTGATATCACGCCTGATATTCTTACCCTCGCAAAAGGATTAGGAGGGGGATTTCCATTAGGTGCTTGCCTTGCAACGGATAAAGTTGCAAAAAGCATGACACTTGGGACACATGGCTCAACCTTTGGAGGAAATCTTCTTGGAATGGCTGTAGGAAATAGTGTTCTTGATATTTTGTTAGAGCCAAGTTTTCTCAACCATGTTCAGCGTATGGGGGATAAACTAAAAAGTGGACTTTTGTACATTCTCAATATCTATCCTGATATTATCTGCGCAGTTCAGGGGATGGGGCTTATGTTGGGTATTCAGTGTATTGTACCTTCAAATCTTGTCATTAATGCTTTGGAAAATGAATATCTCTTAAGCGTTGCAGCCAACAACAACGTTGTGCGCTTATTGCCTCCTCTTATCATTAGGGAAGAAGAAATAGATGAAAGTTTACATCGTATTGAAAAAGCAATAGCTTATCTTTCCCAAGTAAACAAAGAAAGACAAATATCACACACATGACAAATGCTCTTCGTCATTTCACGGACTTATCCATTTTAACGCCAGCAATAGCACGTGCACTGATCGATTATGCAAAGATCCTTAAAGCATCTTTTAAAGCAGGAAAAGATTCAAAACCTTTTATAGGTAAAACACTTGCGATGATTTTTGAAAAACCATCCACACGAACCCGTATTTCATTCGATATCAGTATGCGCCAGCTTGGCGGAGATACAATCATGCTCACGGGTTCAGAGATGCAACTTGGTCATAGTGAAACCATAGCTGATACGGCGCGCGTTTTATCCCGTTTTGTGGATATAGTGATATTACGAACAACGAAACACCAACGTATGCTCGAATTGGCACAATATGCACAAATTCCTGTCATTAATGCTCTTACAGATGATACACATCCTTGCCAAATTCTAGCAGATATCTTAACCTATGAGGAGCATCGGGGGCCTATTTCTGGTAAAATATTTGCGTGGATGGGGGATGGTAATAATGTGCTCCATTCCTTAATTGAAGCCGCAGCTCTTTTTGATTTTCATTTGCGTATTGCTACTCCAAAGGGCAGTGAACCACAGGAGAAATTTATACATTGGGCACGTGAACGAGGAGCGCATCTTACACTAACCCATGATCCCCAAAAAGCGGCTCAAGATGCTGATTGTATTATGACCGATACATGGGTCTCCATGGGACAAGAATTTCGTGCTCGCAGTCATTCTATTTTTCAGCCTTATCAAGTCAATGAATCTCTCATGAAATTAGCAAAATCTGATGCTCTTTTTATGCATTGTCTTCCTGCTCATCGTGGTGAAGAAGTGGTTGATTCTGTGATTGATGGACCGCACTCCGTTGTTTTCGATGAGGCTGAAAATCGTCTTCATGCTCAAAAAGCAATTCTTTCTTGGTGTTTACAAGATGCGTTTTTCTCTCCACAATAGCCTCCCTACAACAAATTATATAAAAAAGGCAAAGCTATGAGTGAACAAGCTAAAGATGAAGCCTCTCTCAACAACAACTTCTTGCATGAAGATGATAGTGTTATTCCCTTTCAAGTTGAAGAACTTGATATCCGTGGACGGACCGTACAACTTGGGGAAACTTTAAATTCTATTCTCACAAGACATCAATACCCTGAACCGGTTTCTTATCTTCTAGCAGAAGCTTTACTTTTAACGGTTCTGCTTGGAACTTCTCTAAAACTTACGGGAAAATTTATTTTACAAACTCATTCCGATGGACCAGTTAATATGTTGGTGTGCGATTTTTTGCCTCCTTCCAGTTTACGTGGATACGCTCGTTTTGATAAAGAACAGCTTAAACAAGCCATAGACAATGGTCAAACCTCTTCAGAAACACTTTTAGGAAAAGGCACTTTAGCTTTCACAATTGATCAAGGTCCCCATATGCAACCCTATCAAGGGATAGTTGCATTAGATGGATCAAATTTACAAGAAGCTTCTCGTATTTATTTTGATCAATCAGAACAAATTCCTACCGATATCCGTCTGGCTGTTGCTATATTAATTAATCGTGACCAACAAGGAAAACAGCAGAAAAGCTGGCGAGCTGGAGGTATTTTGATCCAACTTTTACCCCAAGAATCGTCTCATCATAAAATAGATGCCCCTCATCAAAAGCAAGAAGAAACGAAAACTCATACCCAATTGGATAACCAATGGCAGGAAGCTAAAATACTCATGGCAACGATTGAAAGTTCAGAATTAACAGATCCCCAAGTCGGTAGTAAACAGCTCTTGTTCCGTCTTTTTCATGAACAAGGTATTAGAGTTTTTAACCCTTTTTCTCTTGTCGATCAATGTTCTTGTTCACACGAAAAAATTAAAGGAATCCTAGAAGGCTTTTCTATTGATGAACGCAATAAAATGGTTAAAAATAAATATATTTCAGTCACATGTGAATTTTGCTCAAAAACATATTGTTTTACACCGCAAGAATTTTTATAAGAAAAAACATAATCAAATATTTTTCATAAAAAATGATGATTGCAACAAAAGCCTATTTTATTTGCGTCATAAAAGTTTACGCATAATCTCATATGAACTTCTAGAATATTGCTTGTCTTAGAGTTTTTTTAATGTATACGAGTGATCGTTCTGTTGAGATCAGTAATTACGTCATAGAGTGCTTAAAAAAGAGTTCTCTGTAAAATATATTTTCTCCTCTCGAAAAAGCTTCTTTTGTACTTTTTACATCTCAAAAGTTTATTTCTTACAATGAATTCTTTTATAATGTTCATTGATAAATTGATTATGCACTCATAACTTATCTTCTCTGTTAAATGAGACTTTTTGATTGTAGTCATATTTTCTTACTCGAATTTATCTTATTAAGACTTAATAAAGCTTATTAGTTATAATCATAAGGGAAATTATCGAGAGAATAAGAATGTATAGATTCAATATAGACTTTATGGAGTCTATTACGAACAGATAAGTGTAATGGGAATAAATATAAAAATGACGCTGCAAAAGAGCAGATTTATTATTTTATAAAGATGAGAATAGTGGTGAAGTCCCCTCATAACAATGTGTATTTCAGATAAAAAAGCGGAGAAAAAATACTATATGATTTTGAAAACAATAGTTGGTTGCTGTCACTAAGCTAACGATGGTTCTATAGCAATATTGTTTTGTCCAAATAATCAAAAATAAAGCTCCCAAACAGATATTTAATCGCTAAAGAAAAATGAAAACTACTTAAAATTTTTGTCATATTTTGGAGGTTTGTTCTACAGATATTTCTTTACACATGTTTTTGAATCAACAATGATAATACTCTTGTAAAATCTTTCTAAGAAGAATAAGTGGCCGTATAAATAAAATAGCATACATAGCATGATAAAACGTTATGTTTTTACACACCTGCATTATTTTTCTTCTGTCATAATCGCTTGTTCAATTTTTGGTAGAATTTTTTTTTGATAAATTTGCCATGTTAAGGGACCAACATGTTTGGCAATAATGATGCTCTCTTTATTCAAGAGAAAGGTTTCTGGGGGGCCATATATTCCCCAATCAATGGCTGTATATCCTGAAATATCAAAGCCAATAAATTTAAAAGGATTACCAAAACTGTTTAAAAAGCGCAGGGCGTTTGTTTTATTATCTTTATAATTAATACCAATCAGATCAAAACGTTTATCTTGTGCAATTTGCATAAGAATAGGATGCTCTTCGCGACAGGGCAAACACCAAGAGCCCCAAAAATTGACCAATGTGACACGTCCTTTAAACTGTTTTGAATTGAGATAACTTTCTTTATCAAGAAGAGGAAGATGAATATTGGGAGCAGGTTTTTCAGCCAATGCGTTTGGGAGAAGAGAAGAATCTTGAAGGTGTTTTTTATCCATAAAGTTGAAAAAAAACATCATGAGAAGAAGAAAAAGCACAAATGGTCCCAAAAAAACAAGCAGAACAGGTAAAGATATATTTTTTTTAAGTTTTGGAGGGATGTTTTTCATTATACTTTATCTTTTTGTGACAGCTCTTTTTTGTTTAGATGTTGGAGAATTTTTTTTTGGTATAGGGCTTTGCAAAGAATATATCCAATAAGACATAAGAGGGATATTGCAGAAAGCACATAGCTTAAAACAACAATTTGCTCGTGTTTAAGGGTGCTCAGGAAAAAATCAATTTTCTGAGATAGATTTCCTAAAATTCCGCCGTGGATGCCATTTAGGTCGAGCATGATGAAGCGTCCTGTTGTTGTACACGACGGGATTTTTTAATCTGAAGTATTCGGATATAATGACTATTGATTTCATTTCGCATAGCCATCAAATAAAGAGCAATAAACATAAAGATAAAACAAAAGAGCATTGTTATAAGGGGCCATAACATAGCATTGTCGATTGTTGATCCTCCAGCACGTAACAATGATGCTGGTTGATGCAATGTATTCCACCAATTAACGGAAAATTTAATAACAGGGATATTAACAAATCCAACAAGTGTAAGAATTGCAGTAGCGCGAGCGGCTTTTACTTGGTTGTCAAAAGCACGCCCAAGCAGGATAATGGAGAGATAGATAAAAAGCAGAATTAAAACTGATGTTAATCGTGCATCCCAAACCCACCATGTTCCCCATGTAGGTCGCCCCCAAAGCGCTCCTGTCATGAGAGCCAAGGCGGTAAAAATTGCCCCAATAGGCGCTCCACATTTAAGTGCTACATCAGCAAGATGATATTTCCAAATCAGATTTCCTAATGCCGCTGCACTCATCGTTACATAGCAGAATGTAGACAACCACGCAAAGGGTACATGAAGGTACATAATCTTAACAGTAATGCCTTGTTGATAGTCATCAGGGGAATGCATCACTAGAATAAGCCCTAAGATAAGGAAACACAATGTTATGCCGGCCAACCAAGGTAAGACGACTCTGCTTATTTTCATGAAAAGGGTGAAACTTGCAGGGAGTAACCTGATTTTATATGTACGAGATAGTTTATTCATAAAATTCATAATAGGCAGAGTTTTGCTATGCGGCAATCATCTTTTATTATTCTGATAAAAGTTTAAGCGTTATCGCAGCAACAAAAGAGCTAAAGAGACTCAAAAGAAGTGAAAAAGCGCTGAGAAGAGCTAGAGAAGTGAGAAAAGAGGTATTTGGGTTTATTGGGGCTGTAGCAGCGGAAACACCAAAAATCATAATTGGAATGATCCACGGCAAGATAATGATAAAAATAAGCAAAGTACTGTGCAACAATGAGGTTGCGAGTGCAGCGCCTATAGCACCAATAAAAATAATAGCTGGTGTTCCGCATAAAAGGGTAAGTATTGTTGTAAAAGTTATTGTTATATCTAAATGGAGCATGAGGGCTAAAATAGGTGTGGCAAAAATAAGAGGAAGCATTGTTCCTACCCAATGGGCAAGACATTTTGTAAAGACAATTAGTGTAAAACTTTGTCTTTTTCCTGAAAGGATAAATTGGTCGAGATTACCATCATCACGATCGATTTGGAAAAGTTTGTTCAGATTGAGGAGTCCTGCAAGAAGGGCTCCAAACCACAATATACCTGGTCCTATTTGTGCAAGAATTTTGGGATCTGGTCCAATGGTAAAGGGGGTTATGACAACAACAGCGATAAAAAACAATAATCCTGTTAGTGAAGTGGCTTGTAGCGCTAATAATAGTTTAAGATCACGCCAGAACAGTGCTTTCATTTTATTCTCTCCTAGAGAGGTAAAAATTTTTCCAGAGCGATGTTATGGTTTTCTGGAATGCCTATGGAATTATGAGTTGCAGCGATAATCATACCACCTTGATTGAGATGACGTTGGAAAATACGGGCAAGGAGTTTTTGGGCATGGTTATCAAGCCCAGATATTGGTTCATCTAAAATCCAAAGAGGACGATAGGAGAGCAAAAGGCGAGCAATAGCTACGCGTCTTTGTTGTCCAGTTGATAGAGCGTTAAAGGGTAAATGTTCAAGGTTAGAAAGACCAATATCGGCAAGAGCTTCATGCGCAAAACGTAAATGTTGACCGTAAAAATCTGCCCAAAATTGCAAATTATCAATGACAGATAAGAGAGGTTTCATAGCATTTTGAGGACCAAGATAATGACAAGCAGTTGCAACAGGGTATATTTGATCATGGTCTTTAAGTATTATATGACCTTCAGCAGCTTCAAGAAGACCGACAATGATTCGGAGTAATGTAGACTTTCCGATACCATTAGGACCGGTGATTGTCATAAGTTGCTGTGAAAATAAACAAAAAGAAAGACCTTTAAACAGAATTTCCTCGTTTCTGTAAGCGGCTAAATCTTTGCCTGATAACACCATGTGATTGCCTATTTTGTTTTTATTTTCATATTCTTTATTGCATTATAGAATAAAAAACACATTTTTTATGCAATTGTACCTAGAATAGTTCTAGAAATAGTTCTATAAGGGATACCTTACATCAATATCTGGTGTAAAATGGTTTCTGGCGCTGATTTCCGCATTATGCCTAGAGGGTGGAGGGGGAAATGGATGGCGGAGGTAATTGCGTCTGCGCTCAAGCTGCGACCTTGACTCGTAGTTTGTGTTGTTCATTCCTGGAAATTGGGTGGTTATAGTATGAGGGTGGACAGTCATGACTCAAATTGATAGCTTTAATTGTCGTAGAGTATTAAATGTTGGTGGCAAAGAATATATTTATTATGGCTTGATTGAAGCGGAGAAGAACGGACTTGAAGGTGTTTCTCGTTTACCGTTTTCGATGAAAGTTATTCTCGAAAATTTATTGCGATTCGAAGATGGTCGCACAGTTAAAAAAGAGGATATCTTCAATGTTGCTAAGTGGTTAAACGACAAAGGGAGCGCTGGGGCAGAAATTGCTTACCGTCCTGCACGTGTTCTTATGCAGGATTTTACAGGTGTTCCAGCAGTTGTTGATCTTTCTGCAATGCGTGATGCTATGGTTAAACTTGGCGGTAACGCTGAAAAAATCAATCCTCTCATTCCCGTTGATCTCATCATTGATCACTCAGTTATTGTTGATGCTTTTGGCAATTCCATGGCTTTTAAGGAAAACGTTGAGCATGAATATGAACGCAATGGTGAACGTTATCGTTTCCTTAAATGGGGGCAACAAGCCTTTCAAAATTTTCGCGTTGTTCCTCCAGGAACAGGGATTTGTCATCAGGTTAACTTAGAATATTTAGCACAATGTGTATGGATGAAGAATGAAGAGGGCTGTGAGACGATTTATCCTGACACCTGTGTGGGAACTGATTCGCATACGACTATGGTAAATGGTTTAGGGGTTTTAGGTTGGGGTGTTGGTGGTATTGAAGCAGAAGCAGCAATGTTAGGCCAACCTGTTTCTATGTTGTTACCTGAAGTGATTGGTTTTCGTCTAACAGGTAAACTTAAGGAAGGTGTAACAGCCACCGATCTCGTATTAACGGTGACCCAAATGCTACGTCGGAAGGGTGTTGTCGGTAAATTTGTTGAGTTTTTTGGTCCTGGTTTGGAGCATATGACGCTTGCTGATCGGGCAACGATTGGAAATATGGCACCTGAATATGGAGCAACGTGTGGTTTTTTCCCAATTGATAAGGAGACAGTGCGTTATCTCAATATGACAGGGCGTGATGAAAGTCGGATTGCCTTAGTGGAGGCTTATACCAAAGCACAAGGGATGTGGCATGATGAAATGGTGGCTCATCCCATTTTTAGTGATACAATTGAATTAGATATGGGAACCGTTGTCCCTTCTATGGCTGGTCCTAAACGTCCTGAAGGACGTATTGCGTTGGAAAATGTTGGGCAGGGTTTTGAGAAGGCATTGGTCGAAGACTATAAGAAGACTTCTGGACAAGATAAGCGTTATCAGGTTGAGGGTGAAGAATATACGCTTGGTCACGGTGATGTGGTGATCGCTGCGATTACGTCGTGTACGAATACATCGAATCCAAGTGTTCTTATTGCAGCGGGTCTTTTGGCACGAAATGCTGTGGCAAAGGGTCTTAAGAGTAAACCATGGGTAAAAACTTCTCTTGCACCTGGTTCACAAGTCGTTGAAGCTTACCTTCAAAATTCGGGTCTGCAAAAAGATTTAGATGCATTAGGATTTAACTTAGTAGGATTTGGGTGCACAACATGTATTGGGAATTCTGGTCCTTTGCATCCAGCTATTTCCAAAACGATTAATGACAATGGTATAATTGCATCTGCGGTTCTTTCAGGAAATCGTAATTTTGAAGGGCGTGTTTCCCCTGATGTGCAAGCGAATTATTTAGCTTCACCACCGTTAGTTGTTGCACATGCGCTCATCGGGACGGTGTGTAAAGATTTAACCAAGGAGCCTCTAGGTGAAGATTCAAATGGCCACCCCATTTATTTGAGAGATATTTGGCCAACTTCTCAAGAAATACAGGAGTTTATCGAAAAAAATGTCACGCGGAAGGTTTTTGCCGAAAAGTATGCAGATGTTTTTAAGGGAGATGAAAATTGGCAAAAAGTTCAGATTCCTACGGGTTCTACCTATTCTTGGGATGAGCAATCCACCTATGTACGCAATCCACCTTATTTCGATGATATGCAGAAAACACCTGATATCTTACCAGATATTAAAGATGCACGGATTTTAGGTTTATTTGGTGATAAAATCACGACGGATCATATTTCTCCTGCTGGTTCTATTAAAGCAGCTTCTCCTGCCGGAAAATATTTAATGGATCATGGTGTTAAAGTGGCTGATTTTAATCAGTATGGAACGCGTCGTGGGAATCATGAAGTTATGGTGCGTGGGACCTTTGCCAATATTCGCATTCGTAATTTCATGTTAGGGGAAAATGGTCGAGAAGGAGGTTATACGGTTCATTATCCGTCAGCGGTAGAACAAACCATTTACGATGCAGCAATGGCGTATAAACAAGAAGGTATTCCACTCGTTGTTTTTGCAGGTATTGAATATGGTAATGGATCATCCCGCGATTGGGCTGCCAAGGGGACCAATCTTCTTGGTGTCAAAGCAGTGATTGTGCAGTCTTTTGAAAGGATTCATCGCTCTAATCTTGTTGGTATGGGCATTGTCCCTTTTGTCTTTGAAGAGGGACTAAGTTGGAAATCTTTAGGCTTAAAGGGAGATGAAAAGGTGACAATTGAAGGGATTCATAACTTGAAACCTCGTCAAAAGACTGTAGCGAAAATTACTTTTTCTGATGGTACGGTAAAAACCGTTCCATTATTATGCCGTGTTGATACTGAAGATGAGCTAGATTATTTGCATCATGGTGGAATTTTGCAATATGTCTTGCGTAAGTTAGCCGTTTAAATTCTTTTGTTTGTTAAGGAATATCTATTATTAAGCTATAAAGTTGCGGATCAAAGAGTTTGGCTTCGTTTTTTTATGGCTATCTTTGAAAATCTAATTGACGTTAGCTTTAGGATTGCGCTATAAACCACACAGTTATAGGCAGCTTTATAGTTTTGCTTGGGTTGGATTTATTTATATTGGTAGAGTTGTTATTGAGACTCATTTTACCAAGGTGTTGAAAGAGAGATTATATTTATGGCGAATACACCTTCTGCTCGAAAAGCGGTGCGCAAGGTTGCGGCGCGCACACAGGTTAATAAGGCCCGCCGTTCACGCGTTCGTACTTTTATACGTAAGTTTGATGATGCTTTAGCGGGTGGCGATAAGGCATCTGCAGAGATTGCATTTAAGAATTTTGAGCCTGAAATTATGCGTGCAGTTTCTAAAGGGGTTTTTCATAAAAATGCTGCTGCGAGGAAAGTATCGCGTTTAGCTAAACGTTTGAAGGCTCTCAGCGTTTAAGCTTTTCTCCTTTAATTGAGAACAAAGCCAGTATCCATGAGGATGCTGGCTTTTTGTTTATTATTTCAAAAAGTTTCTATTGAAAATAAGAATCGATAATGATTCTCCACTTGAAAAAGGAGAGAAAGTTTATAGGGGGAGGTATGGTTATCCACAAGCTTTGTGGATTTGTACAGAGTCTTTTTTGTCAAGTATTTTATTTTTTTTTTTAAATCTGAAGAGATTCTTTAATTATTGGTAAATTTAGAGAAAAAAAATGAATTGAATCAATATTTTTTTCAGTCCTCATTAATATAAGCATTTTTTTCGGGTTTTTTGATTTTATTTTGACCTCTTGCATTTTACCTCTGCTGTTTTGTATGGTTCTTATGAAGACTAAGAAGCATGAAGGGGTCACATCAGCGCATTATTCTGTATTTTGTTGAATACAAGATGTTTTGATTTAGGCTTTTCGAAACTTTTGTGTTGGAGAGGTTTTCTGACGGTTTTTTAGTTTTCTTAATGGATATGTTTACCATTTTAGAAGGGTGGGTCATATCATGAGTGCAAGTAAATCTTATTGGTCATCTTTGTTAGTGGGGTTGTGATGAGGCTATCCTAGGGGAGGGTGAGTAATCTTATTTGGGGTAGGGCGTTTTGCCTTCGCTAGATTTATTTTAGTTGTTTGGCAGGACAAAATTTTATTTTTATCAGGATGGAAGATGGTGGATAAATTGAACTCTAAAGCTAGTTCCTTTAAAAGGGTTTCGGTAAATATCCTGTCGGCAGAGAACATAATAAAGAATAGGATGACGGAAAGTGATGAGAACGTTTGTAGAAATGCTTCTATAGGGCATTCTATTGTTTCAGAGGAGGAAAGTGCGGCGGCTTTTATACGTGTTATGGCACAATTAAAGGTGCAGGTTGGTGTTGAGGCTTATACCAGTTGGTTTGGACGTGTGAAGCTTGCTGAATATAGTCATACTCTTGTAAAGCTTTCTGTTCCTACTGCTTTTTTACGTTCATGGATTAATAATCACTATGGTTCTCTTCTGACACATTTATGGAAACAAGAGAATTCAGCAATTCTTCGTGTTGAAGTTATTGTTCGTGGTATGGAACGCGTTTCAAGAGATGTCGTTTGTAAAAGAAGTGTTCCTCCTGTTGTGCTAGAGGAGCAGGCGACTTCATCTTTTGTTGAAAGTTGCGCAGAGCATTCAGTTAAGAATTCTCAAACGGGAGTTTTTGGATCTCCACTTGATTCTCGCTATACTTTTGAAAGTTTTGTTGAGGGGGCTTCTAATCGTGTTGCTTTAGCAGCAGCGCGTTCCATTGCAGAAGGGCATAAAAGTGCCTTACGTTTTAATCCTCTTTTTATTCACGCATCTGTTGGCTTAGGAAAAACACATTTGCTTCAAGCGATTGCTGCTTCTGCATTGAAGCGTTTAACGTCTGCGCGCGTTATTTATTTAACTGCTGAATATTTTATGTGGCGTTTTGCAACAGCTATTCGTGATAATGATGCTCTTTCTTTTAAAGAACAGCTTCGTGATATCGACCTTTTGATTATTGATGATATGCAGTTTTTGCAGGGTAAGTCGATACAACATGAGTTTTGCCATTTGCTTAATATGTTGCTTGATAGTGCAAAACAGGTTGTTGTCGCTGCAGATCGTCCACCAGCAGAATTAGAATCGCTTGATCTTCGCGTTCGCTCTCGTCTTCAGGGAGGGGTCGCTCTTGAAATTGAAGCACCAGATTATGAAATGCGTTTGCAAATGTTGCGCCAGCGGTTGAAGGTGGCACAACAAGATGATGGCATGGTATCAATTTCTGATGATATCTTGGAATATATTGCGAAAACGGTTTTAGGGTCTGGGCGTGATATTGAAGGTGCATTTAATCAGCTCTTGTTTCGTCAATCTTTTGAGTCTGATTTATCTTTAGAGCGGATTGATGAGTTATTAGGTCACTTGACACGTCCTGGTGAACCTAAGCGTATTCGGATTGAAGAAATTCAGCGTACGGTAGCACGCCATTATAATGTTTCTAAACAGGACTTGTTATCTAATCGTCGAACACGTACGGTTGTGAAGCCACGGCAAGTTGCAATGTATTTAGCAAAAGTATTAACTCCTCGCTCATTGCCAGAAATTGGGCGCCGTTTTGGTGGGCGTGATCATACAACAGTTTTACACGCTGTGCGTAAAATTGAAGATTTGGTTTGTGGTGATCAGACCTTGGCTAAGGAACTTGAGTTGCTTAAGCGGTTGATTGGAGAACAGGCTGTATAGTGTTTATCGTTTCTTTCTTTGGAGAGACTTTAAAGAATTTAATGAAAAGATTTATTTTTTCTTATGCAGGAGTGACTTGCCATTTTAAGAGAGGTTTAATAAACTCTAGCAGGCGATTCTCTAAAGGGATCTATTCTTTAATTCTAAGGAATTCTTATAGTTTTTAGTAAATCATACGGGGCTTTTATGCGTATTACAGTTGATCGCAGTCAATTTCTCAAGTCTCTTGGTCGGGTTCACCGTGTGGTAGAGCGCCGTAATACTGTTCCTATTTTATCGAATGTGTTGATTGATGCAGAAAATGTCCGTGTACAGTTAAAAGCAACAGACCTTGATTTAGAGGTTATGGAATCTTTTGCAGTTAATGTTAAACAAGCTGGAGCAACAACTGTTCCGGCACATTTGCTCTATGATATCATTCGAAAACTTCCTGATAGCAATGAAGTTGTATTATCCCTCGATGAGAATCAAGCAGGTACAATGTCCGTTGTTTCGGGTTGTGCACATTTTCAGCTTCAATGTCTTCCGAAGGCAGACTTTCCAGAGTCGCTTCCTGGGCAATTTGGTTATCGTTTTTCTCTATCGGCATCAGGCTTAAAACATTTACTTGATTGTACACAATTTGCTATTTCTACTGAAGAAACCCGTTATTATCTTAATGGTATTTATTTCCATATTATTAATGATGGTGTTTTGAAATTGCGTTTGGTTGCAACTGATGGTCATCGTTTGGCACAAGTTGAGATGGAAGCTCCTTCGGGAGTTGAGGGAATGCCTGGTGTTATTGTTCCCCGTAAAGCTGTAGGAGAATTGCAAAAACTTCTTTCAGAAGAAAATGATAGCGATGTATGTATAGAGCTTTCGGAGACAAAAATTCGTTTTTCTATAGGCTCTGTGATTTTTACATCAAAATTAATTGATGGAACATTTCCAGATTATCAACGTGTTATCCCTCTTGGAAATGATAAAGAATTAATTGTTAATAGGCAGGACTTTTCTTCTGCAGTTGATCGTGTTTCAACGATTTCAAGTGATCGGGGGCGTGCAGTTAAATTAACGATTGAGCATGGACAGTTAAGGCTTGTTGTTAATAGCCCAGATTCGGGCAGTGCAGAAGATCAATTATCAGTAACTTATGCATCTGAACCGCTTGAGATAGGATTTAATTCACGTTATCTTTTGGATATTGCTGGGCAGCTTTCAAGTGATGAGATGGTTTTTATGTTGGCTGAGGCTGGAGCACCAGCTCTGATTCGTGATAATGATGATGCGAATGTGCTCTATGTACTGATGCCTATTCGCGTTTAGGGGCAGTTGTTTTGCAATGCATGGCCAGTCATGTGCACAAAGTGGCAGTGAGGCAGCTGAAGCTTTTACGTTATCGCAATTATTCTTTTTTCAATATTCATTTTTCTGGTCAGCATGTGGTTTTTACTGGCCATAATGGTGCTGGTAAGACGAACCTTTTAGAGGCGTTATCTTTTCTTTCTCCTGGTCGTGGTTTGCGGCGTGCTGTTTATTCTGACGTTAGCTTTGTAGATGGTGGTGGTGGAGGATTTGTTGTATTTGCGCGTCTTGAATGCGCTCTTTATGGTGAAGTAAAGATTGGTACAGCTTTTGAGGTTAGCGATAACAGTCGAAAGGTCCATATTAATGGTGTGAATGAGTCGAGTGATTGCCTAACAGATTATTGTCATATTAGTGTCCTAACACCGTCTATGGATGGTCTTTTTACAGGTCCTTCACTTGAGCGCCGTAGTTTTTTGGACCGTATGGTTTTGGCGATTGATCCCTTGCATAGGCGCCGCATAGCCGATTATGATAGAGCTATGCGCGCACGTAATCGTTTGTTTTTAGATGGAAATGAAGATTGTGCTTGGTTTGATGCTTTAGAAAAGCAAATGGCAGAATTGGCGACAGCTATTTCTGCGGCGCGTGTTGATGTTATTCGTCTTTTAAATGACATGTTTACACAAATGCCCTCACAGATACCTTTTCCACGAGCTTTTTTGCAAATTGATGGTTTTTTAGAAACAGCTCTTAGTGAAATATCAGCAACTGAAGTTGAAGAACAATTTTGTGATCGATTGCGGCATAATCGCGCAATGGATCGTGCTGCTGGTCGGACGTTAGAAGGACCACATCGTGCAGATTTGCAGGTTTTTTATGCTGATAAAAATAGAGCAGCAACATCTTGTTCAACAGGTGAACAAAAAGCGCTGCTAACAGGTTTAGTTTTGTGTCATGCACGTCTAACAGGTATGATGTCGGAAAGATCTCCCATTCTTCTTCTTGATGAAATGGCTGCCCATCTTGATTCGCATCGACGTGCTGCTCTATTTGATATTCTTGATGATTTAGCTGTACAAACATTTATGACAGGAACAGATCGTCTTTTATTTGATGACTTAAAAGGACGCGCAGAATTCTTTGAGATTAAGGATGGCGCTTTATTGCCGTAAAAACATGCTAAATATTTTTTTAATAAGTGATAGATCTGAAAGAAAAGGCTTGCTATGTCAGAGATAATAACGATTTTAAATGGTCCTAATTTAAATTTTCTAGGTCAACGTGAGCCAGAAATTTATGGAACTGAAACTCTAGAAGATATTGAAAAAAGATGCAGAGAATGGGCAAAAAAAAATGATATCATAATAAATTTTTATCAAAGTAATTGTGAAGGGCAATTAGTAGCATGGATACAAGAAGCAATAGAGGCAAGTTCTGGATTGATCATTAACCCAGCGGCTTACAGTCATACATCTGTTGCACTTCTTGATGCCCTAAAAATGTTTTCAGGGCCGAAAGTAGAAGTTCATTTATCTCATATTTATCAGCGTGAAGCTTTTCGTCACCATTCTTATACATCTGCAGGTGTAGACGCTATCATAACTGGGTGTGGAGGTGATGGATATCGGTTTGCACTTGAGTATATTGCAAAACAATTAAGCAAAACAATTAAATTGTGATAGGTAAAGAGTAAGCGTTTAATAAGAGTAATATAGGCATTTAATTCTCTTGATAATTATTTTCAAATCTGTACAATGTGAGGTATATATTTATGACAGTTTTTAGTGCGTATGACGGGGGTAAATAGAGATGAAAAGCTTTGTTAGACAATTAGAAATGCTTGTGATTTTAGGGGGAGCACTGCTTTTGTCTGGTTGTAAAATTGATGTTATGCAGCCATCAGGTTATGTTGCACGTCAACAGCTCATTTTGATCGTTGTTTGTGTGGTGGTGATGCTTTGTATTGTTATCCCAGTTATGGTGAGTGTGGTATTTTTAGCTATAAAATATCGTGCATCGAATATGAAAGCGGACTATTCTCCTGATTGGGCACATTCAAATAAAATTGAAGCATTGATGTGGGGTATTCCAGTTGTAATTGTAATGGTTTTAGGTTCATTAACAGCTTATTATACCTATAAGCTTGAACCTACAAATCCTCTTCCAGTGGAAGTTGTAGGTGAAGGAAAGCCATTACAGATTGATGCTGTTGCTCTTGATTGGAAATGGCTTTTTATTTATCCTGAATACGGTGTTGCATCGATTAATGAGATTTATGCGCCTGAAGGACGTCAAGTTTTATTGCAATTGACGTCAGAGAATTCTGTCAATGCTTTTTGGGTTCCCAAATTGGGTACTGTTCTTTACGCTATGCCGCAGATGAATGCTAAGTTGCATTTGGTCGCTGAAGAGCAAGGAGTATTCAAAGGAGCCTCAGCAAATTATAGTGGTGATGGTTTTTCGGGTATGCGGTTTAAGTGGCATTCTGTGTCTTTGCAGGATTTTGAGGATTGGATTGTAAAAGCTCGGGCTAATGGTCGAGTACTTGATCGTTCATCTTATCGTCAACTTTCTATTGCGCCTCGTATGGGTGATATTGCTGCGAAGGAAAAAGATGCTGAAGTTCGTTATTTTGCACCTGTTGAGAAGCGGCTTTACTATCGTGTTGTTAATCGATGTGTCGATGAAAAGACGGTATGTAATGAAGATTTAATGAAACGTGCTGCTGTTCAGACGCTATGGGGTGCACTATGTTCAGTATTTGATCCTGATGTTATTTAACAGAGTCAATAAAGTAAAGAGCCCTTTTAACAAAGGTTTCTTTTAAACTTGAATTTCATTTGAAATGGGTTGAGAAATGTTTGGAAGACTTACAGATCCTACGGCAGGTGCTTTTCATGCGCTTGCACATGAACCGATCGTTTTGTATACATGTATTGCGATTGTTTTGGTTGGTTTAATTGCTGTTATTGCTCTAACAGTACTTGGGTGGTGGGGGATTCTATGGCGAAATTGGATTACAACGGTTGACCATAAACGCATAGGTATTATGTACATCGTTCTTGGAATTATTATGCTTGTTCGCGGTTTTGCGGACGCACTTATGATGCGAACGCATCAAGCTTTAGCTCTTGGGAGTGAAACAGCAGGTTATTTGCCCCCTGAGCATTTTGATCAAATTTTTTCGGCGCATGGTACGATCATGATTTTTTTCATGGCCACGCCTATTTTATTTGGTCTTTTTAATTATCTTATACCACTTCAAATTGGTGCGCGTGATGTTGCTTTTCCCTTTGCAAATAATCTAGGTTTTTGGATTACGGCTGCAGGGGCGATATTGATTAACATATCCCTAGGTGTTGGGAATTTTGGTCGTGGTGGTTGGTTGATGTATCCACCTTTTACAGAATTGCAAACGAGTCCAGATACAGGGGTAGATTATTATTTATGGTCACTTCAGCTTTCTGGTATTGCAACAACAATGGGATCAGTGAATTTCATTGCAACGATGATTAAAATGCGTGCTCCTGGAATGACAATGATGAGAATGCCTATTTTTTGTTGGAGTGCTTTTGTCAGCAATGTTCTTATTGTAGTCATTTATCCTGTTTTGGCTGTAGCATTTGCACTCTTGGCATGTGATCGTTATTTGAACATGAATTTCTTTACCAATGTTGGTGGCGGAAATCCGATGGTATGGATTAACTATGTTTGGGTTTTTGGTCATCCTGAGGTTTATGTTTTGGTTGTTCCTGCTTTTGGAATTGTTTCTGAAGTTGTATCAACTTTTTCTTCAAAACGCCTCTTTGGTTATACTTCAATGATATGGGCCATGTTGGTTATTTTGATTCTTTCGCTTCTTGTTTGGGGACATCATTTCTTCACAATGGGTGGGGGTGAAGCTGTAAATACCTTTTTTAGTATTGCTACGATGATTATTGCAGTTCCAACCGGTGTAAAAGTTTTTAATTGGCTGCTTACGATGTATAGAGGTCGGATTCGCTTTGAGCCTCCTATGCTTTGGTGCATGGGTATGATCTTTACATTTGTTGGTGGTGGATTAACAGGTGTTTTATTATCTATTGTTCCTGCTGATTGGCAGTTTCATAATTCGCTCTTTTTGATAGCACATTTCCATCATACAATTATTGGAGGTGTGGTTTTTGCGTACTTAGCGGGGATTGCATTTTGGTTTCCAAAAGTTTTTGGTTATAAACCAAATCGCATACTAGGTATTACATCTTTTTGGTGTTGGTTTATTGGTTTTTACCTTGCCTTTTTTCCCGTTTATGCGCTTGGTTTAATGGGGGCGACGCGTCGTCTTCAGCATTACATGGAACCTAGTTGGCAGCCGATGTTTATTATTGCTGCATTGGGTGCTTGTATTATCTTACTTGGTATCCTTTGTTTCGTGCTACAGGTTGTTTTGGCGATTTGGTACGGTATTAAGCATAAAGGGCACTTACCGGTAACATTAAATGATTCTTGGGGTGATGCACGTACACTTGAATGGTTTACCTCTTCACCGCCTCCTTCCTATAATTTTGCCCTCCTTCCAAAGATACAGTCTGATGATGCTTATTGGAATATGAAGAAAAGTGGTTATCAACGGCCGACAAGTGGATTTACAAAAATTCATATGCCTTCGAATACATCGGCTGGAATTATTGCTGGCTTCTTCTCATTAGTTGTTGGTTTTGCGCTTGTTTGGCATATTTGGTGGCTTGTTGCGGTTGGACTGGTTGGTTTTATCGCAACGCTTGTGTGTCATTCATTAACAGGTGATCATCATGGTTACTATATTCCAGCTGAAGAAGTGCAAAAAACTGAAGATGCCTTTACGGCTGTTCTTAAAGAACGAGGAGTAATAGTATGAGTGCTGTAACAATGAATAACGCGAGCACTATAGATGAACTTCACCACGATAGTAGCTCGGTAATGACGTTTGGTTTTTGGGTCTATATTCTTTCAGACTTAATCCTGTTTTCGACACTGTTTTCAAGTTTTGCTGTATTTTCTGCTTCTTATGGTGGTGGTAAAGCGGGCAGTGAGTTTATAGATTTAAAGTTTGTTTTGGTTGAGACTGCTTTCTTGTTGTTTTCATCCGTCACTTATGGCTTTGCAATGGTACAAGCACATAAAAATAACATCAGTGGTGTGCGTTTATGGATGGCTATTACCTTTGTATTGGGGTGTTGCTTCATTGGTATGGAACTTTACGAATTTCATGAACTTTTGAGTGAGGTTTTTTATTTCGATCCAAATGCTTATGCGGGTATTGATCCTGCAACAGGTTTACAGCTTTTTGGACGGGAAATTCTCTCTGCTTATTGGTCAGCATTTTTTGCTTTGGTTGGCACCCATGGACTTCACGTAAGTGTTGGCCTTCTTTGGATGGTTGTGATGTTTTTTCATCTTCGTCGTAATGGCTTGGATCAGAACAATAAGACACGTTTAGCATGCCTTTCCATTTTTTGGCATTTACTTGATATTGTATGGATTGGTGTTTTCACCATGGTTTATCTATTAGGAGCGTTGTGATGAGCGTGCAAAATGAAACACATGGTCCCAGTACTGGTTCCTATTTGGTTGGTTTTATTCTGGCTGTATTTTTCACTTTGGGTTCTTTTATTCCTGTGATGTATGGAATGATGGAAAGTTGGGCAGTTAGTACAAAGGTTGCGTATCTTATTGGGATGGCGATTATTCAGATTATAGTACAAATTGTTTTCTTTTTGCACTTGAATTCTGGTCCAGACGCCAAGTGGAATTTAAGCGCGTTGTGGTTTGCTGCTATTTGCGTTTTTGTTATTATTGGGGGAACTTGGTGGGCTATTTCTCATTTGAATTATAATATGATGGGTGGTTCAGGACGTGTTATTGAACCGGAAATATCAAGTAGAGATGATTCTTCAGTGTCTGAGCAGTTATCAACCAAAGATATATCCGTAAGAAAACAGCCAGAAAAGATACAGGGCTCAGAGGTTTCGATGGAGCAAGGTGCAAGTACGCAAACTCTTGTAGAACAGGCACCTAGTTCAGAAATGCCTATGGGGCAGGGTCTAGGTACGCAAACTCCTGTAGATCAAGCACCTGGTTCAGAAATGCCCATGGGGCAGGGTCTAGGTACGCAAACTCCTGTAGATCAAGCACCTGGTTCAGAAATGCCCATGGGGCAGGGTCTAGATACGCAAACTCCTGTAGATCAAGCACCTGGTTCAGAAATGCCCATGGGGCAGGGTCTAGGTACGCAAACTCCTGTAGATCAAGCACCTGGTTCAGAAATGCCCATGGGGCAGGGTCTAGGTACGCAAACTCCTGTAGATCAAGCACCTGGTTCAGAAATGCCCATGGGGCAGGGTCTAGGTACGCAAATTCCTGTAGATCAAGCACCTGGTTCAGAAATGCCCATGGAGCAAGATCCAAATACGCAGTTTCCTGTGGAGTAGTTGTTAGAAATATCTACGGAGCTCTGATGCGGCATGTATCAGCTTCGTAGAAGAAATTCGTAGGATATAAAGCAGGAGATAAGTACAAGATATCAGTGGAATGAGTATCATTATTTTGAATATACTTTTAATTTAAAAGAGAAAGTCCGTGGGGTATTTAGTCAATCTTTAATTTTTGAGACAAATAGCTATTTGTAGAATATACAAAAAGTTATGTTTGTAAAATTTACTACAAAGAAAGAGAATGTGCGAAACAAGTTTTTATATTGTGTGAGATAAAAAAGCTACGAAGCAGTAATATTTTTAGATTTAAAGAATTTATATTAAAGATAGCATTAAAATTATTTGTAATAATAATATGTAATTGAAATCAAAAATTTAGAGAATAATCAGAAAATTTAATGAAAACCGTTGCAATGACAGTTATAGGTGCTGGTTCTTTTGGTACTGCATTAGCGATAGCTCTTGCCCGTAATGGTCATAATGTTTTACTTTGGGGATATAGTCCTCAACATATCAAAGAATTACAGGAACAACGTTGTAATCAAGTATATTTACCCGATATTCGATTTCCTGACAATTTATTACTTGAAGCTTCGCTTGAAACTGCTATAACAGCAAGTCACAATATATTAATCGCTGTTCCAAGCCATGTATTTCATCAAGTTTTGTATAATATTCAGCCTTATTTAGATCAGCATTCACGCGTTATTTGGGCGACAAAAGGTTTAGAACATGGTACCGGACGTTTCTTACAAGAGGTTGCTCGTGAGATTTTAGGTGAAAAAATTCCTTTAGCTGTTTTTTCTGGACCAACTTTTGCTCAAGAACTAGCTATTGGTTGGCCTACTGCAATGACGATAGCAGCTTCTGATGTTGAGTTTGGTAAAGAATTGCAGCAACTTTTTCATTGTGACAAAAGTTTTAGAGTTTATAAAAGTTCAGATATGATTGGTGTTCAATTAGGGGGAGCAGTCAAAAATGTTATTGCTATTGGTGCAGGAATATCAGATGGCATAGGTTTTGGGGCAAATGCACGAATAGCTCTTATCACACGAGGACTAGCTGAAATCAGTCGTTTAGGGGGGGCTATGGGTGCTGAGCTTTCCACATTTATGGGAATGACAGGCTTAGGTGATCTGGTTTTGACATGTACTGATAATCAGTCACGTAATCGTCGTTTTGGAATACTTCTTGGTAAAGGAATAGATATAAAAGAAGCGGAAAAACAAATTGGTCAGGTTGTGGAAGGATACTTGAATACCAAGGAAGTACATACGTTGGCGCAGCGTATTGGGGTAGAAATGCCCATTGTAGAACAAATTTATCAAATTCTCTATTGTGGTAAAAACATAACTGAAGCAGCAAACACATTATTAAGCCGCGCCCTCAAGGACGAAATACAATAATATCCTGTTTTTTAATAATTCAAATCATAAAAAATAGAAACATGCTATGATAGACATATAAAATAGATTGTATTGATGGTTGTATAAGGCAGTCATATTCCAGCAAATTATAGATTCATATCATTCGATTCTTTATGAAACATGGCTGAAATATAAAAGTTTTTGCTTTTGTCTAAGAGCTATCTCTTTGAAGATAAATTATCCGTTTCCACTTACACATGTTTGTGTAATGTAATGAACAAGATATTTTTATTGTCTCTTAAATTCATCTCACAATGATATTTGCAAACAGAATAATACAAGACTCATTAGGTAGAAGCATCTTATTTATATAACGTATAAGCTAAGAATATCGGGGCAGGGATATTGTGTATCTCTGTTTTTGTAATTCTTTAAAACAAGAAGACAATCTGTTTTGGGAAGAAGATGAAATTTTAAAGATGAAAACTAGTTCCCATTTCTACAATCATTTTTAAATTCAGTTTTACGCTATCTAAAGCAATATCTTTTAAATAATGGAGATTATCTCACACCTTTATTTTTCTCATTTTTTAATGAAAGCATTTCCCTGATGTGTCAGGTAAAATAGAACGCCCAAAAAAACACGATTGCTGTTATATATTCACGCGCTTGTTTTAAAGAGATCTCTCTTAAAACTCCCAAGTCTAATTCGCGACGGTGACCGTAAATAGTGTAACGATAAAGCCATTGTGCACATCCCCATTTTTACGTTTATGAAGGAGGAAGCCGATCATCATTACACCCCCCAATGTTGAGACAGCTCTAGGTACTTGAAGCTGTTCAGTAGAGATATTTAAGCCTTTTATTTTCTCACATATCAATTCTGTTTTTTATATGCAAGAAATGATTTTTGGAATTATAACTTTGAAAGTCTAAGATTGAAAAAAATGTTATTGTGCTTGTTTGTGGCTGTCATTTAAACTGAAAGAATAATCTGATTATAAAGATAATAAATTGGTTTATATGAATAATTTATTTTTGTATTGAATTAATTAAAAATATGCGTTTACTTGTCACAAGTAGATTAATATGTGGATAAAAATTATTAAAGATACTTCTAATGAATCATCTCAAGTGTTGTTTCAATATTAGAACATGGCAAGTAAAATGACGGTGTCGGTTTGTCATCTGTATAAACATTAAAATGGTGGTGAAAAAAGGATTTTATGTACTTCACAGGGATTTTTATACGTTTTACAGGTACCATTGTGAAATGGAATGGCGTGCATTGAGCGATATCTTTAAAAAATGCATGAAAGAGCAACCGCTATAGTATTTTTGGGCGTTCTATTTTACCTGATACATTAGAAGAAATGCTTTCATTAAAGAATATAGTAAGATTAATGATTGATTTTTTTACGCCTTCATATTCATCCTAAATTAGATTGTATTTGCGTTTCAAGAATAAATCAAACGGTAGGAATATTTTTTTCAATTTGCTACACAAAAGCTGAAACTAAGGATTTTAATAATTCTCTAATCTCTTTTTCAAACTACGATGGCATGAGGGCTGGGGATTGATTTATAAGCAACGACAAAAGCGTATGCTTTAGTAAGGTAAATAACGTCATAAAATACAAAATTTATCAACCATGGATTGAAGAAATATTCCGGATTTTTATAAAATATTTTGCGAAACAGGGCATCGTACATCTGGTTTTGTATTGACTTATTCTTACAAATATTTGCACATATTCCTTACGTCATATTATTATAAGTCAATACACTATTATATAGCTGAGAAAGTACTCAATACCCGATTAAAGCACTATGCACATGATTGATTTTATTTTTTAGTGCAATGAAATAAAATTTATCCTTCTTGGGAATCGTCACTTTTTTTCAGTTCTTCAAGTATTGGCATAGACATGATGTTATATCCTGAATCAACATAATGAATTTCACCTGTAACACCTGATGATAAGTCAGAGAGTAGATAAAGAGCAGATTTTCCAATTTCATGAATATTTACGGTACGCCGTAATGGGGCATTACGCCGTTGATGTGAAAATATTGCACGTGCAGCTGCAATACCATTACCTGCTAAAGTTCTAACAGGACCAGCGGAAATCGCATTGACACGGATATTTTGAGGACCAAAGTCCGCAGCTAAATAACGTACCATAGCTTCTAAAGCTGCTTTAGCAACACCCATGATGTTATAATTAGGCACAACTTGCTGTGAAGCACCATAGGTAAGAGTTAAAAGTGTTCCTCCATTGGGCATAAGCTTACCGGCGCGCTGGGCAATTTCAGTAAAGGAATAAGCTGAAATAACCATCGTGCGTTGAAAGTTTTCACGTGTTGTAACATCAACGTAACGCCCTTTTAGCTGAGTTTTATCTGAAAAACCAATGGCATGGACAATAAAATCAATTGTTTTCCATTCTTTTTCAAGTTGCTCAAAGACGTAATCAATATTTTCACTTTTTTCAACGTCACACTCTAGCACTAATTTGCAGCCAAGTTTATCTGCTAGGGGATGAACACGTTTTCCAAAAGCATTTCCTTGATAAGTCAACGCTAATTCCGCTCCTGCTTGTGCGAGCTGACAGGCAATGCCCCAAGCAATTGAATGGTCATTCGCAATTCCCATAATAAGGCCGCGTTTGCCCTCCATCAAACCTTTCATATTATTCTCCGTAAGACCGTACTTTTTTCAATTACTAAGAGCTTTTGTTTATACATAACGTTGGAAAACAAGCGTTGCATTGGTACCGCCAAAGCCAAAAGTATTCGACAATACGGTATTCAGTTGTTGATGATCACGTCGTTCACGAACGATTGGCATATCAGCAAAAGCTGGATCAAGTTCTTCAATATGGGCACTTTCACAAATAAAATTATGATTCATCATTAACAATGTATAAATTGCTTCGTGAACACCTGCTGCTCCCAAGGAATGTCCTGTTAGAGACTTGGTAGCGGAAATGGGGGGGCATTGATCACCTGCTCCAAAGATACGACGGATAGCTTCTATCTCAGGAGGATCACCAACAGGAGTTGCTGTCGCATGGGGATTGATATAATCAATTTTATTATTGACTGTTGCAAGAGCCATGCGCATGCATCGTTCTGCTCCCTCTCCTGATGGGGCAACCATATCATGTCCATCGGATGTCGCACCGTATCCAACGATTTCTCCGTAGATTTTTGCACCACGTGCTTTAGCAAGTTCTAAATCTTCAAGGACTAAAACGCCAGCCCCTCCAGCAATGACAAAACCATCACGATTAACATCATAAGCACGTGAAGCTTTGTGAGGGGTGTCATTATATCTGCTGGACATAGCGCCCATGGCATCGAATAAAACAGATAGTGTCCAATCCAAATCTTCGCAGCCACCGGCAAAGATGCGCTTCTGTTTACCATATTGAATCATTTCGTAAGCATTACCAATACAATGATTGGAGGTAGCACAAGCTGAAGAGATTGAATAATTGATCCCCTTTATTTTAAAGAAAGTTGCTAATGTTGCAGATGCTGTAGAACTCATCGCTTTAGGGACAACAAAAGGTCCAACACGTTTTGGACCTTTTTGGCGTGTAATGTCAGCAGCTTCTACGATTGAATGTGTTGAAGCACCTCCAGAACCCATAATAATACCCGTGTGTTCGTTCGACACTTCATGCGGTTCTAGACCCGCATCAGCAATTGCTTGATCCATGGCGATGTGATTCCATGCTGTTCCACGCCCATGAAAACGTAGAGCACGTCGATCTACGAGTTCTTCTATATTAATATCGGGCTTGCCATAAACTCTGCTACGAAAGCCTAATTCAGCATATTGAGGTGCGTAAGAAATTCCGGATTTTGCTTCACGTAAACTGGTTAAAACAGCTCCAGGGTTATTTCCAATTGCGGAGACAATTCCCATTCCGGTTACAACAACTCGACGCATTCATACCTCCTCGTTCCATACAGAATAGTGAAAAGTTCTTTCTGACGGAAATAACGTTCAATCTTCTTTGAATAAAGCAACGCGTAAATCGTTCGCCTTATAAATAGTCTCTCCATCTGCTTTTAGCCACCCATCAGCTATTCCTAAGACTAAATTTCCACGTCGAATACGCTTAAAATCTATTTCATATTCAAGAATTTTGGTTTGTGGAGTTACCATCCCTGATAACTTTACTTCACCTGTTGATATTGCTCTTCCTTTGCCTGGTTCGCCTAGCCAACCAAGAAAAAAACCTGTTAATTGCCACATACCATCCAGTCCGAGACATCCTGGCATGACGGGATCGCCTATAAAGTGACAATTAAAGAACCACATGTCTGGTGTAATGTCAAATTCAGCGCGAACCATTCCTTTATCGTATTTACCATCAGTTTCACTAATTTGAGTGATTCGATGAATCATTAACATTGGCGGTGCTGGCAATTGCGCATTACCTCTACCAAACATTTCGCCGCGAGCGCAGCTTAGAAGCTCTTCATAAGTGTAGCGAGACTTTTGTTCAGCCATTGTTACTCCATTTATTTGCATATATCTTTATTTCTGCGCTTTTCCCAACCTACTTTTAGAGCAAATTTTAAAGAGAGGGAAATGATTTTATATCATTTTTAATGACAAAAGCCTTTTTTTATGTATTCTACATAGGTAATTATTTAAAAATGGAATACAAGATTACACCATACTATTCCCATTTTTTTGTATTTTGATCTTATTTAGCAGGAATATATTTGGGTTTGTAATATGTCAGTGAGTGCAGACAATTTAGATATGAATGAAGAGCAGCAGTTCACAAAAGAGTGTGGAAAAATTGTGCAATATTATTCCATTTCTATGTTAGAAAAACGTTTGCGTCAAAATGGTCTGCGTCCAACACGTCAGCGGTTGGAACTTGCACATATGATTTTTTCTCAAGGAAATCGTCATATTACTGCTGAAGAGCTCTATGAGGAAGCGGTGAGGGCAGGTGTACCTGTATCTTTAGCAACGGTTTATAATACGCTTCATCAATTTACGGAAGCGGGATTATTACGGATTATTGCCGTAGAAGGCTCAAAAACTTGGTTTGATACCAATACCTCTGATCACTACCATTTTTATATAGAAGGCGAAAATCGTATTCTTGATATTCCTTATAATTTGGAAGAAGCTCCCATTATTAGAAATTTGCCTAAGCCACCAGAAGGTATGGAAATTTCACATGTTGATTTAATCGTGCGATTGAAACCAAAAAATCAATCTTGTGATAGGCAGTGAGGATATTCAATGAGGAATAAAAATTAAACTTGTTGAGTTTGAGTATTCACCAACCTTTTACTTTTTCATCAGGATAGATTCCCCATAACTGGGGTTGCTGAAGCCATCCACGTGTATTATTAATGTTTAGTTCGCACCATTGTCCATCACATTGGAGGATATTACCAATGACGTTAGGTTCTACTTCCGCCACAAGTTCTGCGTTGTCGGTGGGTTTTTTTCGTAGCATCAGCCTTTTTGTTTTATCTTTTTGCCATGGAATAGTTATAGCAGTTCGCTTTCCCGATAAAAGCGATTGATACACCCATCCCTCATCGCCTTCTGCATCACGAATTTTGCGCCATTGATCATATTCTTGAATGATTTCAATAGGTAAGCCCTTCTTTTTGTAGGTGAAAATGATAGAATAGTTGCTTCCTGGTCCGACGCGTACATTAACGCTGGTGGGTTTAATCGAAGCAAATCGCGGAAGTGGTAAACCACTGGGCCCTAAATTTTGATTAAATGTTTGTGCATGCAACAAATGAGGTGAACCCAATACAATGACTATTGCTATTAAGATACATGATATGAGTATTGAAACGCGAAACCAACGAGAATTTTGCACACCGAACTCCTTTATTTCGTCATATATTGGAAATTTAAAATCTGAAAGATAAGACTGGAAACTGATAAAAAGTATGACACATTGCTCGTTAAAGAGATCTAAACGATGAAAAAATTGCTACAAAAATATCAAAATAAGGAAAACAAAAGGTTTGTATTTCTTAGTGCTTATCTTGTTTATGAGGGGGTAGATATAAATAAACATGAGATTTTTATGTAGCTGTAGGCGTGATAAAACAGTAAAGTATACTGGAGCCTTAGCAGTTGTTGTACAGGAAATTAGGGCTAAAGTATTGCATCTCTTTTCTGAGTTTGTTTCTCAAAGTAAAAGTGCATGTATGCATATTATGAACAAAGAGCTGTTCAGTAAAGGGATTATTGTGTGGCTTGAAAAGAAGTTTTGAATGAACAAAATAATACGATAAATAAAACATTTAAGCGTAAAAATATGAGCAACATTTATAGAGTAGATTGATATATGAAGGGCTAACAGGATACTTTTTCGTGATAATTCATTTATAAAATTTGCTACACTCTAATCTTATGCCATGATAATGCTTATCCGTATGGTAGATAAGCTGGCTTCATCGTTCTATTTACCAGCTTTCAATGTTATGCTATTCCTATTATTTATGGTATTCATAAGAAGCCTTTTTGTTTTTTCTTAAATAGCTTTTATTCTATTTGCGGACGAATCCCGCTTATGATGTACAAGAAAATAATCTTCATTGATTCAATATGAGAAAGTGTTGAGAAACTTTAACTCGTTATTTAAATTTTAAAAACATTTCCATCAAAAATGGTAATAAAAGGCACATTCATCCATATTAAAACACAGTGTTTTCTCTGTTTATTGTCAATTTTTTTTTCTCTAACTCAGTATAGAAGAAAGTTGAATGAAATAGAAAGGCTTATTCGATACACTGATGAGGGTAATTACATAAGTGATGAATAGAAGAAATTTATCAAGAAAAAAGAATCTATAGTGCAGTGGTTGAAATTCGTCATCCTTTAGAGAGACAGAATCAAGAGATATAAAAAGTTATGGAATTATATCGTTTCGTTACATAACTGAAGGGAAAGAGGATTATGAATTTGATATTATATTTTACACACAATCGCATATTGCGATAGTTATTTTTGTTTTGTAATCAGACCTAGGATGATCGAAAGATGTAGAATATTTAATGACAAAAAAGAAATTCATCATGAAACTTGTACATAAGAAGCAGTGATGTAAGAGATATCCAGAAGGAGAAAATTATAGCGAAAAGTGATAATAAAACACCCCGCACTCAATTTACATAGGAAAAAGTCGCTTAAATACCTCAAGTGTAGTTTGTTATCTATTTTTTGAAATATAAGAGTGAAATAAAAACCACCTCTATGATAGAAATCTTATTATTTTCAAATAACTAACATATTAGATAACATTGTACACAAAAACTTCCACACAAGCAATTTATTGCAATCAACTATGAAGATAAAATTTTCTAGTAGTTTACTATCTATTGCTTATGCAATTATATAATATTATAAAGTATATTACTTTACCGCAACAGTTCGTCCGTTACTAACAAAACCTTCTCTTTGTGCACGCTTACGAGCAAGCTTACGTGTACGACGAATAGCTTCAGCTTTTTCACGAGCACGCTTCTCAGATGGCTTCTCATAATAAGTACGCATTTTCATTTCACGGAAGATACCTTCACGCTGCATCTTTTTTTTCAACGCACGGAGCGCTTGGTCAACATTATTATCACGAACGAGTACTTGCACTATCTATCCTGCTTTTTTCAGTGTCATAAATGATAGGAAAAAACCTACGTCCTTTTAAAGGCATATCCAAAAGGACAAACGCTTATATCATATAAATAAGACATTTGTCTATATCGCTTTTTAAAATTCTATTTTTTTTATAATAAAACGCTTTTTATAATGAATGATAGAATTTACGGTTATAAATTTATGAAAGTCCTTGTATTTGATCATTTTCGTCAAGATGAATTTTTTCAGCCGTGGGATAATGGGGTAGTCCCGGCATGGTCATAACATCTCCACAAATGACAACAATAAAGCCGGCTCCCGCACAGAGACGAACTTCTCGTATGGGAATTTCAAAATCAACAGGAGCGCCGTATTGCTTGGGATCAGAAGAAAAAGAATAAGGTGTTTTTGCCATACAAATAGGGTAGACGCCAAAACCTTCTTTTTCCCAAGTTTCAAGTTGTTTGAGAATAGGGGCTGGGATGATGGCGCCACGTCCACCGTATAGCTTTGTTATAATACAATTAATTTTTTGAACGAGTGGAATATCATCTTGATAGAGAACTTTAAAATCAGAATCGTGCTTTTCAATCAAGGTAACGAGTTCTTGTGCAAGTTCTATAGCGCCTTTTCCACCTTGTTCCCAATGCTTACAGATAATAGCTTTGTGTCCAGTTGTTGCAACTATTTTTTGTAATGTTTTTATTTCAGCATCGCTATCGCTGTCAAAATGATTGATAGCCACAACACAAGGAATACCGTAGTGCTTCATATTTTCTATGTGTCGTAAAAGATTGGCAGCTCCTTTTTCTAAAGCGGTAATATTTTCTTCTGTCAGGTTATTTTTATCCAGACCACCGTTCATTTTTAATGCACGAATAGTTGCGACGATCACTGTAGCATTTGGTACAATACCTGCTTGCCTACATTTGATATTGAAGAACTTTTCTGCTCCAAGATCTGCTCCAAACCCTGCTTCTGTGACAACATAATCAGCAAGTTTTAAAGCAGTTTTTGTTGCTATAACTGAATTGCAACCATGAGCAATGTTGGCAAAAGGTCCTCCATGAACGAGAACAGGATTATTTTCAATTGTCTGTACGAGATTGGGTTGTATAGCATCTTTGAGAAGAACTGCCATTGCACCTTCCGCATTGAGATCAGCAACGGTGATGGGCGTTTTATCATAACGATAAGCAACAATAATTTTCTTGAGTCTTTGTGTAAGGTTTTCTAAATTTTCAGAGAGACAAAGAAGCGCCATAATTTCTGATGCAACAGTAATATCAAAACCTGTTTGGCGTGGAAAACCATTTGTTATGCCCCCCAATGAAATGACAATATCGCGCAATGCACGATCATTCATATCAAGAACGCGTTTCCAAACAATGCGACGTGGATCAATGTTTAGAGTGTTTCCCCAATAAAGATGATTATCTATCATTGCGGCAAGAAGATTATGAGCAGCTGTAATAGCATGAAAATCACCGGTAAAATGTAAATTAAGATCATCCATTGGAATGACTTGCGCATAACCACCACCAGCAGCACCACCTTTTACACCAAAACAGGGACCTAAAGATGGTTCTCTCAAGGTAGCTATTGTTTTTTTACCAATAAGATTAAGAGCATCACTTAGTCCAACTGTTGTTGTTGTTTTGCCTTCTCCGGCAGGTGTGGGATTGATAGCTGTGAGAAGGATAAGTTTACCATCTGGATTTTTATTAAGCGATTTTATGTATTCAGAAGAAATTTTAGCTTTATCATGACCATAGGGAATGAGATTTTCATGTGAGATACCAATTTTTTGTGCAATTTCAATAATATGTTGCTTTTTAGCAGTGCGAGCAATTTCAATATCAGTTTTAGGCATGGAAAAATTCTTTAAACTTAGCTTTTATTAACGTTTGGGATCTGTACCCCATGGATTAATTAGAAAAATTCATAGAGAACAGAAAAATATTAAGATATCATAGAAATCGATGATATGCCATGCAAGAGATAATGCTAAAGAAGCACAAGAAGAGTTTTATTGTTTTTTAGGAAAAAGAATCTTTGGTTTGCAACAAATGCTGATGATATTAATGGATACCATAAGTGTTTCATAGTAGTACGTTTGAGAAGTAGTTTATTTATTCTTTCCAACAACACACTGAAAAAGTTTCACATGGTGGTAAACCGGAATTTATGGCGGCACATCTGAAGTCCCTCTTAAGATGGGACTGCTAGGAATAAAATATCCAGAAGCATCCAGTTATGGAATAATTAGAAATAAGCACGTAAAAAATTACCTAACTGAGTAGAGAGTATAATCCGGAAGAGACCAAAAACAAGCGCATAGATTGAAAAAAGAAAACAACAACACACGCTACTCATGCAATCGCTACGATTATAAGCTAATAAAAGCACCTTAGAGCTGAATTGAAGGACTCATAACATCTTATTTTAGCAAAATGGCTAAAGAAACGACTCACAACAAAATGAAATGACAAAATACAAAATAACAAATCACAAAATAAAGAATTTAAAAAGTCTGACTTTATAAGAAGATATTGTTGATGATGGCGCACCCGAAGAGATTCGAACTCCTGACCCCCAGATTCGTAGTCTGGTGCTCTATCCAGCTGAGCTACGGGTGCATACATTTCAATTTTTTACATTGTCTAAGACAAAGGGTTCCTAATCGTTTCATTAAAGAAATGCAAGTGAAACTTGGATAGTAATAAAAAAAATTTCTCTTTTTTATGAGATATTTTAAAAAAAGATATAATATATTATGGCTTCAGTTGGTTTTGATATGAACATTTTTTTGTCATGACCATACAAAGCAATATGAACGATAGTTAACTTGACGTTTTAATCTATGAAAGATAGTCAAGCAGAGATGAGATGTGTTTTTTGCGGTGGGGGTAAGATATATACACCCGCTGTTGGGTTTTTGTGTAAAACGCCGATATTACTGTTGAAAACTATTTCAGATGAAGATGGCACAGCAAGGGCGGATGTATGGCGTTATTAAAAAAGAGCTTTCCATTGGTGTTTTTAATCGTTGTTTTAACGGTTACCTATTGGGCTGGAAAAAAGAGTGCGGACCAACCCATTTCTATGGTGGATAAAACAAGAGTATCGGATAAAGCTTCAAATGAAAAAATGGGAAGGCCACCGGTAAATGTTGTCGTTGATCTTGTAAAAGTTCAAGATCTTTATGAACAACTTAACGTTCTTGGGAGTGGAAAAGCTCTTGCAGAAGTCGAGCTTACCCCTTTATCCTCAGGTGTTATTGATAAGCTTTTTGTATCAGCGGGTACAAAAGTACAAGCCGATGATGTGATTGCAAAGCTTGATTCTAAAAAAGAAGAAATAGCGGCTGCAAAAGCAAAAGTGCAACGTGATAACAATGCGTTAACACTTTCACGCATTCTTAAATTACGCGCCAGCAATACAGCAACGGAAGTTCAAGAAATTATGGCACGCTTAGAGTTGGATAACGCAAATTTAGTTTTGCGTAATGCTGAATTAGATCTCGATCGGCGAACAATTCGAGCACCGATTCCTGGAGTTGTTGGTATTTTGCCCGTTGATGCGGGGAATAACGTGGACCTTAATACTGTAATAGGCCGTATTGAGAATAGAGAACGTATTTTGGTCGATATATGGGCCCCTGAACGATATGTGTCGCGCATCCATAAAGGAGATGAGGTAACGGCAACGTTAATCGCGCAGCCAGATAGATCTTTTGTTGGTCATATTTATGCGATTGATAATATCGTTGATCCAGAAAGTCGCACACTTCATGTTCAGGTTGAAATCAATAATGAAAAAGATACGCTCATGTCTGGTATGTCCTTTTCTGTTTCCTTGCAGTTTCATGGTGGTTCTTTTCCTGTCGTTAATCCTCTTGCAGTTCAATGGAATAGTAAAGGATCATTCGTTTGGCGTGTGAGAGAAGGAAAAGTAGAGTCTATTCCCGTAACAATTATTCAGCATAAAGCGGATCAGGTTTTCGTGAAAGCTCCCCTAGAAAATGGTGATCAAGTTGTCATTCAAGGGGTGCAAATGCTTTATCCAGGAAGTAAAGTAACTATTGATGATCCAAAGTCTCTTCAACAGCAATTATCAGTAGGTTATGGAACGGATATACAATGAGCCAAGAATTGAGCACAAAACAGCCTACGTCAAAGGTGGAGCAAGGTGGTCTCATTACCTTATTTATTCGCAGACCGGTTTTTACTCTTGTTTTGAATGCTATGATCATCATTGCAGGATTTGCAGCATGGTTAAATGTTGATGTAAGAGAATTACCCGATGTTGATACTCCCGTAACAACGATTGTGACGATGTTTTCTGGTGCATCGGCGGAAACAATTGATCGTGAAGTTACAAAAATTATAGAAGATGCTGTTTCTCGTGTTTCAGGTGTTAAGGCGATTTCTTCAACGTCTTCTTTTGGACGCTCCCGTGTGAAGATTAACTTTAATGTCGGTGTTGATTTGAATGTTGCTGCATCTGATATTCGTGATGCTCTCTCTCGTGTTACCTATTCTTTACCGAAAGATGCGGATTTGCCTTTGATTATTAAAGCAGATTCGAATGCTGCTGCCATGATGTATTTGGTTGTAACGTCACCAACAATGAGTGTTGATGATTTAACCACGATTGTAAACGATCAGATTGTTGATGCTATTTCTGCTGTTGATGGTGTTGGTGATGTACAGGTCGATAGTGCTCGCACAAAGATTTTTCAGATTGATATAGATCAAGCAAAACTTGCAAGTTATGGATTAACTGTAGCAGATATTTCACGTGTTCTTGCTGATATGACAACAGATGTGCCAGTAGGGTCATTACGCAATTCTAAGCAAACTTTAGTTGTACGTGCTACTGCACGTTTAACAACACCAGAATCTTTTGAACAAGTTGTTTTAAAGCCTCATGTGCATCTTGGTGATGTTGCGCATGTTACTTTATCGCCGGATATAGAAACAGTTATTCTTCGTATCAATGGAAAGACAGGTATTGGATTAGGTATCGTGCGTAAAGCACAATCCAACACTCTTAATATTTCTGAAGGTGTGAGAGCCGTTGTTGATAATCTCAAAAGTATTGTTCCTTCTTCTGTAAATATAGACGTTATTAATGACGATGCAATTTTTATTAAAAGCGCTCTTCATGAGGTTGAAGTTGCTTTGGTCATTGCTATTTTGAGCGTTATCTTGGTCATTTTTCTTTTTCTCAGAGACATTCGTGTAACGCTGATACCTGCTTTATCTCTTCCTGTCGCTTTGATTGGTACCATTGCAGCTATTTATCTTGTAGGGTTTTCATTGAATATTCTCACATTTTTAGGACTTGTTTTAGCAACAGGGCTTGTTGTGGATGATGCCATTGTTGTTCTTGAGAATATTGTTCGGTGGCGCAACATGGGATTAGGTTCCAGAGCAGCAGCGGTGATAGGAACACGTGAAGTATTTTTTGCTGTTTTAGCAACAACATTGACATTAGTGGCTGTGTTTGTTCCTATTTCCTTTCTTCCTGGGCAAGTTGGAGGACTTTTTAGAGAATTCGGTTTTGTTTTGGCAATTTCTATTTTGCTTTCTTCAATTGTTGCTTTAACGCTTTGTCCCATGTTGGCTTCACGTTTTCTCAAAGAACATATTGAGGAGAAAGAGGAAAAGTCCCATCATTATTTTACTTTTTTATATAAATTAGGTACTTTTTTTCATAAGGCATATACGTACAGTTTGCATAAGTGTTTAGAAAAACCTTGGGCTGTTGTTTTTGCTTCACTTATTTTTGGGGGGCTTTGTATTGGGGGCTATATGAAACTGCAACAGGAATTAACGCCAGCAGAAGATAGAGCTCTTATCTTTTTGGTCATTAATGGACCACAAGGTATTTCGACACAATATTTGAACGAGCAGGTAGAGCAAATTGAAGCAAGTCTACAGCCATTACGTGATGCAGGGGAGATTGCTAACAGTTACTCTATCGCGGGTATTGGAGGTTCACCCAATACTGCTTTTTTGATTTTATTGCTTTCATCTTGGAATAAACGTTTACGTAGTCAGCAAGAAATCGTGAAAGATGTTAATGCAAAGGTTAAACAGTTTCCCGCAGTTTTTGTGTTTGCTGCGCAGGGAAATTCTCTAGGTGTGAGTGGAACTGGGCAAGGGTTGCAATTTGCAATTCTTGGCAATGATTATGCAACATTACAACCCATTGCTGATAAGCTGGTTAGTGCTTTACAAGATGATCCGCGTTTTATTCGCCCACGCCTTACTGTTGATGCAACACAACCGCAATTTTTTATTGAAATCAATCGAAAAAAAGCCTCCGATTTAGGGATTGATATCACGAATTTGGGCGATACATTACAAGCAATGTTGGATGGTAAAAAGATTGGTTCCATTAACGTGGATGATCATTCTTACGATGTTAAATTGATATCGCGTACAAATTCTATGAAGAGTCCTAGCGATTTAGAAAATATTTTTTTAAAAACCAAAGACAATCGATATGTTCCTTTATCGGTTATTGCGCGTTTACATGAAAAAGCTATTGCTCCCCAACTAAAACGGGAAAAACGCATGAGTGCTGTTATTTTAAGCGCAAATCTTGCTCCAGATATTGCTTTAGGGGAAGCTTACCAAACTGTACAGAAAATTGCTTCTCCTTTGTTATCGAAAGGAACCTACTTGGTTCCTTTAGGGGAAGCCGAAACGCTTAATGAAACATCTTCCAATTTTATGATTGTTTTTGGCATTGCCTTTTTGATTATTTTATTGATTTTGGCTGCTCAGTTTGAAAGCTTTATTTCAGGATTCATTATCATGGCCACTGTCCCATTAGGGATTGGTTGTGCTGTAATTGCTATGCTATTAAGTGGTGTAAGTCTTAATATTTACAGCCAAATTGGATTAATTTTGTTAATTGGTGTTATGGCAAAAAATGGTATTCTCATTGTTGAATTTGCAGATCAATTACGCGATCAGGGAAGAAGCGTGCGTGAAGCCGTAGAAGAAGCAGCAAACATTCGCCTTCGTCCAGTTTGTATGACAATGATTTGTGCCATTTTAGGAGGTATTCCTTTGGTTTTGGCCAAAGGTGCTGGCGCAGAAGCTCGTATAGCTTTAGGTTGGGTTATCGTTGGTGGCTTAGGTTTAGCAACTATTTTTACGCTTTATGTTACACCGGTTGTTTATCTTTTTTTAGGGCGTTTTATAAGACCAAAAGCAGAAGAAAATTTACGTTTAACAAAAGAACTCAATCAAGTTAAATGATGTATATGATAGAAAAGATTTGAAAGTTTATTCTTGTAAAAATATCATTTTCGGATCTTATCCTTTATATTTTGTATATTCCTTCATTTTTATGTGAGCAGTGAAAATAGCGATCAATAAAGGAGATGCTTTCTGCTTTGTTATTGTTTGGGCATAGATTTCATTATCAATAACCGTATAGGATAAGCTTATGGGAGATAGCTTTTCGATTCGAAATGAAATGGCTTTTGAAGCCACATTAAAAGCTTTAAGAAACCATGCCGCAAAGGATGGGGTCTATGATATTCGTCGGCATTTTGTAGAAGATGAACAGCGTTTTTCCCATTTTTCCCTCAGACTTGATGATCTTCTTTTCGATTTTTCAAAATGTGGTGTGACATTTAAAACATTGCAACTTCTAGATGATTTAGCGGTCGCAGCAGATGTGTTAGGCCGGCGTGATGCAATGTTTTCTGGTAAGGCGATTAATACAACTGAAAAACGCTCAGTTCTTCATATTGCATTACGTTTACCTGCTGATGAAATTTTCATGTTGGATGGTCATAATCTTATTCGCGATATTCAAGACGTCCTTGAAGATATGGAAAGATTTTCTGAAAAGGTGCGTGATGGAAGCTATAAGGGAAGCAGTGGCGAGAGAATAAGTGATATTGTCAATATTGGTATTGGTGGTTCTGATCTTGGTCCTGCAATGGTCACATATGCTTTAAAACCTTATCATGATGGTCCACAGTGTCATTTTGTTTCGAATGCTGACAGTGCCCATATTTCTGATACTCTCTCTATTTTGAATCCAGCAACAACGCTGTTTGTCATTGCTTCTAAAACTTTTACAACGGCTGAAACAATGGTCAATGCTCAAGTTGCACGTCAGTGGATTTGTTCACATTTAGGAGAAGAAGCCATTGGTACGCATTTTGTTGCTGTTTCAAGTGCGCTTGATAAAGTAGCAGAATTTGGCATAGATTCCACAAGAGTTTTTAAATTTTGGAATTGGGTGGGAGGACGTTATTCAATTTGGTCAGCCATTGGACTTGTTGTTATGTTTGCAATAGGTGGTGGAAATTTCCGCCAATTTCTCAATGGTGCATTGCAAATGGACCAACATTTTAAAACAATGCCTTTGCATAAAAATATTCCTATTCGTTTTGCTCTTTTAGGATTCTGGCATCGTGTTATTTGTGGTTATTCATCACGTTCTATCATTCCTTATGCACAGCGTTTAATACATTTTCCAGCTTATTTACAACAGCTTGATATGGAATCAAATGGTAAGCAAGTCTCGCTGGATGGAAAACCATTAAGTTTTTCAAGTGGTCCAATTGTTTGGGGGGATTCAGGAACAAATAGTCAACATGCTTTTTTTCAGCTTCTGCATCAAGGAACAGATATTATTCCTGTAGAATTTATTTTATTTATAAAAGGGCATGAGAAAAAATTACATTCTATGTATGAGATGTTGCTAGCAAACGGTTTAGCACAATCAAAAGCCTTGATGAAGGGGCGTAGTATTGAAGATGCTCGGCATATCTTGATAAAAAATGGAGTTGATGAGGGTGAAGCAGACCATTTAGCACGTCATAGAAGTTTTAAAGGAAACCGTCCCAGCATTACGCTGGTTCAAGATTCATTAACACCTTTTGCACTCGGTCGTCTTATTGCGCTTTATGAACATCGCACTTTTGTTGAAGGGATTTTAATGAATATTAATTCATTTGATCAATGGGGTGTTGAACTTGGTAAAGAATTAGCAAACGAGTTACTACCAATTCTTCGTGGAGAAAGTAAAGCGGATAATCGTGATAGTTCAACATTAGGGTTGCTAGCACATATTCAAGCAAGACGTGCAAAATAAATATAATTTTACAGTAGTTTTTGTACTGACTAAGCAAAAGTAGAATGAGAGAGAAATATGAGATAATTCTTTAATTTTACTATACGTTCTCTTATTATCTGGATTAGATTTATGTAACAGAAAATCAAAAAAGTGCAAAAATTGTAAAAATGAGAATTTATTCGCAAAAACGATAAAGACCTTTGAGAGGTCTTTGAAGACCCTTTGAGACCCCCCTTAAAATCCTTCGAAAAAAATAAATTGGTACAAAACCTAGTGGCAAATTATACAAAACCCGCTGGCAAGCTACATACACAAAACCTGCTGTCAAGCTACACAAGCTACAATATCGCTTTATAAACTGTGGCGGAGAGAGAGGGATTTGAACCCCCGATAGAGTTGCCCCTATGCCGCATTTCGAGTGCGGTGCTTTCAACCACTCAGCCATCTCTCCATAATAAAGTGAAACAAAAATTGGCACTATTTGAGTGTATAAGGGGTAGATAACCTTCAATTGTTTTTGGTACAACCTTTTTTTCTTTTTTATGGGACTTTATTGACAGAGAATAGAAATTCCTTCATATATACAAAATATAAGCGCGGGGAAATCTGCGCATATTTGTGTTAAAGAAGGTTTTATCCTTCTTTGAGATCTATTACGACTGATAAAAAGCAGCCTATTTCCCCTTATTTCAAGGCAGAAATTAAATAAGAGCTGGAGTGAACGGAAGGATAAAAAATGTTCGCAGTCATTAAAACTGGTGGTAAGCAATACCGCATTGTTGCTAATCAAGTGGTAAAAGTTGAAAAAGTTAGTGGAAATGCGGGTGATGTGGTTGAATTCAATGATATATTAATGGTTGGGCAAGAAGGTAATGCGGTTATTGGTACCCCTGTCGTTGCTGATGCATTGGTGACAGCTGAGATTTTAGAACAGGCACGTGGGCGCAAGGTTATCGCATTTAAGAAGCGCCGTCGCCAAAATTCTAAACGCACGCGTGGCCATCGTCAAGAATTTACGAGGCTTCGTGTTTTAGAAATTTTAATGGGTGGTTCAAAACCTAAAAAAGTTGCTGCGAAACCTATAAAAGAAGAAGAAACTACACCAAAAGAAACAAAAGCTGCTGCTTCTGTTGAGAAGACGGCTAAAAAAACGGTTGAAAAAAAGACTGCGCCGCAGAAGAAAGCATCTGTAGCATCAAAGAGTAAGAAAGATTAAAGGAGAGCGTCTATGGCACATAAAAAAGCTGGTGGTTCCTCGCGTAATGGTCGTGATTCAGAATCGAAACGTCTAGGCGTTAAAAAATTTGGTGGTGAAACCGTTATTGCCGGAAATATTATTATTCGCCAGCGTGGTACACGTTGGCATCCTGGAAACAATGTCGGCATTGGAAAAGACCATACGCTTTTTGCATTATCAAATGGAAAGGTTTCTTTTCAACGCAAAGCGGGTAATCGTTCCTATGTTTCAGTCATTCCTATGGTGGAGGCAGCAGAGTAATCTGTAACACTCTCTAGCCATCAACGGGATTTCATTGAATTGTAGTTGTGGTTTTATAAGTATTCAAAGGGAAAGATGAATCTCATCTTTCCCTTTTTGCGTTGGTACTATAATAAATGTAGAAGATAAAAAGGTAGAATTGGGGAAATGGCTTTTCTCAATGAGGGAAAAAGTTTGTGCGCTGTTATGTTAGTATTTAAATACTGAACATATTGATATTATGATAGAGTTTATTGATAAGTTTCTGTATAATAATCAGTGAGGAGAGACTTTCTTTTTATGTATGAAGAAGGGTTGAGTAATTTCTTATAAGAGAAGCAGTTTGTTTTCAGAAAATTATGAGAAATTTAATGAGAGCATTATTGATGTAATCATTTTGATAAAGATGGGTCTTTTTATCGGCATTGTGGTATTGATGAGTTGTCATACTGTTTTTAGGTGGTAGTGTGGATAGGTGGGGCTATTCATTTAAAAAGACATAGGGATAAAAATCCATAAGAAGGTAGTCAAAACTACTTTGAAAGTGACGTGCATTAAGGAATTTTCGGTAAATCGAGAGTGAAATTATATTTTTAAGGAGTACGGTGTTTAAAGATATAAAAATAACCAACGTGCAATCAGCGCCCTTCAAGAATATTTTTTCTGATTTCACTATTATTGTGTATTGTTGAAAATAAACAAGCATAAGAGCTAGGGTTAAGGCAATAATTGCTTTTCATTTTTTACTTTATTTATCTTATTTGTAGAGTTTTTCTTGATTTTAGTAGTTGGTGATGGTGCTTGGGGGGGATGTCGTACTTTGCAAATGTGCGACAGAGGGCATTGTGTATTTGCGATATTGATTGAAGTAAAGGTGTAGCTTAAAATATATAAATATTATATATCGAGAGTTTGATATCATAAGAGATGGGTAGCACGGAATAAAGATGATAAGTTGCATGGAGCAATTTGTAATTATGTAATGAATTTATAAAGAGGGATAATAGGTTAAATAAACTTTGAGGAATCAATTAAAATATTAGCTGAAGTTACGGATGATTAGGAAGGATGCTTTCTTGTAGGGAGAATAATGAAAAGTTATGTTGGATAACTTAGGATAATGAGAGCATTTTGAAAGCATAGTTTTTCAGGTGATTGGTGCTGTAAAAAATGGGGTTTTGTCTTTGTAAAGTAAAAGAGTAAGAGGCAGACTTGTTTATGATGGTTTTAAGCACTTAGGTGGATAATAATATCTAATTGTTTTATCGGTTATATTGAGGTATTTAAGCACCTCACTTAGCTATATTCTGTAGAATATAAAGAGAGCTGTGGTGGTATTTATAGCTTGTATTTTGGGAAATGCAGCTTTGAAAAGGAATGTATCAGAGATATTGGTGTTCAAATGTGAGGCAATTTGAATTCATGATGAGATATGAGAAAGCAGAAACAATGAATGTAGATTTTACTGATGGTGAAATCTTGTCTATAAGATCTGTACAACTTGCAGCTGCTTTTGATCATAAAAATGATGCAATTTATGCTGCTGCTGAATTGCTTGTGCAGGTTGGTGCAGTTGATAAGTGTTATCTGGCAAGTATGCTTGCACGTGAAGAAACAACCAATACTTGGCTTGGAAATGGTATAGCCATTCCTCATGGTATGGCTGAAAATCGTGATTTAATTATCAAGGATGCTGTTGCTGTTATACAGGTGCCTGCTGGTGTTGAGTGGCAGGATGGCAAGAAAGCATATTTGGTTATTGCCATTGCAGCGTGTCCAGATCGCTATAGAGAAATTTGTAAAAAATTGACGTCTCTTTTATTTGATAAAAAACAGCTTGAAGTACTTGCAACAACTATGGACAAACAGCAAATTGTTACAACTTTGTTTGACCAAGAGATGAAGATAGAAAAAACTTTTATTGGTGACCTTTCGGTGTGTCAGGAATGGACTTTAGATTATCCAAGTGGTCTTCATGCACGACCAGCTTCTCTATGGGTTGATTTTGCGAAAAAGGCTCAAAACTCTATCAGAGTTCGCCATGGTCAATATACCGTTGAAATGAAAAATTTGGTTGGTTTATTGCAATTAGGAGCAAAAAATGGTGATGTTCTGATTTTTTCTACAGATGCTGCAGAAGGAGCACAACTTCTCAATGATGCCATTGCTATTGCAAAAAAAGTGAGTATTAGTGAAAAATGTCTGATGAGAGCAATGGAATCTCAAACAAAGGCTTTTCATGGTTGGTATCCACGCTCTATGCAAAAAGGCATTTCTGGTGTTGGAGCGAGTTCAGGATTAGCATTTGGTAAGATTTTTGTTTTAAGGCAAAATGATATTTCCATAATAGATCAGCCAATTGATTTTGCAGCTGGTGCAGCATGTCTTGAAAATGCTCTTACAAAAACAAAACATAAAATGGCATCTGTGATTTCTGATATTACAGTGCGTATGGGAGCAGATTCTGCTGCGATTTTTTCTGCGCAAATGGTTTTGCTTGAAGATGAAAATTTAATAGCTCAAGCTTGTCGTTTTATAGCGGAAGGTCATGGTGTCGCTTGGTCTTGGGATAGAGCGGTTCGTCAATTTTCAGATATGTTTTTTAAGGTAGATAATCTTTTGTTAGCAGCACGTGCTGTTAATTTAGTTGATGTTGGTCGACGTGTTTTAGGTGAAATCAATCCATCCTATAGATCGTTCTTTTTAAATGATATTCCACATGGTGTAATTCTGGTTACAAATGACCTTTCTCCTTCTGATGTAGCACAACTTGATTGTACAAGGGTAAAAGGATTAGCAACAGCATGGGGAGGTCCATTATCTCATACAGCTATTTTGGCGCGTACTCTTGGTATTCCAATGGTTGTTGCTACAGGTGATGATATTTTAGCAATTCAGTCTGATATTCAGGCTATTATTGATGGCGATAACGGGTTTATTTATCTTGATCCTACGCTTGAAGACGTTGAAGATGCTCAAAGGCATATTGATACTGTTGCGCAAAAACGTGTCAGTGAAATAAATGCATGTAGATTACCAGCGCAAACGACAGATGGTCAAAGAATTCGTATCATGGCTAATGTCAACTACGCAAATCAGGTTCCTGTTGCGCTTGATTTAGGGGCTGAAGGTGTTGGACTCATGCGCACGGAATTTTTGTTTTTAGAGAATCCATATATTCCGGATGAAGAGCTACAATTTAATATATATCGGGCGATGATTACAGCTGTAGGAGATAAGCCATTAATTATTCGTGCACTTGATATTGGTGGAGATAAACAGGTTACGCATTTACATTTATCTAAAGAGGACAATCCTTTTTTAGGTGTTCGAGGAACGCGGCTTTTGTTACGTCGACGTGATCTTTTTGTGCCTCAATTACGTGCTTTATATCGAGCGGCAAAAGAGGGTGGAGATCTATGGATTGTGTTTCCGATGGTCATGTCTGTTTCAGAGATTGTCGCTATAAAAAAGATTGCAGAAGAAATCCGCAACGATATTAATGCACCAAAATTAAAACTTGGTATTATGATCGAAGTTCCAGCAGCGGCCATTATGGCAGATGTATTGAGCGCCCATGTTGATTTTTTTTCAATTGGAACCAATGACCTAACACAGTATACAATGGCTGTTGATCGGCAAAATCCGTACCTTGTGTCTGAAGCTGATAGCCTTGATCCAGCAGTTTTGCGTATGATTTATCAGACTATTCAGGGAGCTGCACAACATAAGTGTTGGGTTAGTGTATGTGGTGGTATGGCTGGAGATCCTTTTGGTGCAATGATTTTGACTGGATTGGGAATTAATGAGCTTTCTATGATATCTTGCGATATTTCTCCAGTAAAGGCGTGTTTACAGACTCATAGTTTTGAAGATATGAAAATTTTAGCACAAAAAGCATTACAATGTGAAACTGCACGAGCTGTACGTGCTCTAAGCAAGGATATAAGGTGATAAAGAACATTAAGGGGAAAGAACGAGCTCATTTTGCAGACTAATCAGATCTTTAGTGCTGTAAAACATTAATACAGTATATTAATTTATAGTGGTAATTTATCGTTTTACATAATGAGAACCCTGAATATTGTAGGGTTTTTTCGTTTTAAAGTTCTCTATATTTAATTAATAAAAATTACTCTTTTATACATTACAAGGAGGAGTAATGTATGGATAAAAACACTCTAAGAAAGAATAAATTCCTTTTATGCATTCTCTCAAATAGCAATAGATATTTTAACATTAGGCGACAAATAGCTTGATAGTACTTGGCTTTTACTTTTTATTTAAGGAAAGATGATGCTATCCAATAGATTTTATACCATTCATAGATACCGTATGAGGTAGATGTGGCAAGCTTTAAGAGATGTTTTTTTACAAACGTGTGGATGAGAAAGAAAATAGTATTTTTAGAGTATTCTGTTTTGTGATGAGACCATATCACGCTTAAAGAATGCGATAATCAAAAGTATGAAGTAATACGTAATTTCTTTTAAATAATTGAGATTACTTTAGATATTTTGAAAACTGTAAAGCTGAATTTAAAAGTATATGGTAAAAATGAAAACAGGTTTGCATTTTTATTATTTTGTATTTGATCAAAATGAGACTATTTTTTCATTTCAGAAAATAAAATATATTCATACATATTAAATTAAAAATGCAAAGTTTTTTTCTGAATTTTATTTTCTTTAGTATCAACTAAATATAGAAGTGTGAAATTGAATAGAGGATTTAGAGTAGGGCTTATTATATAATCCTATGAAAGAGAAAACTGACACCATCACACTATTTTACAGCTCTCAATGTTGCAAAAATTCGTGCTATTTAAGAAAATGCATAAGAGCCACTTATCCTCTCTTAAAATGTTCTTTCCCCACATACCATCCCTTCCTATGACGTATAAGTAAGTGATTTTAATTATTTGGTTGTGTAAAACTATGGACTGTATGCCAATTTTAAGAGAAGTATTTTTTTGTGAAGCAGAAAGTGCGTAAATGAGCATGAAAGTTTATAACTGGTGACAATCTTTTTATTCTCATTATTGTATTCTACAAACCTATCCACGAAAAAAGTTTTTTCTTAAAAAGAAGGGATGTGCTTGTTATTCAACAGATAAAAGCTCTTACTTTAATAAATGAATTTGTTTTTTGGGTTTTGAATGTATAGTTTAGACTTGCACGTTATTTCTTTCTGGGTATAGTGCAAACTTCTGGAGAGGTGGCCGAGTGGTTGAAGGCGCACGCCTGGAACGCGTGTATATGGGAAACCATATCGAGGGTTCGAATCCCTCTCTCTCCGCCATTAATTTAAAACGAACTTTCATATGCTTGATATGACATAGTTTAAAAAGCTCAGCATTTGCAGGATTTTTTATTGTTTGAATTTGACCAGTTCGCGTCGATCTATACCTATCATTATGTACACCTAGAAATTGCTGTTGAATTTCCATGAATTTTATACTTTTTAAGCTCCTCTCCTCTCGATCTTTAGATAACCTGATCTAGCATAAACGATCTCTTCAAATATCATTAAAGGATTTTTGCCATTATCACTAACTTCTGGTAGAGCTTTTAGAATTAATGGTGATCATAGTGCTATTTGCAATTTCGTTGCTTAACGGGCTAAATGCGTTTTATCCACATGAGAGGTAACGAACACCTCAGCTTTTCTCACGCAATGTGCTTATTTAAAATTAATGTCATGAATATTTGTACAAAATTTTTATCTATACGATAATCAAAAAAAGGCTGACGTAATAATTGAATATCATTCATGTGGCGCTTTCTTTTATCTTTAAGCTTTGTATGTAAATAGATAGTCCGTGCAAAATAAATAAAGGGGCGCAAAAGCCTATAAATACACATAGGATGTATAATATAGAAAATGAAAAAAAATTTCCTGCATATAAAAGCACAATAGAAAATAAAGCTGTTATGATGCGTACACTGGCATCGCCTGCCAAAATCACCTCGGCTAAATTTTCACTAGGTGTTATAGCTTGTCCAATTGTTATTCCCGATATCCTAAAATAAAATTGCCCAATACCTAATAAAAAACCCATAATATAAAGGGAATATTGAGTAAAATTTAAATATAAAACAAAAGAGATTGCGATCACGGCAAAAGCCGGTGCCCCCCATACAAAAAAACGAATTAAAGATGGAAATTTCCGTAAATAATAAGATGAGATAAGACCATTGATCACAAAACCCAGTGCTAACAAAGCAAAAATAGAATTTTGAATAGCTGTAAATTTTATATTATCTGATGTTATAGAAGCAAGAACAAGTGGCAATAAAACAATAGGCCCCGTATAGAGAGAATTATTCAAAATACGATTAATCGTTAAAAAACGCAACGCAGAAATCCGCCAAAGGCACCTGAACCCAACTCCATAAGCTTTTTGAGATGGCTTTTTTAATAGCTCTTTTGCTCTGTTTAGTTGTTGTATAGACTTTATACGAAACCATAAGCAGGCATTCAAAAGATAGATAAATACAATAAAGGCTATGGCTATTTTGTGCCCCAAATGCGCAATTATAAAATATATAAGCAATGGGGATATAATAACAAAAAACTGACAGCAACTAGTGTAAAATGCAAAAATTCCAGCTTTTTGTTTGGGAGCTGGAACCAGCTGATTCAAGGCACTATTGTTATTTGGGTTATCAGCCCCCATCAAGAGAGCAAGTAAAAAAAATACAAATAAAATAAGTACCGGATTGTTCATAAATAATAAGAAAGACAATAAACAAGCGCAAATAATTTGACTATAAAACCCAATTATAAAGCCTTGATAGTACGCCAACACATTTCCCAAACATAAGCCAGCAATTCCAATTGCGATTAAATTAACGACATTTAAAGTAGCAGACGCTTCTCCCGTTGTATCTTGGAATTGTAACAAAGAAAGGCCAATAGATAATACACCACTAGCACAAAAACTCGTCAAACAACCAATCACAATCATAAGAAAAACAGAATTACGCAATAGCCTCCCCCCTCTTAAACAGAGACTCAAGCCATTTTATGATTTTCTCCATTGTCGAATATGGTTCGGTACTAAATTCCAGTTTTTCATAAAAGTTTAGTTCAAATGCGTTATAGGCACTTATTTTTTGAAAGTCATCTGTCAGCATGAATTCTATACTTGGCAACGTTGTACCCATAGATTGAGACAAATAATAGGAAATTACTTTCCAATACATATAGGTACGCTCTCTTGCCAAATAATTTTCCAAGGCATATTTCAAGTGACAACCACTTAAAATATATTTCGGACAATGGTGCAACGGATAATAAATACAAATAGCACCGGCTTCATGTCCCGGACAAGAAGAAATATTAATATTTTTATCATTTCATAATATTATAAAAACGCTCAGTGAGCAGATCTTCCAAATTTAGTCTAGTCACAACAAGATTGGTTACTAATTTTTGAGAAACATGAGACCAAGCCAATCTTACTACTAAAGTTCCAATAACCTTTAAGTCAGATTCTGGATAAGCTTTTTTTAAATTTTCCACCCATATGTCTCTATGACATATAATAATTGGCTCATCTCGTCTGAATGAACAAGATGTAATTCTAAACCAATATTATCACAAAGTTTTGAGCTCTTGAATTCTCCGTATCCTAACCTGGTATTCTTAAATCATAATAGAAACTAAAGAATTTTTAAGTATTCCAACTTTTATTAAACTTTGTAACAATCTATTGGAAGCTTCCCTTCACTGACTTCGACAATTATTTTCTCACCACTATAAGAACAAAAAATTAGCTTTGAAGTTGCTTACTTTTAGAAAAAAAATGAGCAACACTCTTTCTTAACTAAAAGAAACACGCTCTATACCTTTTTCTTTATGATTATCAAAAAACTATCCCGTTACAATTAACCATCAATTATTAGGATAAATATTCTGCGTTTAGCTTAATAAGCTGTTATAATCAATGTTTCTCTCTGTTTTAAAAATCAGAGTTTTTTCTCCTAGAGATACTCATAATTTCTTTACAATTTTTCCAAAAAAAGCCCCCCTTTAACATTGCTATTAATACGATCATCCTGAGAAGTTTTATACATACACACTTCATTATACGGAATTCTATGTATTTTTTTAACTTACTCAACTAACAAACATCTTTTAATGGACAAAATAAATCACGAAATTTGTGTGCTGTCACAATTCGAAAAACAATCATATATCTCCCTCCAATGATAGACGATGTCATTAGAAGAAAGCTTTAATGATATTGGTAGAATAAATTAACCAGAAAAAATTGCAGCGCTGATGGAATAAATTCTATTTTATACCTTGTAATTCTATCTAAATTTTAATCATTTTTGTTAAAGGTTCTTATGCAATTTTTTCTACATTCAGCATCATTTTTCCACTTGTTGGCAACAAAAGATTAATAGCTAAATTCACTTATGTCATAATAGTTCTTTTTTGGGTAAAATAGGACATCTTCAATTTCGATATATAAATATTTTAATTCTTTAATATATTCTCTTCACATGCTTTAGATTAACAACACAACAAAACCCAAAATAAAAATATTTATTTTACTTAAGTTATTGAATATTATTTAAAAAGTATGAAAATAAAGTGATGTAATAGTTAAAAATTATTTAAAAATTCAAATCCATCTACATTTTAGAGCCATCACGCATGGTAATAGCAGTTTTCATTAGGTATACTAAATATGCTTGATAACTTTTCTGCTTCATGCTTGTAGGGAGTTTCAGATAGAGATAATACCAGAATCCATTCGTGAATGCTCGACAATAAAGCTGTAAACAAAATTATTTCCTTTTTGTTTAATCCGTTAAGCTTGATCCATTTTTTATTCCTAAAGAATAACGTTCTATTTTGTACTGTAAAATGTCGTTTCTGAAAAGTTTCTACGTTGGTTTGGGTAGAGGACGTAAACTTCATAGCCTTATTTTCCGCAGAATCTATGGGCGCATTATGGGAAGCAGGAGTAAAAGAATAAAATCCTGTATGAGAAAGAATCCATTAAAGAGCGTGCGGTTACCCATTTCTAATATCTCCAATAGTGAGATTTTCTGTAGCAATTGCATATATGCATCCTACATCTGCCGCAATTGATTTGTGCCTTGTATTGGCAGGTAGATGTATAATATCTCCTGGTGTACAGGTTATATGTTTTTCGCTATAGAAAAAATCTAACTCTCCCTCTATAATTAAGAGAGTTTCATCGACCTGGTGAATATGCCAATCGTGTATTTTTTTTGGGAAAATCTCTTTGTATCTCTATTGATCCTTGCTCTGGAAGCATCATTTTGAATATATCATAGATATTTTTATTTAATTTAATTTTAGAAAATTTAGTCATTATCGTGCTCCATTATATGATATGGGCAAGGTGGGGATTCAATATTATTATCTTGCAGGAAGTATTGCGTCCATTCTCTATTTTGGGGTTCGCCATATTTTCCTAAAAAAGGAGATTTTGTTATAATATCAAAAGGTTCAAGTCTTTTTGTTACAGCGGAGAATGCATTTTTTGCTTTTTGTTCTGTATCGAGCAGATCAGAAAAAACCCACCTAGGCTGGAAAGTTAACATAAATGTAGAACTTCTCCTACTTATTCTGTTTATATGGGATGGGGTATTGCAAACTATAAACATAGGCTCGCCATGAAAGCAGAACTCCCATAAAGGATTGTCCATATTTTTTGGTATATGCTTAGGCCATTCTTGGTCATCAAGAGTTCGCAAATCTTTAAGTATAGACAAGAATTTTTCTCTATAAACTTCGATACTTTGTACGGGGGCAGGCTTCTCGAATGCAACAAAAGATGTGTTCTTTCCAAAACTTTTATAGTTATCGCAATAAGTTATCAGGTCTTCCATCATATTTTTTGCGGTCAACTTATTGTAGAACCCAAATCTAAGCATATTTTTTGAGTATCCATTTACACCGAATAGGCAGGGAAAAGGTCTAATTGTGTTATTCATGGTTGCATCGAATTCTTTAAAAACGACCTGCTTCCATTTTTCATATTTGTCTATATTTTCAATTATTTGCGCTGCTGAATCCATGTTTTCCTCCCAATTGTTGTATTTTATAAGAAATTGCTACGAATGACCCTCTCCAAAGCTGATAATTCATCATCACTGTGTCCCCAAATTGCTATAATGGCAGGGCAGGTATTTAAATCGATGGTTAGGGGGAGGGGCTCGTTTTCTTTAAAAAAGAGCGTAAAATGAACCACATTTTCCCAAGAATGAAGCTTTTGCCGCCATACGTTAACATCTTTTATAATATGACCGTCGATCTCGTTGATAAGGAAGATAATACGCCCTTTTTTCTTAAAGCGACTTGGGGTTTGCGAAAACACGCCTGCAATAAGGTTAACGGAGCTTTCAAGTAAATCATCTTCATAGCAATGCGCGAACAAGGTGGGTGCAATTCCTCCGTGGAGACGGGCTCCTACTTCGATCATTACTGGACCACGAGCTGTTTGCATGATTTCCATATGCGCAGGTCCATATTCAATCCCCAGTGCGCGAATGCATTGTTTTGCATAAGAGATAAGAGGGGCATAAGAGGGATCTTGAGCATCAAGCACATCAAGCGTTTCATAAACAAAAGTACTTCCATTATGAATACCTTTTTTATATCGTGACAAACTACATATCTTTATAGCCTCTCCATTTACAACGGCGTCGACGATGTATTCCTCTCCCTCCAATCTTTCTTGGAGCAAATAAGCATCGTTAGGTGCGCCAAAAATATTTTTTTGTGTCCAGTCGATTCTAGAGGACCATGCCGCCACTTTCTCACGGCTGGAGAAAAACAAAACACCATCGCTTCCACCAGAATCATTCGGCTTTACCACATAGCCGCTGTGGCTTTCAAAATCATCGAGAGTACAATCGTTTTTTGTAAGAATCTTTGATCGGATGTAAGATAAATCATTTTCACAAAGGCGTTTTTGCATCGCTGCTTTTTTCCGTCGCCAATCGGTAGTCAAGGGGTTATTCCCAAGACAACCATAATAAGCCGCCAATTGATCTGCACAATAAATACCCCCTTCGGCGCCTGCGACCACGGCCTCTATCGCGCCGATAGGAAAGCGTTTCTTTATCTCATCTACACTATGAAGCTTCGCTTCTGCCATGCCCTCTCCCTGATAAGAAAGCATATAGTGTGAAAAAGGAGCTTGTTGAGAGACAACACCATAGCAAGCATAGCCTAATTTTTGCAAAGCAGGGGCATAGAGGGCACCCGTGGAGAAAGGGTCGACAATAAGAATAGGTTTTCTCATACTTTGTTCCGCTGCAATAAAAGGAAAAGAATATAAATAAAGATTATTAGCCCTATAAGGGGGAGAAGATAAACAGCTGCTTGAGGACCCATAAGGGCAGAGCTTGTAAGAAGACCAAGGATAACATAACCTGCCGATTGGGAGAGAGTATAAAGCATACCGCTATAGCTTCCCACCAGCTCTGCTTGAGCCTCTGTTTTAGTCGCTTCAATCGTATGTTTGCGGGCATTAATTCGCATGGTATTCATTGAAAAGCCAATAAAAAAGCAAAAGACCACAGCCAAATAGGGTGATTGTGTGGTGCTAAAAATAAGATCAGCCACGCTCAACATAAGGGCTGGGAGAATAAATTCAAAGCGAGGGATTTTGATAAAAGCAGCCAAAAAAGCGCCCATGCCCGCAACCGCACTGCAAAGTCCATAATATTCAGAGCCAAAATTTTTCACACTCTGAAAAAGAATGGTTGCCAGCGTATTATAAGCGCAAATATGAAAGCCAATAAGCCCTATGCAGACGCATAAAAGTTTAAGCTCACGGGAGAGTCCATCCGCTTGCGGTATAGGTGCTGTCTTCTTATCGGTTGCAGGTGCTGTGGTATCTGTAGCGTTGTATTCATCGCAAAAGATAATATATCCGGCTATAAGGCTTATAATGATGTCAAACAAACAAAGTGTCACAATCAAACCATTATAGCCAATTTCAGCCGCTGCCCCTCGAGGGCTGGTCGCTTCTAAGAGATAACCACTCAATGCTGCTCCCAAAAAGGCGCCAATTTGCACCACTGTTTGCATAATGCGGGAAGCCTTTTGGGCGCTAATATAACCACTAAGTGCTAGTTTAGTATTATAAGTCTCGAGTGTGCTTAAGGTAATCAAAGAGAGATAGCCGATAGAGATAGAGACAGCGATAAAACCAAAGGGGGAATCAGCGTAATGGAAAAGTGCAATCAATAAAAGAAGGCTATAGATAATGATTCGCCTTTTGTATAAATCGACCAACCGCAATGAGGCTTTAATGCGCACAAGACCGCTTTTTTTCAAAAGATAGGGCATAATGGTGCCCAAAGCCATGGTTACGCCTAGGAAAACCGATGAGGATGTTATGCGATAAGCATTCCACAGATTACTTAAAAATAAAACCATATCAGAAAGATATAGCAAGACAACAAGCCCATAAAACCGAAACATCAGTTTCTTGTGCACATTATCCCCCCCATTTCGGAATCTCTTAAAAACACGCAGTATTATAAATCAGCACACATCATGTTTACAAATAATGAATACACACATATTACTGGGCATGTCAAGTTTTTTCGGTAGGAAAAATTTGAACGCTGATGTTTATGGTAGTGATAGCTTATTATTCAGGAGAATGAATAGCGATAGAGGCTGGTATTTTTACTGCGTCTGTTGCGGAGGCTTGCCAATAAGGGGAAAGCCAGATAACGAATATAACTATGTCCTAGAGATATATTTTGCGCTTTCAAGTTGATTTTATTTATACTCAAGGTTTAGGTTTTTCTATTGACCGTTGTTAGATGTTGTTGTGACAATAAACTTCGTTATCTATCAGAAACATTTATGGCATTAGCGCTAAGGTATTGTATTAAAACCTTTACATGGTAGTCTGTCTGATAGAGAGGTATTATTGGTTCAGTTTTAGGAGGCTTTATTACGGCTGATTTGGGCGTCGTCGTTGTTTGAGGTCTTATTATAATATTCTTAATTTCAGTTTATGAATATACCGAAAAATATAGTGAAACATTTGATTTAAACGCTTTTGCAAGGCATATTTCAATATCTCAGCGATGTTTTCCAAGAATTGCTCTGCTGCTTTTTGACGGGATCGGATATCAAATGCTTATAGCGAGGGCAGTGGTTTGAGAAAAGATAGAGCTGATCCGCCCATTACTATACTGGAACGGTTGCAGAAAAGGGATGGTTTAAACTTAAAATACGAAGAAAAACTCTCTTTTATTGAAAAAGTTTACAAAGTATACAAAGTGTTATCGGAAATAGATGAGCAGTTTATAACAATTGATGGAACTGCTCCTATTTCTTTAATTCATCATCAAATACGACATCATATAAATAAGGTTTGTTTTGATTATGAATAAAATCATTTATTAATCAAGTTATCCACGATAAATCCTCCTTTATGTATTTGTACTCTAAATCTGAAACTTTAGAGATATGATTGCAATAATTTAACTGCTCAGGAAGATATTACGTTATATATTTTAATTAGAAAACTAACTGTAATGGGCTTGTTTTAAAAGATTTAGAGAAGGGGAGTAGAAAAGTTAGCAGTATTTATTGTGAGGATAATAGTATGTTTATTCTTTTAGAGACGAAGTGTGGTGATAGAAGAACGACATGGAAGGATATACTCGAACATATTTTAGTGCACGGAATAATAAGGGCAATGATGTGAGTGAAGCTTCCATACCGTAAAATTGTTTCACATATGTATAAAGGTGTAGCTTCTGAATAAAACGCACATAAAATATTAAATTTGTTTTTGTCCATAAATGTTCTGTTTTCATAGAAGAATTAATCATACAACAGCACAAAGATTGTAAAAGCCTCAAAAAAGAAATTTTGCTTTCTTAAATTTAATGATCTAAAATGAAAATTGTAAGAATGCCTGTTTTTAAACAGGATGTATTATGCATATCGACTGGTATTCATTTTAGAGGATAATTTATGTTCACTTCAAATTTGAAGGAACGCATTGCTTTATTTGAAAATAGAACTTTTCTCTATTTTACTTTGAGCGGCTTATTTGCTACATTTGGAAGTGGACTAAATTATATTACATTGTCATGGATCGCTTACAATCAGACGGGCTCAATCCGTGGTGTAGCGTTGATGATGCTTTTTCTTTGGACGCCTAGCATTATTTTTGCGCCTATTTTTGGCATATTGGCAGATAAATATAACCGTAAAACGCAGATTATTATTTCAAATCTTGCGAGAGGTTTGGTAATCGTAAGCTGGGTAATGCTTTGGCATTTTGGTATAGAAATTGAATTGATGGTCTTATCTGCTCTTTTGGGTATTTTTATCCCTTTTTATATGCCATCAGCTATTTCTTTAATTCAAAGTATTGTGCTGAAGGAACAGCTCATCAATGCAAATGCGACCATCGATATGGTTTATGAACTTGGCACTATCGTAGGTATGGGCTTAAGTGGATTTATACTGTCCTATGCAGGAACAAAAGGAACTCTTCTAATAGGTGGTATATTCTTTATCATTGCTGGTTTATTTAATTTTGCAATGAAGGTACCTAAAAACCGAAGATCTAAAAAACAAAACCAGCAAAATTGGTGGGAAAATTATACAGCATCCCTTCATTATTTTAAACAGAATCCGGCTCTTTTTGTACCTTATATAAGCCAGATGATTATTATGACTCTTTTGATGACCATTCCTGTTATTCTCGTTCCTTATATACAAGAGGTTTTACATGCGGATAACAGGACCTTTGCAATATTTGAGGTGCTTTATTCTATGGGCGTATTGACAGGTGCGTTTTTTTCACCACTTCTTTGTAAAGTTTTATCTATCAGGAAAACATTAGCCATTTTATTAGCTTTTATGGCTATTGGCCTCGCTATTTTATCTGTTAATACACACAATTTTGTTGTTTTTCCTGTTTACTTTATGATTGGATTTGGACTTTCGAGTTGGGCTCTTTCGATTTCTTTATCACAACTCTCTTGTGATCCTGAATACCAAGGAAGATTGCAGGCAAGTTTTAATGGTATCTCTGGATGCTTGATCCTCGGAGTCTATCTCATCATGGCAAGCGATAACAGTAACATATCACCTCAATCGATATATTTTTTTCAAAGCATTGTTGCGTTTGTTGGAATACTCATAGTGCTGTTTTATAAACATGAAAAACAATAAATTACGTTTAAGAGTGGTCAATATACGCTATTTTTAAACATTTACGCTGCAGCACATTTCATATTTTGCTTTTAAAGGAGAGTTGAGAAAATGTAAAAGTTGGTGCTTAATGAACAAAGCATAAATTGATGTATGCTAGAGAATACTCTCTATTTTTTGATAATGATCTAAAAGAATTGATGCGTTTCTTTAATTCATCTCACTGTTGTTAAGAAGACGAAAACGTAACACTTTAAATCTTCTTGAAAGTTTTTTTTTTAAGCGTAGTAGAAAGTAAAGCAATGAGGTAATATCGTATCATATGGGGAGAGTATTGTATTATTTTTGTTTTTCAAAATCCATATGAAAAATTGTATCAATTTCATCTTCACTGGAATGAGTATTTCTACGACGATGCAAGGTTTGCACAATCTCTTTTTTTAAAACAGCATCTGTTTCACTTAAACGGTGAATACTGAGTTCCAATTCAAGAGATAACGCCAAATCCACGCACAATTTAAGCTCTTCTCCAATGTCGAAACCGCGTTGATAGTCGTCATAAAGACCAACCAGTGTATCAGATAATTCTTTATCGCATAAAGAGGTCATGCTTAATTCCTCAACGTTGCGGGTTTCCATGCAGCTTTTTTAAGTATCACTCCACTATCATCACTTAGAATTGCCATGTATACGAACCTCATGGTTTTGTCAATTTTCTGCAAAATACGCGCTTTTAAATCAAAGCCTATTAAAGATTTTATTACTCCAAGATTTTGAAGCGCCCAATTGTAAATATGGATGGCAATGTGTTTACTATAGAATTTATAGCATTTAAAATACATTGCCAAAAGGCTTTTAATATGCGTAGAGGAAGAGTATTCTGACGATAAACCAAACACCCTGAAATCTCTATTACCAGTTACAGCTAAATCAGTGCCATTAATATATAAAATAAGCAAACAGGGTTTGTAAACGTCTAACTTTTTAATAACGAGTGATAATCTCGTTTTTTGTAGAATACCAATTATTTTGCCTATTTTATATTGATTTTTAGACATTGATAAACTTTTTACCTTATAAAAACCTATGGGAAATGCATTAGCATATTTTTGTAATAAGATTTCAGTGGTATATTGCACAGCATGAAATGAAGAGAATCGTATTAGGCTTTTTGCTTTTGAAAGAATATGACTGCAACTTTTGAGAAAGCAGTTGGCAAGAATTGGCTTGGCATGCAAACTGATAGAGTTGGCAGTGGCGCATTTAGTTTTTTCATTGGCCTGTGTCCAAATGTTTTTGACTCTGGAAAATAGCCTCTGATAGGCTTGAGTTTTTCCAAGGTTATATTACAGGGGCGCAGCTCAGAAAAGTACCACGGCGATTGCATTTTTTTGTAATTGTCATAATTTTCGCTCCTGCTTAAATGGATGCTGTAACATCCGTTTTTGTGGGGTTATGTATGTGATAACTGCTCTTCTTAAGGGGCAGTAATAATAGATATAAATCAATATAATTATTTAGTCAGCAATTATATTGATCCTGGAGTGTTTTTTTGGCTCGTCCGGAAGCAAAACCTAAAACTGAGTTGGCAAAACGTTTTCGTGAAGTGCGTCACGCTCTTGGTTTTACAGAGCGTAAGCAGTTTGCTGAACATCTTGGTATCACTGCTGGCTCTATAGGAACTTATGAAACTGGTATAAGTGAGCCTACAGCCTCTGCGCTCTCCAAATATCAAGAAATTTGTGGTGTTTCATTAGATTGGCTAGTAACGGGAAATGGCGAGATGTTTTCAGATATGGCAAAGGCAAAAGCAGCTGGTTTTAAACCGCAAGCGATACCTGTTGGGCTGATGAAAAAGCTTGGACATTTAGTTTATACGACCTATCATGATGCAAAAATAACACTTTCTCCTGAAGATGTTGCGGAATTAGCAGCAGAGCTTTATGGAAGATTGCAAGAGCTTATTCAAAACCTCAATGATATAGAAGAAGTCGAAGCCATTTTGCCACTTTTAAAATTACATTTAAAGCGTAAAATCGAAACTGAAAAGCACATCTAGAAATTTCATAAGATACGAATGAACAGCCTTTTAAAAAATAAAACTTTTTTGGTTTTCTGCTGTATAACCAAGTTTGGAATGTGAGAATCTCACGATCTTCGAGTCTCTTATTCAACCTGAAAAACGAGAAACTATCATTATAAATCAATAGACTGTTCTGATTAAAAATAAAACGGTTCATAAAAAGAACGACAGGTAGCAATACAAACAAAATTGATTCAAAAAGAAGCGAGTATAGCATCATTCCTGAAATATTTGTTGGTTGAAGAAAAGATACGGACAACAGTGAAAATACAGTGGGTTATGTGAGAGGAAAGAGTTTAGAAAACAGCTTCTTTTAGGTTTGTGATATTAAAAAATTTATACAATAGTGAAAATACAATGACGATGTTTTGTTCCTATAGAAGGGTAACAGATATATAAGAGAGAAGAACGAAAGACTATTTATAGATGCACTTTTGTCTTTTTATGAAGATGATAAGATGAGTACGTTAAAACTTTTTACAGAGCGTGCATCATTATATTTAAGACAGATTTCTTTCAAAGGGATGTATAATATATTGAAACAGTTTACCTCGCAACAAAAAGTGAGATTATCATGATAATCGTCATTATTACATTGTGCGATAAGTTAAAAAAATCATAAATTTGTGCTTATAAGAACAGCTAATTTATTGAGAAGTATTTTTACAAATTTATAAAAAATTATTTTTACACTCTTGCCATTCTTCTGATGCGCTTTATTTGAAAAGTAGAATTGCTCTTTAGTGAAACTATTTTTGTTAAGAGATAAATCGCAGTGTTTTTGAATGGAGATTACGGTATATTTTCAAAGTCTTGTGTTTTTATTTATTTTTTAGCTTGAATCCCTCTAGCTAAAAGGGTTGGGGACTTTTCTAGATTCGATGTTGTTGCAGAGATTTTAGGTCGATGCCCGATAAGTATCGGTATCGTAGGGGGGAGTTTTGTCTTGATTTATTGGTTTTTGAAGTGCGCAAACTAAGGGTTTTGCCATGTGTGTTTTCGCGCGTTGTGATGATGTTGAACTCTGTAGGAGGAGATTCTTATGAAAAAAAAATATTCCACACCAAATTTAATTAAAGTTGTCTCTCTTAGTACGGTAATGGCCACACTCTTATCGAGTGTTTCTCCTGTTTTTGCTGCGAATCTCTCAATAACAGGACAGACAGTTAGGAGCACAAATGGTGGTAATGTCATGTATCCACACGGTAGTCATGGTAGTGTTGTTTTTGCTGGTGATGATGATTTCTGTGGTGTAGACAACGTTATTGGTCGTGGCGGCAAACAACAACAAGGAATTGCTGATAGTCAACGAATAACCGCAGAGCAACAATATGAGAGATTTGTTGGTGAGAAAGTTTTTGGAAATCGTAAACCTTATGGCACGACGACTGAACAGGTTAATTGGGCGGGTGATGGATACACGAGTAGCGCTAATGGTAGAGTTTTAGGTGGTTATATGGGGACACCGACTGGTGGTATCGTTAATGCAATGCCTGAGGCTTATGGTGTTTATTCTTTTGCAACGGGTTGTGGATCTGCAGCGACGGGTAATTATTCAACCGTATTTGGTGCAGGTGCGACAGCAAAGGCAGGGGGTGCACAAGCTTTTGGTGTTTCCGCACTTGCAAGTGGTATAGCAAGTGTTGCTATGGGTGTAGGCTCAGAAGCATCGGGCAAATCTTCAGTTTCTATTGGAGGGCTTGCAACTGCTTCTGGTGACAGTAGTATTGCTTTAGGTACAAAGGTAAAGGCAGAAAAGAGTTATACGATTGCTATAGGTACAGATGCTGAAGCTAAAGCTTCAGGTGCTATTGCAATAGGGGGCAGGCGCTCTGACAGAACCGAAGAAAATGATCCTAACAGAAAAGTAATCGCGAATGCTGAAAATGCGATAGCTATAGGCACGCAAGCTTATGCTGAAAAAGAAGATTCGGTTGCCATTGGTGTAAATTCGCAAGTGCTTGTTAAAGATGGTGTTGCTGTAGGTGGTGGGGCTATCTCTGATAGAGAGAAGGGGGTTGCTGGTTATGATCCTGCAACAGGTAAAGGGACAACAAAAACCAGTATAGCATGGAAGAGCACCACAGGCGCTTTTAGCGTTGGTGAAGTTGGTGGTCGTGGTAATGGTACGCTAACACGACAAATTACAGGGGTTGCAGCTGGAAGTGAAGATACTGATGCGGTAAACGTGGCGCAACTAAAAGCTATGAGAGATATCATAGCAGGGGGAGGGGGGTGGAAACTTTCTGCTAACGATACCGATCCTACAGATGTGAATTCAGGCAATACCGTAGATTTTTCAGTGAAAAATAGTGAAGTAGGGCAAGATAACTTAACGATTGAAAAAAACAATGAAAACAAGAAGCAGAAAATGCACTTTGCTTTAAGTGATAATCTTAAATTGATAAGTGTCACTACAGGAACAAGCTCTATGAGCGGTGATGGCTTTATTATTAATGAGGGGCCACGCATGACTATTGATGGTATTGATGCTGGAGAGCAAGTGATCACGGGAGTGGCAAAAGGAGAAGATGATACCGATGCAGTGAATGTTGCGCAACTGAAAGAATTCACAGCAGGAATGAAAACGGGCTGGCAACTTTCTGTTGATGGTAACAATTCTACAGATGTTAAAGCTGGGAGTACAGTAGATCTTGTTGCTGGTGCGAGTGATGATGGAAGCAAAAATATCAAAATTGTAAAAGACAATAACAAAGTCACATTTTCTTTGAATGATACTCTTAAGCTCACGAGTGTCACGACAGGCAACAGCATTATAAGCAACGATGGCTTTAAGTTTATTGATGGTAATGGACCAAGCATAACTTTGAATGGTATTAATGCTGGTGATAAAAAAATTACAGGAGTAGCTAAGGGAGAAGAAGAAACCGATGCTGTAAATTATAAGCAGTTGACAGAGGTAAGAACACTTGCAGAAAATGGCTGGAAGCTTTCTGTTGATGGTAACAATTCTACAGATGTTAAAGCTGGGAGTACAGTAGATCTTGTTGCTGGTGCGAGTGATGATGGAAGCAAAAATATCAAAATTGTAAAAGACAATAACAAAGTCACATTTTCTTTGAATGATACTCTTAAGCTCACGAGTGTTACGACAGGCAACAGCATTATGAGCAACGATGGCTTTAAGTTTGTTGATGGTGGTCCAAGCATAACAGCCAATGGTATTGATGCTGGTAGTAAAAAGATTACAAAAGTGAAAGCTGGTACTGATGATACTGATGCAGTAAATTATAAACAGTTACAAGATTTTACAGCAGGAATTAAAACAGGCTGGAAGCTTTCTGTTGATGGTGATAATGCTACAGATGTTAAAGCTGATAGTACGGTGAATTTTGTTGCAGTTAAGCAGAAAGACGATGATAATAATGAGAGTGAGAACACAAATATAAAAATTACCAGAGGTGATAACAATGAAGTAAAGTTTGATTTAAGCGAATATATTAAAGTTGGTCGTGTAGAAACAGGGGATAGCAGAATGAGTAATGCCGGTTTCATGATCAAAGATGGACCAAGAATGACCAAGGGTGGTATTCATGCCGCCAATACAAAAATTACAGGAGTCGCAGATGGTAGCAATGAGCATGATGCTGTTAATCTTTCACAATTATATAAAATGAAGTTTGAGATAGAAGACAATAGTCTTGTTAAATGGAGTAAAAGTAAAAAAAATATTACCATTGGTGCTGAAAAAGAAGGTATCGAAATCAATATTGCCAACTCTGAAGGCAAGGATCGAATTATTTCTGGCGTTGCAGTTGGAAAAGTCAGTTCTGATTCAACAGAAGCAATAAATGGTCATCAGCTTTTCAATTATGCTGATAATATATCAAAATATTTTGGTGGTAGTACAGATGTGATTGATGGTTTCAAGCCAACTTTTACTGTTCAGGGTAACGAACACCATAATGTAACGGATGCTTTTAAAGATGTCGATAATTCTATAACAGATATTTATACACAGATTAACAATGTAACAGCAAATAGTCTTGTTAAATGGGATGAAGGGCAAAAGCTCATTACAATTGGTGCGCAAAAAGATGGTACCAAAATCAATGTTGCCAATTCTAATAGTGAAAATCGAGTTATCTCTGGTATTGCGGATGGTAATATCGGAAAGTCCTCGAAAGAAGCTATAAATGGTAGCCAGATTAATACAATTTCTGGAGATATTGCAAAATTCTTTGGTGGGGATGCAGCATTTCAGGATGGTGCTTTTGTAGGTCCACAATATAACGTATCTACAGTTTCTACAGATGGTGAAGTAGCTCAGTATATAGCTGAAAATGTTGGTGATGCTTTAACAAAGCTTGATGCGAATGTCAAAAATGTGAATAGTCGTATAAAATATGTAGATAATAAATTTGATAAGTTCTCTCAAGATGCCTTATTATGGGATGATGGTAAACAAGCATTTGCTGCACGTCATGAAAAAGATGGACGTAAAACAGATAGTAAGATTACCCACCTTTTAAATGGTGATATTTCAGAAGAGTCAACAGACGCGATAAATGGTAGCCAGATTAATAAAATATCCAAGGATATTGCAGAATTTTTCGGTGGTGGTACAGAATTTAATAACGGAGTTTTTTCAGGTCCACAATATAACTTATCTAGAGTTTCTACAGATGGTAAAGTAGAACAGAAGACCTTTTACAACGTTGGCGAAGCTTTGACAGGGCTCGATGCAAATGTTAAAAATGTAAATAAAAATATACAGCATGTAACCAATGAGTTTGATAAATTGTCTCAAAATGCTTTACTGTGGAGTGAAAAGGATCAAGCATTTGTTGCACGTCATGGAACAGATGGACAGAAAACAAATAGCAAGCTGAAGTATCTTTTAGATGGTGATGTTTCAGAAGATTCAACAGATGCAATAAATGGTTCCCAACTTTATACGATGGGTGATCAGATTGCGAATTATTTTGGTGGTGGTGCGAGCTATGAGAATGGAGAGTGGATAGATCCTACGTTCAAAATTTCTCAGCGTGAAGCGAATGGTACCATTACTCAGAAAAAACACCATAATGTCGCTGATGCTTTTGAAGGTGTCGATAATTCTATCACAGATATTTATAATCAGATTAATAATGTGACAAAAAATAGTCTTGTGAAGCAAGAAAATGGGTCAGGTCTTATCACTATCGGTAAGGCAACAGGTGGTACTGAAATCAGCATTGTAAATAAAAGTGGTATGGATCGTACACTTTCCGGTGTAGAAGATGGAGAACTTTCTCAAACATCAACGGAAGCGGTAAATGGTTCACAGTTGTTTGCTACGAATAAGAATGTTACTGCTGTGACTGATAATTTATCAAAAGTTGCTCAAAATACATCGAAATATTTTGGTGGTAGTACAGATGTATTGAACGGTATAGAACCAGCTTTCCTTATTCAGGGGGAGACCTATCATAATGTTACGGAAGCGTTTACAGGTGTTAATACTTCTATCACAAATATTGATAATAAGATTTCCGAAGTGGTAAAAAATAGTCTTGTTAAGCAAGAGAAAAATACAGATGTTATTACCATAGGTAAGGATACAGCTGGTACTGAGATCAATATTGCGGGATATGCTGGTGTAGCGCGTTCCATTTCTGGTGTTAAGGCAGCAGAGAAGGGGGATGAAGCTGTTAACAAAGACCAACTTGATAAAAGCATAAAGGATATTACGAAAGATATTGAGACAGTAACTGCTGCTGCGGTTCTCTATGATAAGAATGACGATAATAGTGTTAATTATGGTAGTGTAACTTTGGGCGGCGATAAGAACAACGGACCAGTTGCTCTTCGTAACGTGAAAGATGGTAGCATTTCTGAAAATTCCAACGATGCAATCAATGGTAGTCAGATTAATAAAATATCAGCAGATATTGCAAAGTTTTTTGGCGGTGGTGCAAAGTTCATTAACGGTGCTTTTGAAGGGCTGAAATATACTTTATCCGCTATTGTAGGTGGTGAAGTAGGGAAGGCTAATTTTTACAATGTTGGTGATGCTTTAACAGGTCTTGATAATAATGTTCAAGATGTGAATCAACGCTTAACGAATGTATCCAATGAGTTTAATCAGAAAATTGAAAATTTCTCTAAAGATGCTTTACTGTGGGATGATGAGGAAGAAGCATTTGTTGCACGTCATGAAAAAGATGGGCAGAAAACAAACAGCAAATTGAAGTATCTTTTAGATGGTGAGATTGCTCAAGGTTCAACAGATGCCATTACGGGCAACCAACTTTATTCCATGAATAACCAACTTGCGAATTATTTCGGTGGCGGTGCTAAATATGAGAATGGCAAATGGACAGATCCTACTTTTAAGATTGTTCAAGTCAATGCTGATGGTACGACTGTTGAGACAGAGCACCATAATGTCGCTGATGCTTTTGGTGACGTCAATAAAAATATGTCAAATATTAATAACCGTATTGATGATGTCATCAACAAGGTCGATTCAGATGCTTTAAAGTGGAATGATAAAGAAAAAGCCTATGATGCTGGTCGCGATGGAAAGCCGAATAAAATTATCAATGTAGCTGATGGTAAAGTTGAAAAAGGCTCGAAAGATGCCGTCAATGGTGGGCAACTTTGGGAAACCAATGAACGTGTCACTGGTGTCGAAAAAGATGTGAAGCATCTTACCAACAGAGTTGATACCATTTCCAATACGATTGCTGATATTGGTGATACAGTTATCAATATTGATGCCAAAGTTGATAACATCAATAATAGAGTTGACGGCATTGAAGAGGACGCTGTTCGTTATGATAGAGATGAAAACGGCAAAAAAACCAATAAAATCACATTAGCGGGGGGGGATGCCAGTGAACCTGTTCTGATTGATAATGTCGCTGATGGTAAAATTGAAAAAGGCTCGAAAGAGGCTGTAAATGGTGGTCAACTTCATGATTATACTAAAGAACAGATGAAGATTATTCTTGATGAATCCAAGCAGTATACAGATCAACGGGTTAATAATATTGTGATTGATGCGATTGATGATGCTGTTGATCGGGCTAAGCAATATACAGATATGAAGTTTGATGTTTTAAACTATAGTATTGAGAGTGTGAAAAAAGAGGCAAGACAAGCAGCGGCTATTGGTCTTGCGGTGTCTAACTTACGCTACAATGATACACCTGGAAAATTAAGCGTTGGATTTGGTACTGGTTTATGGCGTAGTCAGTCTGCATTTGCCTTTGGTGCAGGTTACACCTCAGAAAATGGAAAATACCGCTCTAACATATCTGCAACAACTTCTGGAGGTCACTGGGGTGTAGGTGCGGGATTCAATATGACATTGAATTGATAATAAACAAAATACATAAAAAATTCCTTTTCACCCCTGTCTCATGAGGCAGGGGTGAATTGTTATTACGTATGTAAAAATACATATATATATATAAATTGATAAGCGCTATAACGATAAATACAGGTTTAAAAAACAGAAAAACCGGACGATTTCAACAAAATGAACTTCTTATTTCAAAATAAGATAATGAGTTTTTTCATAAATTATAAGTCCATTATTTTCTGCTTTAACTTTTAAATCTAAAAAATCTTCCACTCTCTAAAAATCTATTAAAAAACTTTCTAGTAATACAAAGGTATATATTTAAATGTATTTCAATTTTACTGGAGGAAGTTATAAAAACAATATACTAAACCAATTCTACCCCTTGCAAAAAACAACCAACAGGTTTAAAGATTAAAAAAACCAACCACCACAAGAAAACTTACCTTTTTAGGAAAGGTAAGAGAACAAAGCACGTTAACTACAAAACATCAACTTCTCTATCTTTTCAATCAGTCATTAAGCTTTTGAATATATTTAGAAAAACCAATTTCAGAGAACTTTGTAGCGTTTAAATGTGTTTTTTTTGTGGTTATAGTTATTTTTTCATTGGGGAGTTCATTATGAAAAAATTATATACAAAATTAGTAGGGAGCGATTTAAAATTTTCTCGTTTTTCTTTTGTTAAAGTTCTTTCATTGGCTACAGCGGCTACATTTTTATCGAATGTTACACCTGTTTTTTCAGCAAATCCTGATTTTAGAAACACCTTTCTCGAAGGTGTTAACAGTGCTGGTGTCTCTTATCCGCAAAGCATTATCTCTGTTGCTGGTTTGAATGCTTCTTCTGTTTCAAAAGACAATTATTTAACAGCACTCAATCAAGCGGGATTAGAAAAGATTAATGCTGTCGATGACTATGCAAATTTTTTAACTAAAACCCTCTCTGGTGTAAGTGATTATAGTCCTGTCGTGAATGTTTTGATGGCGGATAGCAAAAATGTATTGGCAAGAACCCTAGATGCAGGAGGGCAATATAAAAAGTCTCTCGTCAGTCCACGGTCATTTGTGGTTGATAGCTCTTTAAACCAACAGCTTGTACAGGATGATGAAAATACAGATATTATTAATGTGTCTAATATCTTACGGAGTGGTTCAACAGAGGGAATGCAACGTGGTGTATCGGGAAGTAATGTCATCTTTGGTGAAAATGTTAATGCGAAAACCGTGGACAGTGTTGTTATTGGTTATAAAGCGAAGGCGGTATTAGCTGAAGGAGATAAAAATCTAGCGGCATCTGTTATCATAGGTTCTAAATCTGAGATCCATAGAGGTGGATCCGTTGCTGTTGGTGCAGATATAGTGGCACTAAAGAATGACGCGGTTGCTGTTGGTCGTTTTGTACGGGTGGAGGTGGACAGCGGTACAGCTTTAGGCTTTAAATCGCAAGTGAAGGTAGTAGGGGGTGTTGCTATAGGAAGCAATTCTGTAGCCAATAGGGCTGCTGGTGTTTCAGGATATACTTCTATGCTGCAGGGGCCTGCAACGAATGAGGTATCTTATTGGAAATCTACATTAGGTGCTGTCAGTGTTGGTGATGCTGATACTAAAAAAACGCGCCAAATTACAGGTGTAGCGGCTGGTAGTGAAGATGCAGACGCAGTGAATCTAAGACAATTGCAAGACTTAGAAGATGTCGTAAGAAAAAATGGTTGGAAACTGTCTGTTGACGGTAAAAATGCTAAAACAGTCATTATGGATAGCGGAGTAGATTTTTCCACTGGAAGTACAAATCTTAACATTACAAAAGGTGATAAGGATAATAAGGTAAAATTTGATTTAGCTAAGGATGTTACATTAACGAGCTTAAAGGCAGGCACAACTGCCCTAGATGCAACAGGCTTAGTGATTTCTGGAGGCCCCAA